>JAWRKD010000065.1:0-13545 GCA_040307135.1 Desulfovibrionaceae bacterium
GCGGCCGCCTCTTCGGTTTCAGGTTCAGTGGGCCCCGGCGTCCCCGGCCGGGCCGTAGCTGAAGAGGAAGTCGCCCGAGGGACCGCAGGCTCCAGGCGTGGCGGCGACCCGCTCGGCCACTGGCTTGGCGTCCACCTCGACCACCCCGCCCTTCTGCAGTTCCCCGAAGAGCAGTTCCTCGGCGATGGCGTCCTTGATCTCGGTCTGGATGACCCGCGCCATGGGCCGAGCTCCGAAGGCCGGATCATAGCCCTTTTCGGCCAGGAGCGCCCGGGCCGCCTCGGTGAGCGTCACGCTGACGCGGCGCTCCTTGAGCTGCGTGTTCAGTTCGCCGATGAACTTGTCCACGATGCGGGCCATGATCTCGGGGTTGAGTGCGCCGAAGGGCACGGTGGCGTCCAGGCGATTGCGGAACTCCGGGCTGAACAGGCGCTCGATGGCCTTCAGGCTCGTGCTCTTGCGGTCGCTCTTGTCGTTGCGCGAGAAGCCGATGCCCGCCTTGGCCATGTCCTGGGCCCCGGCGTTGGAGGTCATGAGCAGGATCACCTGCCGGAAGTCGGCCTTGCGCCCGTTGTTGTCGGTCAGGGTGGCGTAGTCCATGACCTGGAGCAGGATGTTGAAGACGTCCGGGTGGGCCTTCTCGATCTCGTCGAAAAGCACCACGCAGTGCGGATTCTTGCGAATGGACTCGGTGAGCAGGCCGCCCTGGTCGAAGCCCACGTAGCCGGGAGGCGCGCCGATGAGCCGGGCCACGGCGTGTTTCTCCATATACTCGCTCATGTCGAAGCGCAGGAACTGGACCCCGAGCACGGCGGCCAACTGCTTGGCCAGTTCGGTCTTGCCGCAGCCCGTGGGGCCGGTGAGCAGGAATGAACCCATGGGGCGGCCGGGCTGCTTCATGCCCGCGCGAGCCCGCTTGATGGCCCGGGAGAGCACGGACACGGCCTCGTCCTGGCCGAAGACCACGGCCCGGAGATCCGCCTCCAGATCCTTGAGCCGCCCACGGTCGGACGTGGTGAGCCGCCGGGCCGGGATGCGGGCCATGCGCGCCACGACCTTCTCGATGTCCGCCACCTTGATGGCGTTGTCCTTGCGCGGACGGCCCGAGAGCCGATAGAGGGCCCCGGCCTCGTCGATGACGTCGATGGCCTTGTCCGGCAGGTAACGGTCGTTGATGTGCCGGGCCGCGAGTTCGGCCGCCGCCCGCAGGGCGTTCTGGGTGTAGCTCACCTCGTGGTGTTCCTCGTAGTAGGGTTTGAGGCCCTTGAGGATGTCCACGGTCTGCTCCACGCTGGGCTCGGAGATCTCGATCTTCTGGAAGCGCCGGGACAGGGCCCGGTCCTTCTCGAAATGATTCTTATACTCCTCGTAGGTGGTGGAGCCGATGCAACGCACCTCTCCCGCGGCCAGGAAAGGCTTGAGGATGTTCGAGGCGTCCAGGCTGCCGCCGCTCACCGAGCCCGCGCCCACGATGGTATGGATCTCGTCCACGAAGAGGATCGCCCCGGGCTCGCGCTTGAGTTCGGCCAGCACGCCCTTGAGCCGGGCCTCGAAGTCGCCGCGGTACTTGGTGCCCGCCAGGAGCGCGCCCATGTCCAGGGCGAAGACCTGGGCCTCCCAGAACTCGCGCGGGGTCTTCTTGTCCACGATCATGAGGGCCAGGCCCTCGGCCATGGCCGTCTTGCCCACGCCCGGGTCGCCCACGAAAATGGGGTTGTTCTTGCGGCGGCGGGCCAGGACCTGGACCGTGCGCTCCAGCTCGGCGCGGCGGCCGATGAGCGGGTCGATAAGGCCCTGGGCCGCGCGCTCGGTCAGGTTGGTGGTGAACTCCTCCAGGGCCGACTTCTTGCCTTCCTGGCCCGGGGCCGGACCCGCGGGCTGGGCCCCGGGGCGCTCGCCGGAGCCCTGGCGGCGCGGGGCCGCGTCCCAGCCGGGCTCGCGGCTGGAGGCGGGCAGGCCGTGGGAGATGTATTCCAGCACGTCCAGGCGGGACACGCCGTGGGAGCGCAGGAAATAGACCGCGTAGGAATCCTCCTCCTCGAAGAGCGCGGCGAGCACGTCGCCCACCTCCACGATCTCCTTGCCCGAGGCGCGTTTCTGCCACACGGCCCGCTGGAGCACGCGGCGCACGCCCAGGGTCTGGATGACCTCGGATTCCGAGCCCTCGGGCAGGACCTCCAGGTTCTCGGAGAAAAACTGGAGGAGCTGCTCGCGGAGCTTGGTCACGTCCGCGCCGCAGCCCGTCAGGATGCCCTCGGCCGTGGGTTCCAGGCAGAGGGCGTAGAGCAGGTGTTCCAAGGTCAGGTACTCGTGCTTGCGGCGCTTCACCTCGGACACGGCCGAGGTCAGCGCGCTCTCCAATCCCTTGCTGAGCATCGCGGGCTATTCCCCCTCCATGCTGCACCGCAGCGGGAAGCCGGCGGCCTTGGCCAGGCGGTGGACGGTGTCCACCTTGGTCTCGGCCACTTCCGCGGTATAGACCCCGCAGACGCCGACCCCGTCGTTGTGCACGGCCAGCATGATCGTGGTCGCTTCGGTTTCGTTCTTCTGGAAAACGCGCATGAGCACTTCCACCACGAAATCCATGGTGGTGTAGTCGTCGTTGTGCAGGAGCACCCGGAAGCGCGGAGGCTCCTGGGTCTCGTGCTCGGAAACCGTCCCGCTCTGGAACTGGTCCCCGAAAAGCTCGTCGCTCATGCCATCCCCCAAGAACGCGGGCCGCTGGCCCTAGGCGCGATAATAAGGCCGAAGGTCCCGCCTGTCGAGCCCCGGAGGACGCCGGGCTTCAGGAAGAATGCCCGGAGTTTGCCGCCGCCAGGGCCTGGAGCCGGGAGCGCTCGGGCTCCACGAAGACGAAGTTCTCGTCCTCGGGCAGGTTGCGGGCGCGCCGCCAGGCCTGGTTCAGGGCGTGGTAGGTCTCCTTGGAGCTGACCACACCGTCCAGGCCCAGGGCCGTGGCGCAGGCGCGCAGGGCCTTTTCCTCGCCCTCGATCTCCACACACTCGCCGAAGGGCAGCTGGTCCAGGCAGACGGTGCAGTCCATGAACCGCCACGTCTCGCGCAACTTCTCGTAGATGAACACCGGGACGTAGCCCAGGGCCTCCATGGCGGCCAGGGTCTCGTTCAGGTCCGAGAGCCGGGTCTCGTGCTCGGAGCAGACCTTGCAAGCCGCGTCGCGGGCCGCGGGAAGCTTCACCGTAAGGAGCGTCTCGGTCCCGGTGCGGCGCAGGCGCAGAAGCATGCCGCGCTTCTTGAGCGTACGCACGGCATCGTCCAGCACCAGGTTCTCCTCGAAGACCATGCCGCGGGGCTCCCCGCCCAGGCGCCGGAGCGCCTCGCGCACGGCGTCCAGGTCCGGGTTCAGGTACTTCATCTCGCATTCGGTGGCCATGCGCCCTTTCCTCCCGCAGCCGACGCTGCCATGTATGCCTGGAGCGAGAAGCGCCGTGATCCGGAAAATCCTCATTCTGGCCCTGAGCGGGACCGCCGGAACCCTCTGCCGTTACGGCCTGGCCGGATTCGTCCAGCGCCTGAGCGGCTCGGACTTCCCCTTCGGCACCTTTGCCGCGAACATGGCCGGTTGCCTGGCTTCGGCCTGGTCTGGGCCCTGCTGGAAAACCGCGCCGGGTTCTCGGGCGGGTGGCGGCTGGCCGCCCTCACCGGATTCATGGGCGCGTTCACCACCTCCTCCACCTACACGTTCGAGACCCCGGCCCTGCTCCGCCTGGGCCAGACCGCCCCGGCCAACGTGGCCGGGCGGTCCCTGCTGGGCCTGGGGCTGGTGCTGGCGGGCACGGCCCTGGGTCGCCTTATTTGATTCTAGGGGAAAACCGCCGCGACCACAACATGACCGGAGACCGCCATGAACCTGCTCCGCCAGGCCGAAAGGCTGCGCATTTTCCTGAGTGAAAGCGACCGCTGCGACGGCCGCCTGCTCTACGAGGCCATCGTGGAGGAGGCCCGCCGCCAGGGCCTGGCCGGAGCCACCGTGCTGCGGGGCGTTTCCGGATTCGGGGCCAACAGCCGCGTGCACACGAACAAGATCCTGCGGCTCTCCGAGGACCTGCCCGTGGTGGAGGTGGTGGACACGCCGGAGAAGATCGAGGCCTTCCTGCCCTGGCTGGACCAGGTCATGCGCGAGGGCCTGGTGACCCTGGAGGGCGTGCAGGTCATGTTCTACCGCCACAACCAGGGGAAGAAAAACTAGCCGATCGCCGCCTTGCGCACCATCTCCGCCGCGATGGACTCCAGGGGCAGGACCTTGTGCACCCCGCCGTGCTTCACGGCCTCCTGGGGCATGCCGTAAACCACGCAGCTGGCCTCGTCCTGGGCAATGGTGTAGGCCCCGGCGTCGAAGAGCTCCTTCATGCCCCTGGCCCCGTCGTCGCCCATGCCGGTCATGATGGCCGCCACCACGTTCTTGCCCGCGTAGTTGGCACCGGAACGGAAGAGCACGTCCACCGAGGGCCGGTGCCGCGAGACCAGCGGCCCGTCGCGCACCTCCACGTAGTAGCGCGCCCCGCTGCGCTTGAGCAGCATGTGCTTGTTGCCCGGGGCGATGAGGGCCTGGCCCCGGAGCATGGAATCGCCGTCCGCGGCCTCCTTCACTGTGATCCGGCAGATGGAGTTGAGCCGGTTGGCGAAGGCCTGGGTGAAGTGCTCGGGCATATGCTGGACGATGGCCAGGGGCGGGCAGTCCAGGGGCATGGCCTCCAGAAACACGCGCAGGGCCTCGGTGCCGCCGGTGGAGGCCCCCACCAGGGCGATCTTCTCCGTGGTGCGCAGGTCCTGGGGACGGCCCATGGGGATCACGGCGTCGGCCGAGAGCTTGGGCTGGGGCGCGGCCTGGCGTCCGCCGCGGAAGGCTCTGGGCCTGGCCTGGGCCGCGGCCCGCACCGCATCGCAGATGCGGATGGCCGACTCCTCCAGGAACTTCTTGGTGCCCACCTTGGGCTTGGTCACGATCTCCACGGCCCCGTATTCCAGGGCGCGCAGGGTGGTGTCGTCGCCGGGTTCGGCCAGGGAGGAGCAGATGACCACCGGGATGGGATGCTGGCTCATGAGCTTGCGCAGGAAGGTGAGCCCGTCCATGCGCGGCATCTCGATGTCCAGGGTGATGACGTCCGGGACCTCTTCCTTGATCTTCTCCACCGCGGCCAGGGGATCCACCACGGCAGCCATGACCTCGATGCCGGGGTCCGAGGAGAGCAGCTGGGCCAGGGTCTGGCGGACCACGGCCGAGTCGTCCACGATGAGCACGCGAATGGGCTTGGCCATGGGCGCTCCGTTCAGATTTTGCGGTACACGGTGGGGGCCACCTGCACCAGAGGCAGATCCATGCCGGTGAGGCTCTCGGAGTGGCCGATGAACAGGTAGCCGTCCTTGGCCAGCTTGCCGCAAAAACGCTTGAAGAGCTGCTCCTGGGTGCCGCGGTCGAAGTAGATGACCACGTTGCGGCAGAAGATCACGTCGAGCAGGTCGCGGAAGTCGAAGTCGTTCATGAAGTTGAGCCGGCGGAACTGGATGCGGTCGCGCAGCTCCGGCCCCATGCGCACCAGGCGGCGGGTGCGGTCCTTGCTGCGCAGCAGGTATTTCTTCTTGTATTCCTGTGGAATGCCCTCGATGCGATCCTCCTGGTACACGGCCCGCTGGGCCTGCTGCAGAGCCTGGGTGGAGATGTCCGTGGCCAGGATGGAGAAGGTGAATCCGGGGTTTTTTTCCGCGAACTCCGAGAGGACCATGGCCAGGGTGTAGGGCTCCTCGCCCGTGGAGCAGCCCGCGCTCCAGATCGCGGCCCGGTTGTTGCCCTTGCGCCGGAAGACCTCCGGGGCCACCTGCCGGGTCAGTATCTCGAAGTGTTTGGGTTCGCGGAAGAAATGCGTGGTGTTGGTGGTCACCACGTCGATCAGCTGGGCCAGCTCCCGCTCCATGCCCTCGGCGCTGAACAGAAACTCGCAGTAGTCGCGGTGCGAGGCCAGGCCCAGGGCCCGCAGCCGCTTCTGGAGCCGGGCCTCGAGCATGGTCTTCTTGGACGGCGGCAGCTTGATGCCCAGCTCCGCTGTGATGAACTCGCTGAAGCGGCGGAAGTCCGCGTCCGTCATCTTGGGCGTGACGCCCGCGCAGATGTCCGCCACCGGACGCGAGGAATCCGCACTGTCCCTGGCCATGTCCGTCCCGCGTCCCGGTCCTACTGGCCGGCGGCCACCACGCCGCGCACCAGCCGCGGCACGTCGATGATGAGCGCGATGCTGCCGTCGCCCTTGATGGTGGCGCCGGAGATGCCCTCCACGTCCTTGTACACCCGGCCCAGTGTCTTGATGACCGTCTGGTGCTCGCCGATGACGCTGTCCACCACGATGCCCACCCGGCTGCCCTCCACCCGGGTGATGACGATCTGCTCGATGGCCGGGGGGTCGCCCTCGATGCCGAACCACTCGCGCAGGGGCACGTAGGGCACGATCTCCCCGCGCAGGTAAAGGATGCGCTGGTTTCCGGCCTCCGTCGCGTCCTGGCGCACGTGCTCCACGCACTCCTCCACCAGGGACAGGGGGATGACGAAGAAGTCGCCGCCCGCGCACACCTGGAGCCCGTCGATGATGGCCAGGGTCAAGGGCAGGCGCACGGTGATGGTGGAGCCCCGGCCCTTCTCGCTCTTGATCTCCACGCTGCCGCGCAGGGAGTCGATGGCCCGCTTCACCACATCCATGCCCACGCCCCGGCCCGAGACGCTGGTGAGCTTCTTGGCCGTGGAGAAGCCGGGCTCGAAGATGAGCTTGAAGAGCTCCTTTTCCGAAAGGTCGGCGTCGGCCGCGATGAGCCCCTTTTCCACGGCCTTGGCCCGAATGGCCTCGGGGTCCATGCCCCGGCCGTCGTCCGTGATGCGGATGAGCACCTCGCCGCCGGAGTGCTCGGCCTCCAGAAGGATGGTGCCCTGGGCTGGCTTGCCCGCGGCCAAGCGTTCCTGGGGCGGCTCGATGCCGTGGTCGATGCTGTTGCGCAAAAGGTGCATGAGCGGGTCGCCCAGACGCTCGATGACCGTCTTGTCCAGCTCGGTCTCCGCGCCCTGGGTGGCCAGGGTGATGTCCTTGCCGAACTCGGCCGAAAGGTCCCGCACCAGGCGGCGGAACTTGCTGAAGGTGGTGCCGATGGGCAGCATGCGGATGCCCAGGGTGCTGTCGCGCAGGGCGTCGGAAAGCCGCTCCAGCTCCTCGGACAGGGCCGTGAGCGTGGGATCGCCGCGCTCGCCCACCACCTGGCTGATCTGGGCCTGGACGATGACCAGCTCGCCCACCAGGTCCACGAGATTGTCCAGCTTTTCCGCGGCCACCCGGATGGACGAGGACGGCTCGGCCGGGCCTTTCCCGGCCTGGGGCTCGCGGCCCCGGGCCTGCTTGGCCGCCGCCTTCTCCACCTCGTCCCGCCTGGCCTTGCCCGTCTCCACGAGAATCTGGCCGATGGGCTTCTGCATCGACAGGGCCTCGGCCAGATCGTCGCGGCCGATCACTCCGTCGTCCACGAGAATCTCCCCGAGTTTGCGGAGTTCCGGTTCCTCGGCGGGCGGCGCGGCCGGGGGGACCGGCTCCCGGCCCTCGGCCACGATCTCCAGCTCCAGGGGGTGCTCCGAAAAAAAGAAAATGTCGCGGATATTCTCCTCGCTGGCCGCGGTGCGCAGGTCCAGGCTCCAGGCCAGTCCCTCGGCCGCGGGCTCCTCGGCAAGGTCGCCGCAGACGCCCAGCCGGGCCAGCTCCTCGACGACCGGGGTCAGGTCCGGCCGGACCCCGCCCTCCGGATGCGGCAGCCGGATGCGCAGGTGCAGGAGCCCGCCTTCGCCTTCCGGCGTTGCGGGGCATGGGGCCTGCTCCGGCGCAGGCTCCGGCGCAGCGGCCTCGGCCGCTGGCGCGGGCGCGGGGGCCGCCGGTTCCGGGGCCGCGGCTCCGGCCTGGGACACGCAGGAGAGCCCGTCCAGGATTTCCTGGCGCAGCGCGGGGTCCACCTCTCCGCCATCGGCGTCCAGCATCTTCTGGATGTAGTCCCTGGCCCGGAACACGAGGTTGAGCAGGTCCGTGGTCACGGCCAGCTCCTCGTTGCGAACCATGTCGAAGACCGTCTCCACCTCGTGGGTGAAGGCGGCCACCGCCTCGAACCCGAACATGGAGCCCGAGCCCTTGATGGTATGCAGGGCCCGGAACACGCGGTTGACCACGTCCAGGTCCTGGGGCGACTGTTCCAGTTCCAGGAGCGTGGCCTCCAGCTCACCCAGGAGGTCGTAAGCCTCCTCGCGGAACATCTGCCTGTTCAGGTCATCGGACATGACATTCTCCGTCTCTTGAAACCCTCGGCCCTACTTGCTCCCGCCATTGAGGAAGGTGATCTCGGCGCGGGCCGTCTCGCCGTCCAGGGGAATCACCTTGATCTGGACCTTTTCGCCCTTGAATTCGGCCGCTCCGTTCAGGATGCCCTCGAAATAGTCGAACAGGCCGCGTTTGGAGCGGTAGTTGATGAACAGGGTCTTGCCCTTGTCCTCGTAGCTGAACTTGGGCGGCTTGATGCCCGGCTGGTCCTTGGTGAGCTGGGCGTGCAGGTCGTTCATGCGCAGGTAGAATGTCTTCAGGTCCTCGTCCTTGAAGTAGCGGCCGTACATCCGGTGGAAGGCCTTGATGGTGTGGCGGCCCATGTCCAGGAAGAAGTTCCGGGTGGAGACCCCCGTCCTGGCGGACACCAGCTCGGCCATCTGGTGCAGGACCGCGTCCGGATAGCTGGCCGTGGGCAGGAACACGGGCCTGCCCATGCTCTCGTGCATGGCCTGGAAAACCGCCTCGCCGTATTTCTCGCGCACGAACTCCTGGGTGATCTTGGGCAGCACGCCCTTCATCTCGCTCTCGGACCGGCGCAACTTGCTTTCGCCGTCCCCGGAGCCGCTGAACTGGGTGGCCACGGTCATGAGTTCCTGGGCCAACTCGGCCAGATCGCGGGTGGCCACGGCGGCCTGGGACGCGCCCTCGTCGGCTTCCCGGGCCACCAGGGCGATGTCTTCGATGCTCCTGTTGATCTCCTCGGCCGCCGAGGACTGCTGTTCGGCCGCGGCGGCGATCTGGGACACGCGCATGGCCATGTCCTCGATGCTTTTCATGATGGCCTGCAGGGCCTCGCCCGCCTTGTTGGAGAGGTCGGTGCTCTCGTGCACCTGCCTGGCGGTTTCGGCCATGGATTCAGTGGCGTGGCGCGAGCGCTGCTGGATGGTGCCGATGGCCTGCTCCACCTCCTTGGTGGCGGTCATGGTCTTCTCGGCCAGCTTGCGCACCTCGTCGGCCACCACGGCGAAACCGCGCCCGGCGTCGCCGGCGCGGGCGGCCTCGATGGCGGCGTTCAGCGCCAGGAGGTTGGTCTGGTCCGCGATGTCGTTGATGACGTTGATGATGCGGCCGATCTCCGCGGCCTGGGAGTCCAGCTGGGTCAGGACCTCGGAAAGCTTGCCCGCGGACTCGGACACGTTGTTGATGCCGCGCACGGCCTGGCCCACCATGTCCACTCCCTGGCCTGCGGATGCGCGGGCCTGCTCGGCGGCCTGGGACGTGGCTGCGGCGTTCTGGGCCACCTCCAGCACCGTGGCGGTCATCTCCTCCATGGCCGTGGCCACGGAGTCGGTCTGGGCCTTCTGCTTCTGGGCCCCGCGGGCCTGCTCGTCGGCCGAGGCCGAAAGCTCCTCCGAGGCCGAGGCCACGCGCTCGGCCAGCCCGGCCACCTCGCCGCCCACGTGGACCATGTTCGCGCGCTGTTCCTCCACCTGCCGGAGCTCCTGCACGCGCCCGCTCATGTCGAAGAACGAGGCGTAGGCGCCGATGGTTTCGCCCTGCTCGTTGACGATGATGTTGGCCGAGAGGCGGATCGGCACCTTGCGGCCGTCGTACAGGGTCAGCTCGGTTTCGGTGTCCGCGGCCTTGCCGGTCTCCATGATCTTGCCGGTGATGGATTCGCCGTCGCGGTTATAGAAGGCCTGGCTCACGCTGAAGCCCAGGACCTGGGTGGAGGGTTTGCGCAGGATGTCCAACAGCGAGGGAGTGGCGAAGACGATGCGGTCCTTGCGGTTGCAGACCAGAAGCGGCGTGGTGGCGGCCCGGATGGCCCCGCCGAAAAACACGGCGTCCTCGCGCAGCTTGCGCAGGGGCGTGAGCAAGGATTC
Organism: Desulfovibrionaceae bacterium; assembly: GCA_040307135.1. Classification (GTDB taxonomy): domain Bacteria; phylum Desulfobacterota; class Desulfovibrionia; order Desulfovibrionales; family Desulfovibrionaceae; genus Aminidesulfovibrio. The sequence continues at coordinate 10,181 of JAWRKD010000065.1, forward strand.
CAGGAGCCCCCCGATCCCGCCGCCGACCCCGGCCCGGGCCAGGACCTCGGGGTCGGGATTGGCGGCGAATTCCTCGGCCGCGGCCAGGGCCTTGCGCAGGGGCCGGTCCACGCTCAGGGCGGCCCAGGCCGTGAGGCCGAGCCCCAAGACCACGGTCGCCGCCAGGACCCGCCAGTCCGGCAAGAAGAACATCGCCACGAGCAGCGCCGTCTGCGCCAGCCCCGCGCCCCAAACCGCCAGAAACCCGTGTCTGTTCCTGCTCATCGCGCAATCCTCCGATGTTCTTCTCTCATCATGTTTCAAAGACACTGCCAAATGGCAATGATTTCCTTGAAATTCCAAACACGAATTCCGGGAGTCCTCAACCCCCATCCGTTCTTATCGTTATATTCCGAGAAAAGTGAAGGGCGGCGGGCGCGGGAAACCGCACCTGCCTTAAAATCAGGTCAGGACGTCGAAGCGGGAGAACTTCATGACAAAGCCGGCCCGGCCCTGGGTGGCCGAACGCAGCTCCGTGGAGAAGCCGAAAAGCGGGGACAGGGGCGCCAGGGCCTGGACGACCTTCTGGCCCGAACGGTCGAAGAGGTTCTCGATCTTGGCGGACTTGGCCCCCAGGAGGCCCACAACTTCGCCCACGAAATCGTCGGGCACGTTGATCTCCAACCACATGATGGGCTCGAGCAGAAGGGGCCGCGCCGCCGCCAGGGCCTTCTTCAGGGCCATGGCCGCGGCCATGCGGTAGCCCGCGGGACTGGACTCGCCCTCGCGGCGGATCAGCTCCAGCACGCGCACGCGCACGTCCTGCACCGGGTAGCCCCGCACCACCCCGCTCTGGAGCCCGTCGTTCACGCCGTCGGCCACGGCCTCCAGCCAGGCCGCGTTCCAGGCCTGGGGATCCACTTCGAAGATCACCTCACGGCCCGCGTCCCGGGCCAGAGGCTCCACGGCCAAGCGCACCCCCCCGTAGTGCGGCACCTCGCCCAGCTCGCGGGCGAACTCCTCGAAGGCCTCGGCCCGGCCGCCCACGGTTTCCTGATAGACCACCTGGGGCTTGCCCGAACGCGGCTTGAGGCCGAACTCGCGCGACATGCGCTCCAGGATCACCTCCAGGTGCAGCTCGCCCATGCCTGAAAGGATGACCTGGCCCGTCTCCTCGTCGTGCTGCACGGCCAGGGTCGGGTCCTCCATGAGGTACTTCTCCAGGACCTCGCCGAGCTTGCCGGACTCCTCGCTGTTGCGCGGCTCGATGGCCACGGAGATCACGGGCCGGTAGTCCGCGATGCGTTCCAGCACCAGGGGGTCGGACTCCAGGCAGAGGGTGTCGCCGGTGCGGGCGTCCTTCATGCCCGCGGCGGCCACGATCTCTCCGGCCAGGGCCTGCTCCACGGCCTCCTTGCGCCCGGCGTGGAGCTTGAACAGCCGGGCCACCCGCTCGGCCGCCCCGCGCGTGGCGTTATAGACCGTGTCCCCGGCCTGGAGCGTGCCGGAATAAAGGCGCATGAGCACGAGCTTGCGGCCCGAGTCCAGGCTGACCTTGAAGGCCAGGGCCGAAAGCGGCGCGTCCGGGGCCACGGCAAAGGACTTCTTCTCCTTGGTCCGCGGGTCCAGGCCCTCGGCCTGGGGCACCTCGGCCGGGGACGGCAGGTAGTGGCAGACCGCATCCAGCACCGGCTGCACGCCGATGTTCTTGAGCGCCGAGCCGGCCAGCACGGGCACCAGCCTCAGGCCCAGGGTGGCCTTGCGCAGGGCCGTGCGGATCTCGGCGGCAGTGATGCCCTCTCCCCCCAGGTAGCGCTCCAGCAGGGAGTCATCCTCCTCGGCCGCCGCCTCCAGGACCTTCTCGCGCCAGGGCGCGATGCGTTCGCGCTCCTCGCCGGTGAGGTCCAAAGTCTCGAACTGCGCGCCCTGGCTGGCCTGGTCGAAGACCAGCCGCTTCTCCTCGATGAGATCGAAGACGCCGGAGAGTTCCGGGCCTTCGCCGTCGGGCAGGGTCACGGCCAGGGGCCGGGCCCTGAGCCGCGTGGCGATGGAATCCAGCACGGCGGCGAAATCCGCGCCCGGGCGGTCCAGCTTGTTCACGAAGGCGATCTTGGGCACCTTGTAGTGCTCGCTCTGGCGCCAAACCGTCTCGGACTGGGGCTGGACCCCGGAGACGCCGCAGAACACGCCCACGGCGCCATCCAGCACGCGCAGGGAGCGCTCCACCTCGATGGTGAAGTCCACGTGGCCCGGGGTGTCGATGATGTTCACCTGGCAGTCGCGCCAGGGGCAGGTGGTCACGGCCGAGGTGATGGTGATGCCGCGCTCCTGCTCCTCGGGCATGTAGTCCATGGTGGCGGTTCCCTCATGGACCTCGCCGATTCGGTGGATCTTGCCGGAATAATAGAGAATGCGCTCGGTGAGCGTGGTCTTGCCCGCGTCGATGTGGGCGATGATCCCGATGTTGCGCAGGCCGGCCAGGTAGCGGCCCGAAGGTTTCTTCTTGCTCATCGCCCGCCCTGCCCGTCCAGGCTCCAGGCCGTGCTGTGCGTGAAAAAGAGGTCTGCGGCCAGGTCCGGCCAAAGCCAGCAGGATTCGCAGCCCGATCCCAGGACCAGCGGCGCGCGGCCCAGGCAGGCCTCGTGCCGGGCCGTGGGGGCGTAGAGCGCGGCGTAGCCCTGGCGGAGAAAGCTCTCGAACGTGCCCGAGCGCCGCACGAACGGCGCGGCCAGTCCGCGCGCTCCCGGCCCCCAGGCCTCCAGCGCGGCGTCCGCCTGGGCAAAGGCCACGGCCTGCAGATCCAGGTCGCCGGGCCGGTCCAGCCAGAGCCCCAGGGGGCGCTCCAGGCGGCCGCGCCAGGCGGCCGGGACAGGCGCGGAACCCAGAGCCAGAACCAGGCAGGCGGGATGGGCGGCCAGATGCTCACAGAGCCGGGGGCCCTGCTCCCGGGGCAGCAGGGCCAGACGCTCCACTCCGGCCAGTTCCAGGGCCACCAGCAGGGGAGCCGGGGGATGGCCGCGCCCGCCCAGGCGCACGGCCAGGACCTCGGACACGCCCGCGGCCAGGGCCGGAACCAGGGCGGCCAGGAGCCTGGCCGGAGAGACTTCGGAGGAGTCGAAAACAAGGGCCAGGGCCGGACGGGGAGTGCTCGCTCCCACGGCGCGCAGGCCCGAGCGCAGGACCGTATCCGTGCGCCGGGAGAGCGCCTCCGAGGGCCCGCTGCCCTCCCAGGACCGCGCCAGGGCGGTCTTGATCAGGGCCCGCTCAGGGTCGGACACCGCGGCGTAGGCCCGGGCGAAGACCGCGTCGCCCGCCAGGGCGCCGGCGATCCAGGCCGGGAAGAGTCCGGCTCGCGTCATGCAACGAAAAGACCGCCCCCCGGCCCC
>JAWRKD010000066.1:0-6303 GCA_040307135.1 Desulfovibrionaceae bacterium
CCCCCCCCCCCCCCCCCCCGGGGACCGGGGGCTAGCGGTCGCCGGGCCGGTCCAGCCGCATCACCGCGCGGGCCGGGACCCGCTGCGGGGCGGCGAAGGCGTGGGACAGGGCCGCCAGACCGAAGACCAGGGCCAGGACCAGGGCCAGGAACCAGGGGGACAGGGCGTGGGACGGCATGGACCAACCTCCTGTGCGCGGCGTGCGCTGGACCCCGGGTCTGAAGCAGGGGCTGTGCCAAAGTGGAAAACGTCGTGATGCCGGACTGTTGTCAAAACGCGGATCCGGAGCTTGTGCAGGTTCCGGCACATGCACAGGTGCAGGAATCTGCACCTGTGCGGGGCGGCGCGGACAGCGGCCCCGGGCCGCCAGTCACGGGCCAATGCCTCCGGGAAAAGCCGGAAAACGGATTGACCTTTTGCCCTTCCTCTGGAATAAGGACGGTGTTCAAACGTGAGAGATTTCACGACCCCCGAAAAATGATCCACACGAGCGGGCGCGGCGTCTGATGCGCCGTGCGCCGCCTTGGCGCGACATGGCACGGACCGAGGACCAGCGGCTTTCGCCCCTTCCCGACCTCCTGAGCTCCCGGCGGGAGGCCCTGGCCGAGCGCTGGACCGAGCTCATCTTCGGCACCTATCCCGAGGAGGCGCAGAAGGTCTGGGCCTCCAACCGCGACCGCTTCACCAACCCCGTGGGCGAGGCCGTGCGCCTGGGCGCGCGCGAGGCCCTGGACCTGCTCCTGGCCTGGGACGACGCCGAAGCCCTGTGCCGGGCCCTGGAGCGGCTGGTGAAGATCCGCGCGGTGCAGGATTTCGCGCCCTCGGTGGCCCTGAGTTTCGTGTTCCTGCTGAAAAAGGCCGTGCGCGAGTCCCTGGCCGGGGAGCTGGACGCCGCGGGCCGCCTGGCCGAGCTCATGGCCTTCGAGACGCGCATCGACAACATGGCGCTCCTGGCCTTCGACGTCTATTTCGAGAGCCGCCGCCAGGTCTATGAGATGCGCGTGAAGGAAGTGAAGCGCGCCCACGCCAACATCGTGCGCCTGGCCAACAGGGCGCGCGGGGATTTTTCGGCCGAGGAGGCCGGCAAGGAATAGTGGCGGGCCCCGGGAAGGGGCCAAACACTCAAACGAGGTGACGGGAGATGAATGCATTGTACGCGCTGGTTTTCGTCTTTGCCTTGGTGCTCGTCCCGTTGATCGGGGTCGGGGCGGCAAAGCTCAACGTCTTCTTCGGCATCTGCATCCCCTCGACGGCGCTCCTCGTCTTCCTGGCGGGGTTCGTCTGCAAGATCTACGGCTGGGCCAAACGTCCCGTGCCCTTCCGCATCCCCACCACCGGGGGCCAGCAGGAACCGTTTGATCCCGCCCTGTTCAAGCAGAACAAGTGGGACAACCCCTCCACCGGCCCGCAGACGGCCATGCGCATGCTCCTGGAGGTGCTCTGCTTCCGCTCGCTGTTCCGCAACACGGCCGTGAAGCTGGACGTGAAGAACAACGTGGTGGCCTACGCCTCGGCCAAGTGGCTGTGGCTCTTCGCCATCCTCTTCCACTACTCCTTCTTCATCATCGTGGCCCGGCACATGCGCCTGTTCCTGGCCAAGGTGCCCATGGCCCTGGAGTGGCTGGAGTTCGGGGACGGCATCATGCAGATCGGCATCCCCCGCCTGTACATGAGCGACATCCTCATCCTGGCGGGCCTGCTCTTCCTTCTGGGCCGCCGCCTCATCGACCCGAAGATCCGCTACATCTCCCTGGTCAACGACTACTTCCCGCTCTTCCTCCTCATCGGCATCGCCCTGTCCGGCATCTACATGCGCTACTTCGCCAAGGTCGATGTGGTCGCCATCAAGGACCTGGTGGTGAACCTGACCCAGCTGCGCTTCAAGGTCCCGGCGGGCATCGACAACAGCTTCTTCGTGCATCTTTTCCTGGTGAGCGTGCTGCTCATCTACTTCCCGTTCTCCAAGCTCATGCACCTGGGCGGCGTGTTCCTCTCGCCCACGCGCAACCTGCCCAACGACACCCGCATCCGGCACCACGAGAACCCCTGGAACGACAAGTCCATCATGCCCCACAGCTACGAGCACTACGAGGACGACTTCCGGGAGCCCATGTACGAGGCCGGTCTGCCCCTGGAGAAGCTGCCCGAGGGCGCCGAGGAAGAGGCCAAGGCCTAAGCCGAGCCACGCTCAACCAAGCACCTGGAGAGAGACGATATGGCCAAGTTTTCCAAGAAACCGATCGAGTTGTTGCAGTCCATCGACTACACTCCGCCGCGCACGGACTGGATGAGCACGCCCAACGACTTCTCCGACGGCCGCTGGGCCTATCCGGCCAAGGCCGACAAGGTCGAATACCTCATGAAGGAGCTGCCCGGCGCCTTCGCCAACCCCCGGGAGTGGAGCCCCGGCGACGCGGACTGGAAGCTCCCCGCCAACTGGAAGGAGATCGTGCATGAGGGCTTCAAGGAGCGGCTGAACAAGTACCGCTCCCTCAAGGTCTTCATGGACGTCTGCGTGCGCTGCGGCGCCTGCGCCGACAAGTGCCACTTCTTCATCGGCTCGGGCGACCCCAAGAACATGCCTGTGCTGCGCGCCGAGCTCATGCGCTCGGTCTATCGCAAGGACTTCACCCTGGCCGGCAAGATCCTGGGCAAGCTCACCGGCGCGCGCGTCATGGAAGAGGACGTGCTCAAGGAGTGGTTCCTCTACTTCTACCAGTGCACCGAGTGCCGCCGCTGCTCGCTCTTCTGCCCCTACGGCATCGACACGGCCGAAGTGACCATGATGGCCCGCGAACTCCTGCACCTCTGCGGCATCAACATCAACTGGATCCTGGAGCCGGTGGCCAACTGCAACCGCACCGGCAACCACCTGGGCATCCAGCCCCACGCCTTCAAGGACATCGTCGACTTCATGCTCGACGACATCGAGACCGTCACCGGCAAGCGCATCAAGGCCCCGCTCAACGAGAAGGGCCACGAGGTCATCTTCATCACGCCCTCGGGCGACGTGTTCGCGGACCCCGGCATCTACACCTTCATGGGCTACCTCATGCTCTTCGACGCCATCGGGCTGGACTACACCCTGTCCACCTACGCCTCGGAGGGCGGCAACTTCGGCCTCTTCACCAACGCCGACATGATGAAGAAGCTGAACGCCAAGATGTACGCCGAGGCCAACCGCCTGGGCGCCAAGTGGATCCTGGGCGGCGAGTGCGGCCACATGTGGCGCGTCATCAACCAGTACATGGACACCATGAACGGCTACCTCCAGGGCCCGCAGATGCGCACCCCGGTGAACCCCATCACGGGCACGGTGTTCCACAACGCCAAGCAGACCAAGATGGTCCACATCGCGGAGTTCACCGCGGACCTCATCCGCCACGGCAAGCTGAACCTGGACAAGAGCCGCAACGACTACGTCAAGGCCACCTTCCACGACTCCTGCAACCCGGCGCGCGGCATGGGCCTGTTGGACGAGCCGCGCTACGTGCTGAAGAACGTCTGCAACCACTTCTGGGAGATGCCCGAGAACACCATCCGCGAGCAGACCTTCTGCTGCGCCGGCGGCTCGGGGCTCAACACCGACGAGATCATGGAGATCCGCCTGCGCGGCGGCCTGCCCCGGGGCAACGCCCTCAGGTACGTGCAGGAGAAGCACGGCGTGAACACCATGGCCTGCGTCTGCGCCATCGACCGCGCCACGCTCATCCCGCTGGCCGACTACTGGGCCCCCGGGGTGCGCATCACCGGCCTGCACGAGCTGGTGGCCAACGCCCTGAACCTTGAGGGCCAGGGCGAGCGGACCATGAACCTCCGCCAGGAGGAATTCGAGGAACTGAACGCCCAGGAGGAGGAATAGAATGAAACTTTACAACGGCGGGAGCATCCTGACCGGCCTGGTCATCTTCCTGGGCCTGGTCACCTTCCCCCTCTGGTTCAATGCCGGCAGCAAGGCTTACTCCCAGCCCGAAGTGAAGCTCCCGGCCAAGGAGAAGGAGTGCATCGAGTCCAAGGAGTTCATGCGCAAGGAGCACATGCAGCTCCTGAACGACTGGCGCGACTGGGCCCTGCGTGACGGCAAGCGCACCTACGTGAACTCCAAGGGCAAGGAATACACCATCAGCCTGCAGAACACCTGCATGAAGTGCCACGACAACAAGGCCGAGTTCTGCGACAAATGCCACAATGACCAGGCAGTCGTCCCCTACTGCTGGGACTGCCATACGCAGCCGGAGGGGTTGAAGAAATGAACGAGAGCAGACGACACTTCCTCAAGTTCGCGGGGCTGACCGCCGCGGGCCTGGTCGCGGCCTCGGCTGGCGGCGTCCTGGCCTCCTCCGGTGGAGGCGAGCCCTCCAAGCCGAACAAGGAGACCCTGCACGCCAAGCAGTGGGGCATGGTCATCGACACCCGCAAGCTGAACACGGACGAGGCCATCGCGCCCCTGGCCGCAGCCTGCCACTCCCTGCACAACGTGCCGGACATCCCCACCCGTCAGAACGTCAAGTGGCTCTGGGCCGCGTCCATGGAGGAGGCCTTCCCGGACTTCCCCAACCGGTACCAGAGCCCCGAGGTGGAGCACCGGCGCGTGATGCTTTTGTGCAACCACTGCGAGAACCCGCCCTGCGTGCGGGTCTGCCCCACCCAGGCCACCTTCAAGCGGCCCGACGGCATCGTGACCATGGACTACCACCGCTGCATCGGCTGCCGCTACTGCATGGCGGCCTGCCCCTTCGGCGCGCGCAGCTTCAACTTCGGCGAGCCCCGGGACTACCTGGACCTGACCAAGCTGAACAAGGAATACCCCACCCGCATGCGCGGCGTGGTGGAGAAGTGCACATTCTGCGTGGAGCGGCTGGAGGTGGGCAAGCAGCCCGCCTGCGCCGAGGCCTCGAACGGAGCCATCGCCTTCGGCGACCTGGCCGACGCCGAGTCCCCGGCCCGCAAGGCCCTGCGCGAGAACTACACGATTCGTCGCAAACCGTCCCTCGGCACCGAGCCGAGCGTGTACTACATCATTTAGGGGGACAGTCATGCTGGAACGTGCACTGAAAGGGAGCCCCAGATACTACGGCTGGATCGGCCTCCTGCTGGTCATCATCGCCGGCTGCGGCTCCGTTTACATCTACCAGTTGCTCACCGGTCTGAAGATCACCGGCATGAGCCGGGACGTGTCCTGGGGCTTCTACATCGCCCAGTTCACCTACCTGGTCGGTTTGGCCGCCTCGGGCGTCATGATCGTGCTGCCGTACTACTTCCACCACTACAAGAAATTCAAGCACATGGTCATCTTCGGCGAGTTCATGGCCATCGGCGCCGTGGTCATGTGCCTGGGCTTCATCGTGGTGGACATCGGCCAGCCGCAGCGCATGCTCAACGTGCTCCTGCACCCCACGCCGAACTCCATCCTGTTCTGGGACATGGTGGTCTTGAACGGCTACCTGTTCCTGAACATCATCGCCGGCTGGGTCAGCCTGGAGACCGACCGCCTGCGCCTGCCGCATCCCGGCTGGCTCAAGCCCGTGGTCTATACCTCCATCATCTGGGCCTTCTCCATCCACACGGTGACGGCCTTCCTGTACCAGGGCCTGCCGGGCCGCCACTACTGGCTCACCGCCATCCTGGCCGCCCGCTTCCTGGCCTCGGCCTTCTGCTCCGGACCGGCCATCCTCATGCTGGTCATGTTCCTCACCGAGAAGGTCACGAGCTTCAAGATGCCCAGGGACGGCATCAAGACCCTGGCCAAGATCATCACCTACGCCATGTGCGTGAACATCTTCTTCTTCCTGCTGGAGGTGTTCACGGCGTTCTACTCCAGCATCCCGGGCCACACGGCCTCCATCGCCTACCTCTTCGTGGGCGAGCACGGCCACACCGAGCTGGTGCCTTGGATGTGGACCTTCGCGGTCCTGGCCGTGGCCAGCCTGGCCCTGCTCATCCCGCCGGCGCTGCGCGACAACCACAAGCTGCTGCCGTTCTCCCTGGCCATCCTGGTGGTGGCCACCTGGATCGACAAGGGCCTGGGCCTTCTGATCGGCGGCTTCAACCCCAACCCCTTCGAGCAGATCGCGCCCTACTGGCCCACGGGCAAGGAGCTGCTGGTGTCGCTCATGGTCTATGCCACGGGCGCCCTGGTGGTGACGATCCTGTTCAAGATCGCCACGGACGTGAAGGCCGAGCTGGGCGTGTCCCAGAAGCTGCCCTGCGGCTGCTCCAGCGACGACCACTGCGACTGCGCCAAGGCCTAGCGGCTGAGGCCCATAGCCTGAATGAAAAGGCCCCCGCCGAAAGGAGCGGGCC
>JAWRKD010000067.1:0-11305 GCA_040307135.1 Desulfovibrionaceae bacterium
GTTCCTGGAGGAGCTCATCGTGCGCCGCGAGCTGGCCGACAACTTCTGCCTGCACGAGCCGCGCTACGACGCCTTCCAGGGCTTTCCAGACTGGGCGCAGCGGACCCTGGACAAGCACCGCGACGACCGCCGCGAGCACCTCTACGGCCGGGACGAACTGGAGGCCGGGCGGACCCGCGACCCGCTGTGGAACGCGGCCCAGCGCCAATTGACCGTCACCGGCCACCTGCACGGCTGGCTGCGCATGTACTGGGCCAAAAAGCTGCTGGAATGGACGGATTCGCCCGAGGCGGCGCAGGAGACGGCCATCGCGCTCAACGACCGCTGGCTCCTGGACGGCCGCGATCCCAACGGCTACGCGGGCATCGCCTGGAGCCTGGGCGGGGTGCACGACCGGCCATGGGGCGAACGGCCGGTGTTCGGCACGGTGCGTTTCATGAGCTACAAGGGGGCCTGCGGCAAGTTCGACGTGCCGGGCTTTGTGCGGGCCTGGGGCGGGACGGGCTGAGCCGCCTACTTCATGCGCTTGCGGCAGCGCTCCAGCAGGGCCTGGGCCTCGGCGTGGCCGGGATCAAGCTGCACCGCTGCCTCCAGATAGACGGCGGCGTCCTTGGAATTGCCGTTGTCCGAAAAGATGCTGCCGACCATGAAGGCCACGTTCGCGCTGCTCTGGTAGAAGCGGGGGTTGATCTCCAGGGCCTTGTGCAGGGCGCGCAGGGCCTCGCGCTTCTTGCCCCCGTCGTTGTGGGCCAGGGCGATGTTGTAGTAGAGGCCCTCGTCGTCCGGGGCCACGGACAGGGCTTTCTCGTAGTTGGTGATGGCCTCCTGCCACTTGCCCTGCCGCCGCAGCGCGATGCCCAGCCGGTTGAAGTGCACGAGGTCCTCGCGCGTGAGCCGGTCTCCCTTGGAATCGAGCATCTTGATGAGGTACTTCTCGGCCAGGGACGGGGAATTGTCGCCCACGGCGTCGGCGATGTTCTCCGCGATGACACCGATGACGTTCATGGCCTCCTGGGTGGCCGCCACAATGGCCTGGTCGAAGTACTTCTCGGCCACGGCGATCTCGCCCTTGCTCACGTGGACCTTGCCGATCTCGCACTTGCGCTCGGTGTGCAGGGGCGAGAGCTTGTCGAGCTTCTTCAGATATTCCAGGTAGCGCTCCTGGTCGTGGTCCTTGAACACGTTGGCCAGGCGCTTGAGCGGCTCCAGGTAGAGCCCGGAACTCTCGTGGGCCTCCAGGTAGGCCTCCACGGCCTCCTCGCGGCGGCCCATCTCCAGGTAGGTGTCGCCCTTGAGCATGAGGCCCGCCGGGCTGCCCGGCTTGAGGCTCAGGATCTTCTCGGCCACCTTGAGGACCTGCTTGTAGTCGCGCTTGGCCAGAAAGGCCTTGCCCATGTCCATGAGCTCCGAGAGCTTGCCCTGGGGCTTGATGGTGAAGGCCAGCTTCTCGATGACGTTGTTGGTGGAGGCGGGCTTGGCGATGACGTTGTTCACGCCCAGTTCGTAGAAGTAGGCGATGTTCTCCTTGCGGGTCTCGCTCACCAGCACGATGATCTTCTGGTCCGGGAAGAGGTTCTTCACGTTGGCGATGAACTCGGTGGTGGGCCTGCCGCGCAGCATCCGCTCCAGGAGCAGGATGGTGGAGATCTTGCGCTCGGTGTAGTCGCGGATGGCCTTGGAGACCGCGGGCAGGTCCGGCACGATGTACAGGCTGTCGCGCTTCACGCCCACGGTCTTGTTGATGGCCGCGCGCAGGATCTTGATGAACACCGGGTCCTCGGAGGCCACCAGGAGCAGATTTTCCGTCTTATCGAGATATTCAAAGACGATGCGGTCGTAGAGGCCGGTATTCATGCACGTCCTCCAGGTACAAGAAAAATTCAATCGCAGCCCCGGATCGCGCGGGCCTGTGACGATCATAGCAGAAATCGGGAAACCGGGAAAGACTGATCTCTTATATATTTATCACATGATGAGCCGCAGAACCCAGACCGACCCGACACCCGCAGCCAGGGCCAGGGGCAAACTGCGGAAACGCAGGCTCGCGGCCACGGTGGCCGCTGCGGCCAGCCACTCGGCCGGGCCTCCGGCCAGCACGGACGGGGCCAGGATGGAGACCAGCACCGTGCCGGGGATGGACTGGAGAAAGGGCTCCCAGCGGCCGCCGAGACGCAGGCGGTTCACCAGGAAGAGCCCGGCCGCGCGGGTGGCGTAGGTCACGGCGGCCATGCCCGCCACGGCCAGGGAGGTGGCCGCGGCGTCAGCCACGGCGGCCTCCGGGAACGGGCAGCCAGGCCGCGGCAAGGCTCCCGGCCAGGGCTCCGGCCAGGATGTGCCACTTGCCGGGCGCGAAGCGGGCCGTGAGCACGGCCACCGCCGCGGCAAGGCCCCAGGGCAGGATGTCCCGGCGGCCCTTGCCCAGGCCCGTGAGCAGGGACAGGAACACGGCCGTGAAGGCGAAGTCCAGGCCGTAGCGCGCCGGATCGCCCAGGCCCGTGACAGCCAGGTGACCCAGGGCCGTGGACGAGAGCCAGGCCGCATAGACCACCAGCCCGCTGCCCAAAAGATAGGACCCGTCCGCGCTCCCGTCCTCGCGGCCGCAGCGGGCCAGGGTCAGGGCCCAGGACTCGTCGTTCATGAAGAACAGGGAGCCATAGGCCTGGAGCGGGGTGAGCCGGGAGAACCAGGGTCCCAGGGCCGCGCCCATGAGCACGTGGCGCAGGTTCACGGCCAGGGTGGTCAGGATGAGCCCGGCATAGGGCAGGTCCGGCCCCCAGAGGTCCAGGGCCACGAACTGGCTGGCCCCGGCGAAGACGAAGGCGCTCATGGACAGCGCCCCGCTCGCGCCCAGCCCGGCCTGGCGGGAGAGGACCCCGAAGACCAGTCCGTAGGTGAACACGCCCAGGGCCACGGGCCAGCTCTCGCGGGCGCCGCGGACCAGGCCGGCGGCGTCGAAGCGCACGCGGCTCACGCCGGTTCCAGGGCCTCGATCCCGGCCAAGCCGGCGACCGAGCGGATCTCGAGCCCGTCCAGGCCCTCCAGGTTGGCCTTGGCCAGCTTGCCCAGCACGCCCTTGGGGCCCAGCTCCAGGAAGGAACGGCAACCCGCGGCGCGCAGGTTGGCCATGGTCTGGACCCAGAGCACCGAGGAGGTCATCTGGCGCTCCACCGCGGCGCGCGCGCCCTGGGCCGAGGGCTCGGGCAGGGCCGTGGCGTTGTGATAGACCGGAAAGGCCGGGGCGCGCCAGTGGAGCCGGCCCAGGAAGCGGGCGAACTCCGCGCCCGCCTCGGCCATGAGCGGACTGTGGAAGGCCCCGGACACGGCCAGGGGGATGGCCCGGCCCTTGCGCTCCTTGACCAGCTCCGCGGCCCGGTCCAGGGCCGGCCCCTGGCCCGAAAGCACGAACTGGGCCGGGGAATTGTAGTTGGCGATGCGCAGCTCCGCGCCGGTGTCGGCCTGGGCGCGTTCCACGATCTCCTCCACGTCGGCCTGGGCCAGCTTGACCACCGCGGCCATGCCCTGCCCGGGCGCGCCGGCCTGGGACATGAGCGCGCCGCGCAGGGTCACGGCCCGCACGGTCTCCTCCACGCCGAGCACGCCGGCCGCGGCCAGGGCCGCGAACTCGCCCAGGCTGTGCCCGGCCGCAGCAGAGGGACGGAGCCGGGCCTTGGCCTCCAGCCAGAGGTTCAGATTGACCACGGTGAGGGCGGGCTGCAAGGCCCGGGTCTGGGCCATGTCGGTCTCGCCGCCGCCCCAGTATATCTCGCGCAGGGGCAGGCCGGACTCGCGTTCGGCCAGAAGCCAGAGTTCCTTGGCCGAGGTCCTGGCCTCGGCCAGATCGCGGCCCATGTTGGGCTCCTGGGAGCCCTGGCCCGGAAAAAGCAGACACGGACTGGTCATGCGGGAATCTCCTTGAGATGGGGATAATGCGCTGCCGGTGGCCTTCTGCTAAGCAGGGACGGCCCCGGAGTCAACACTCACGGCTCGCGCAGCTCCGCGCCCGTGTGTCCGGCCTCGATGGGGCCGAGCCAGACCCGCTGCGGCTCGAAGCGCACCCGGATGAGCCCGCAGTTGGGCAGGACGATGGCCTGGCGCAGGCCCAGGAAACGGCGCATGAGGTCCTGCTCCGGGAAGTCCAGGCCCTGGACCAGGCCCAGGAGCAGGGCGCGCAGGAACTGGCCGTGACTGACCACGACCACGAACCCCCCGGCCGCGTGCAGCCGCGCCAGCACGTCCCTGGCCCGGGCCAGGAGGTCGGTGAAGCGCTCGGCCCCGGGACCGTCCCGATAGGCCGGGTCGCAGCGCCGCCAGTAGTCCTCCACCGCGGGGCGGCGCTGGGCCTGGGTGCTGCCGTCGTAGTGCGCGGGGTCCAGGTAGGAGAATTCCTGCACGGGCCAGATTTCCCGCCGCAGGTGCGGAAAGCGTTCGGCAATGGGCGCAGCCGTGTCCTGGGAGCGGCGGAAGGGAGAGACCACCAGCAGGTCCGGGGGCCACGGCAGGAAACCGGCCAGGGCCCGGGCCTGGCGTTCACCCTCCGGGGAAAGCGGGGCCAGTCCCAACCCGGGTCCGGCGCCGCCTGCGTTCTCGATGCTCTGGCCGTGGCGGACGAGCCAGACCTCGCTCACTGCACCGCGTCCTCGCCCACGAACTTCCGGATGATGCTCTGGGCCGCGCGACGGCCCGCTCCCATGGCCGAGATGACCGTGGCCGAGCCGGTGACGATGTCGCCGCCCGCATACACGCCCGGGATGGAGGTCTCGCCGGTCTCGGGGTTCACCTCGATGTAGCCGCGCTTGGAAAGCTTGAGCTCCGGTGTGGCCTCCAGAAGGATGGGGTTGGGCCGGGTGCCGATGGCCACCACCGCCGTGTCGATGGGCAAATCAAAGGTTTCGCCCGTGGGCTCCGGGCTGCGGCGGCCCGAGGCGTCGGGCTCCCCGAGCTTCTGGCGCTCCAGGGTCACGCTCACCAGACGGCGGTCCTTGTCCCCGTTGTAGCGCAGGGGGTTGGCCAGGATCTCCAGCTTCACTCCCTCTTCCAGGGCGTGCTCCAGCTCCTCGCGGCGGGCGGGCATTTCGCCCTTGGTCCGGCGATAGACGATGGTCACCCGCTCAGCGCCCAGGCGCAGGGCCGTGCGGGCCGAGTCCATGGCCACGTTGCCGCCGCCCACCACGGCCACCTGCTTGCCGCGGAAAACCGGGGTGTCGTACTCCGGGAAGGCGTAGGCCCGGCCCAGGTTCACGCGGGTCAGATACTCGTTGGCCGAGTACACGCCGATGAGGCTTTCGCCGGGGATGTCCATGAACCGGGGCAGGCCAGCGCCCACGCCCACGAACACGGCGTCAAAGCCCTGGTCCAGAAGCTCCTGCACCAGGATGGTCTTGCCGCCCACCCAGTTGGTCTTGAACTCCACGCCCAGGGCGCGCATGGCGTCCACCTCGCGGCGCACCACGTCCTTGGGCAGGCGGAACTCCGGGATGCCGTAGATGAGCACCCCGCCCAGCTCGTGCAGGGCCTCGAAGACCGTGACCTTCACGCCCAGGGCCGAGAGATAGCCCGCCACGGTGAGGCTGGAGGGACCCGAGCCGATGCAGGCCACTTTGATCTCCCGCGGCAGAGCGCAGGTGGTTTCGCCGGTGAGCTGCATGCAGCCGTTCTCGGCCGCGAAGGAGTCGGCCACGTAGCGCTCCAGGCGGCCGATGGCCACGGGCTCGCCCTTCTTGCCCAGGATGCAGGAGCCCTCGCACTGGACCTCCTGCGGGCAGACCCGGCCGCAGACCGCGGGCAGGGAGTTGGTCTGGCGCAGGACCCTGTAGGCCCCGTCGCGGTCCCCGGCCTTGAGCCGACCGATGAAGCCCGGGATGTCGATCTCCACGGGGCAGCCCTTGCGGCAGAGCGGGGTCTTGCACTGGAGGCAGCGCGAGGCCTCCAGGGCCGCCAGCTCGCCCGTGTAGCCCAGGGTCACTTCCAGGAAGTTCGCGGCCCGCACCATGGGCGGCTGCTCGGGCATGGGCGTGCGCGGGGTCTTGGACTTCTTGGGCGTGGGGGTCTTCTTGGTGTCGGTCATGATTCGGCCCTGAATTTCTCGAGGGAAACCTTCTCCTCGGCCCGGAACTGGCCGAGGCGCATCCTGAGCTCCTGGAAGTCCACGGCGTGGCCGTCGAACTCGGGGCCGTCCACGCAGGCGAAGCGCACCTTGCCGCCCACGGTGCAGCGGCAGGCCCCGCACATGCCGATGCCGTCCACCATGATGGAGTTGAGACTCACCGTGGTCTTGACCCCGAAGGGCTTGGTCACGCCCGCCACGGCCTCCATCATGGGCACCGGGCCCACCGCCACCACCTCGGCGATGTCCTTGTCCTCTTCCAGCCGGGCCTTGAGCAGCTCGGTGACGAAGCCCTTGTGGCCGCGGCTGCCGTCGTCCGTGGCGATGAGCACCTCGGGGCAGAACGAGCCCAGCTCGTCGCAGAACAGGAGCAGGTCCTTGTTGCGCGCGCCGATGACCGCCACCACCCGGTTGCCCATCTGGTGATGGCCCTTGGCGATGTGGTGCATGGCCGCGATGCCCGTGCCGCCCCCCACGCAGATCACGCTGCCGCACTTCTCGATGTGCGTGGCCCGGCCCAGGGGGCCGCAGACGTCCAGGATGTCCTCGCCCTCGCGGAGCGTGGCCAGCTGGGCCGTGGTCTTGCCCACCACCAGGAAAACGATGGTGATGGTCCCGGCAGCCGCGTCGGCGTCCGCGATGGTCAGGGGCACCCGTTCGCCCTTTTCGCTCACGCGGAGGATGACGAAGTTGCCGGGCCGGGATTTGGCCGCGATCATGGGGGCGTCGACCACCATGAGGATGGTCTGGCCCGGGATGAGATCCTTGCGCTTCAGGATGCGGTAGGGCATGCCGTTCCTCGCGATGTGCTGGTGTTCCAGGCCGGTGGCGGCACAGGGGAATCCTTGATACTCCGCTCTCCCGGCACTTGTCAAAAAACAATTTCCCGCTTATGTAAAAACTGCCACGTCCTCTGCTGCAGAGGGCCTGTTTCCCCGCTTCCCAGGGACGGGAGGCGGAACCTGCCGGTCCCCCTGGATTGAGCGCGGCGCACCCGCCGCGGGGATCGCCGGTCCGCCGGAACGGACGCCGACCGGGCATGGGGCCCGGCCTCCGACGTTCCCTGGAGCGCCGCATGACGCCGATCCTTTCGCCCAGCCCTGCCGCTGCCGCCAGGCTGTACGGCAGCGACGACGCCCGGCAGGAAGCCTCCCTGGCCGCCGGCCTGCGCAACGCCACGGTCACCGCGCGCTCCCTGGGCCTGTCCCTGGGCAAGTTCGGCCTTTCCTACCAGTCCGCGGACATCACCCTGGCCCAGGGCGCGGACCAGGAGGCCAGCCGCGCGCGCCGCATCTTCTCCGATGCCGTGGAGGCCTCCCGGCTTTACGAGGCCATGTCCTGCCCCGCGGACAGCTCCGGAGCCGAGCCCTGCGGCGACACGGTTTCGCGCCTGCGCCAAGGCTTGGCCGCCTATTCCCGCCAGTCCCGGCCCGCCACGGTTTCCGCGTCCTCCATGCTGAGCGTCCTGGTCTGATTCTTGCTTCCTCACCACTCCTGAGACCAAGGCTGCATTTTTTGCCGTCCCTTTCGGCACGGCCTCGGCCCAGAAGGAAACCCCCATGGCGCTCTCCATCCTCAGCAGCGACAGCGAAACCTCCCGGATGCTCTCACTGGCCCAGGCCGGCCACATGGACAAGACCGACGCCGGCACGGCCAGCCGCATCTTCCGGGACAAGGATGCGGACGGCAGCGGCGGCCTCTCGCTGGAGGAGATGGGCGGCAACCAGGCCCTGTTCGACGCCTTCGACACCAACAAGGACGGCGTGGTCTCTCCGGCCGAGCTCCAGCAGGGGCTCAAGAAGATCCGCGAGACGGCCAAGGGCCGGGCCGACGCCGAGCTGGAGCAAAGCGCCGGATTGAGCCGGGCCCAGGGCGCCCAGGACCAGGACGGCCAGGGCGCCGCGGAGGTCTCCGCTTCCGAAACCGCGCCCAAGGCCGCCCAGCTGGCCGCCTACTCCCGCCAGTCCCAGTCCGCGGACCTTTCCGCGCCCTCCCTGCTGCGCACCCTGGTCTGATTCTTGCTGTTTCCTGCCGTCCGGCTGGAGGCTGCATTTTTTGCCGCCTGCTCCGGCATTGGCGAAAGGCCCGCTTCATGATCCTCGGGAGGGAAAGTGAGGAGGTCCGCATGTCCTGATCCCGCCTGCGGCCAGGGGCCGCACCCCCACGACATTCCCTTGCGGCAATGATTCGCTTGTCCATTCTGCCGTCCGCGCCCTTCCGACGCGGACACCGAGGGAAATGAGGTATGGAAATATCGAGCATATTGGGTGGCTCCCAGAGCACCACGCTGGCCTCCCTGCTGTCCGGAACCCGGCAGCAGGAAAGCGGGCGCATGGACCTGGCCAGCAAGCTCCTGTCGGACAACGACGCGGACGCCGACGGATTCCTGAGCGCCGACGAGATGGGCCTCAGCGATTCCCAGATCTCCAAGTTCGACACTGACGGGGACAGCCTGCTGAGCCAGGCGGAACTGGACACCATGCTCCGGCAGCACGCCTTCCTGGGCCAGTTGCAGAGCCAGATGTCCGGCAGCGGCGAAGGCCCGGAAGCCCAGATGGCCTCCGATCTCATCAGCACCTATGACGCCGACGGCGACGGCTCCCTCTCCGCCAGCGAGATGGGCATGACCGCCGACGAGCTGGCCGCCTACGACACCGACGGCGACGGCCTGCTCAACTCCACGGAGCTCGCCGACGGACTCAAGGCCGACAAGGAGGCCATGACGGCCCAGTCTGCGCCGCCTCCCCCGCCTCCCGGGGAGACGGACGCCGACGCGGGCTCCATGGTTTCCAGCCAGTCCGGCGGCGGCTCGGACTCCAGCTCCGGCTCCGACCCCATGGACACCAATGGGGACGGCGTGGTGAGCACCGAGGAGTACGAGGCCTGGATGACCGAGCACGGCTTCACCCTGGGCGCGGACAGCCAGGGCGGCGGGTCGGATTCCTCCCTCCGCAGCCTGCTGGCCAAGGCCATGGAAGCCTACCAGAACCAGGCCGGCGCGTTCTCCGACGTGTTCCTGGGCCAGGGCGGCCTGGACCAGGGCCTGTTCAGCGAAAGCGGCCTGGGCCTCTCGGCCACGGCCTGATCCTGCCTTGCACGGGGGCCTTCGGGCCCCCTTTCCCTTTCCGATATTGAAAATCGTTTTCATTGACAGAGCCTTGGGCCGGACCTATATCCTTGCCCATGGACCCTCAAAGAAAACTGGCCCGGGTCACGGGCATGCACTGCGCGGCCTGTTCCGCGCGCGTGGAACGGGTGGTGGCCGCGTTGCCCGGGGTGAAGTCGGCCTCGGTCAACCTGGCCGCCGAAAGTCTCGACCTCTCCTTCGACCCAGCCGTGCTCGCGCCCGAGGCCGTGCAGGCCGCGGTGCAGGACGCGGGCTACGGCCTGGAGTTCCCGCCCGAGGAGAGCCGCCTGGATCTGCGGGTCACGGGCATGCACTGCGCGGCCTGCTCCGCGCGCGTGGAGCGGGTGCTCGCCGCCCTGCCCGGGGTGAAGTCAGCCTCGGTCAACCTGGCCGCGGAAACCGCCCGCGTGCTCTACGACCCGGCCCAGACCGGCCCCCGCGCCATCCGCGAGGCCATCCGCGAGGCGGGCTACGGCGCCGAGCCCCTGGCCGGGACCTCGGACTTCGAGCAGCGCCGCCAGGAGACCGTGGCCCGGGTGCGGGCCCAGGGCCTGGCCCTGATCCCGATCTTCGGCCTGAGCCTGCCGGTCTTTCTCCTGTCCATGGGCCACATGGCCGGCCTGCCCCTGCCCGCGTTCCTGGCCCCGGAGCGCGCGCCGCTGGCCTTCGCCCTGGCCCAGGCCCTGCTCACCGCGCCGGTGCTCTGGCTGGGACGCGGCTTCTACCTGAGCGGCATCCCGGCGCTCTGGCGCAAGGCCCCGAACATGGACTCCCTGGTGAGCCTGGGCACGGGCGCGGCCTTCCTCTACAGCCTCTGGAACACGGCGCTCGTGGCCCAGGGTCAGGCCCACCTGGCCCACGACCTCTATTACGAATCCTCGGCCGTGCTCATCGCCCTCATCTCCCTGGGCAAGTTCCTGGAGGCCCGGGCCAAGCTCAAGACCACGGACGCGGTGCGCGCCCTGCTGGACCTGGCCCCGCGCACGGCCACGCTCCTCAAGGACGGCGAACAGACCGCCGTGCCCGTGGACGAGGTGGAGCCCGGCGACCTGCTCCTGGTCAAGCCCGGCGAGCGCATCCCGGTGGACGGCCGCATCGTGGCGGGCAGTTCGCGCATCGACGAGTCCATGCTCACGGGTGAGCCCCTGCCCGTGGCCCGCGGCGAGGGCGAGGCCGTGGTGGGCGGCACCATGAACACCACCGGCGCGCTCACCCTCCGGGCCGAGCGCGTGGGCCAGGACACCATGCTGGCGCGCATCGTGCGCCTGGTGCAGGAGGCCCAGGGCTCCAAGGCCCCCATCGCCGGGCTGGCCGACCGCGTGTCCTACTACTTCGTGCCCGCGGTCATGGCCGTGGCCGCGCTCACCTTCCTGGCCTGGTTCGTCACGGGCGCGGGTTTCGACTTCTCCCTGCGCTCCTTCGTGGCCGTCATGGTCATCGCCTGCCCCTGCGCCATGGGCCTGGCCGTGCCACCTCCATCATGGTGGGCACGGGCCGGGGCGCGCAGCTGGGCGTGCTCATCAAGAGCGGCGAGGCCCTGCAGAAGGCCGGTGAGCTCCAGGCCGTGGTCTTCGACAAGACCGGCACCCTGACCCGCGGCAGGCCCGAGCTCACGGACCTGGCCCTGCTGCCGCAGGCCGGGATCGACGAGTCCGAGGCCCTGGCCCTGGCCGCCTCGGCCGAGACCCTGTCCGAGCATCCCCTGGCCAAGGCCCTGCTGGAATCGGCCAAGGCCCGGGGCGCGGCCCTGGCCCAGCCCGAGGACTTCGAGTCGGTCACAGGACGGGGCGTGCGCGCCACGGTGAAGGGCCGGAAGCTGCTCGTGGGCAACCGGGCCTTGCTGGCCGAGTCCGGCGTCACGGACCTGGACGCGGCCGACGCCCTGGCCGCGGGCTTCTCGGAGCAGGCCCGTACGGCCCTGTACCTGGCCGTGGACGGCCGCCCCGCCGCGGTGCTGGCCGTGGCCGACCGGCTCAAGGACGAGGCCCCGGCGGTGGTGGCCCGGCTCAAGGCCCTGGGGCTTTCCGTGGTCATGCTCACCGGCGACGACGAGGCCACGGCCCGGGCCGTGGGCC
>JAWRKD010000068.1:0-57572 GCA_040307135.1 Desulfovibrionaceae bacterium
AACGCCAAACTCCCCGCGAGGCGGGCGCGGCCCTGCTGCTCACCGACATCTCGGACAAGGCCCTGGAAAACCTGGACCGCTCGGGACTGCTGAAGGAACTGGGGGAACACCGCCTCCACGGCCACGTGGCCGAGGCGGTCAAAGGGGCGGGCAGCTAACTCGCCCACAGCGAACGGCCTGCGCACGACGGACAAACATAAGAGCCGAAGGCTTGCGCCTCCGGCCCTTTTTTCTGCCTCTCCGTAAACGGCGCGAAGCGCCCTATTCCACGATCTTCAGGTCGAACGCCGCGATGGCGTACAGGGTCGGCACCATGAGGAGCGTGGTCATGGTGGCGATCAAGAGGCCGCCGATCTGGGCGTAGCACAGGGGCTCCCAGAGCGGGCCGCCGTGCCAGGAGAGCGGGAAGAGCGCCGTGACCGTAGCGCCCACGGTGATGAGCACGGGCCGCAGCCGCATGACGCCCGCGTCGATGAGGGCCATGCGCAGGTCGTCGCCCTCGGCGCGGCGCTCCTCGATGAAGTCGAAGAGCACGATGATGTGGCTGACGATGACGCCGATGAGGCTCACGATGCCCAAGTAGGCCATGAACCCGAAGGGCGAGTACATGACGTAGAGCGAGGTGAAGGCCCCGGACATGCCGTAGGGGATGGCCGCGAACACGATGAGCGGCTTGAGCGCGTTCTTGAACTGGAAGAGCAGGGCCAGGTAGATGGCCGCCACGCTGATGAGCATGACCGTGCTCATCTCCGCGAAGCCCTCCTGCTGGTCGTGCTGCTCGCCGCCCACCTCCAGCCGGAAGCCCGGGGGCATCTCGGCCGCGAACTTGTCCAGCAGCGGGTTCACGTACTTCATGGTCTGCGAGGGCAGCGTGTTCTGCCGCGGGAAGGCCGCCGGGATGATGCAGCGGAACTGGTTGCGCCGGAATATCTTCTCGGACTCCAGCCCGTATTCCAGCCGCGATATCTGGTGCAGCGGAGCCTTGTGCGTGCCGTCCGCCGAGGTCACATAGACGCTCTGCACGTCCTGGATGCCCGCGCGTTCCTCCATGCGCAGGCGCGCCAGGATGGGGATGGTGAGGCGTCCCTCGCGCAGGGTGGTGACCTCGAAGCCGTTCATGGCCGCGGCCGTGGATTTGGCCACGTCCATGTTGGTGAGCCCCGCCATGTTGGCCTTGTCCGAGTCGATGTCCAGGCGCACGCGGAAGATCTCCGCGCCCCAGTTGTCCTGCACGCGCTCGCAGAGCGGGATGTCGCGCAGGATGGCCTTCATCTTCTCGGCCTGCTGCCGCAGCGCCGCCATGTCCTCGCCGTAGATGCGGATCTGCACCGGGATGCCGATGGGCGAGCCGGTCTCCAGCTTGCGCACGTCCACCCGCGCCCCGCTGATCTTGGCCGAAAGCGCGGCCTGCAGGGGCGGGATGAAGTCCTCGGTGTAGTGGCTGTCCTTCACCTCGATGAGCACCTGGGCGTAGTTGGGCTGGGAGAGCTCCGGCGAGACCGAGAACCAGAAGCGCGGACCGCCGCCGCCCACGAAGCTCGTGATGGAGGTGAGCACGTCCGCGGGCTTGTCCTTCTTGCCGATCTTCCGGCCGTAGTCCACGGCCGCCTCGCGCACCACCTTCTCCACCTGGCGCGTGACCTGGTCCGTGGCGCTCACGGGCGCGTCCTCGGGCAGCCAGACGTCCAGATAGAAGAGGTAGGAGAGGTCGTTGGGGAAGTACTGCGGGTTCAGCTTGGACTGCATGGTGAACCCGGCGATGAGGATGAGCGAGGACACGGCCAGGGTCTTCCAGCGGTGGTCGATGCAGAAGCTCACCAGCCGGCTGTAGTACTTGAAGAAGCCCTTGGAGCGCATCTCCTCCATGCTGACCACCTCGTTCTTGCCCGCGCGCAAAAGCGTGCGGCCCAGAAGCGGGATGAAGGTCATGGACACGATGCGCGAGGCCACCAGGGCGCAGGTCACCACGATGGGCAGGGTGTAAAGGAAGCGGCCCTTGTCGCCGGTGAGCATGAGGTACGGCAAATAGGCCACGATGTTGGTCACCGTGGCGTACATGATGGCCTTGGCCAGCTTCACCGGCCCGAGCCAGGCCGCGGTGTCCGGCGGCTTGCCTGATCGCAGCTCGTGCTTGATGGCGTCGTTGGCCACCACGGGGTCGTCCACCAGCAGCCCCAGGGCGATGATGAGCGCGGCGATGGAGACCTGCTGGAGGTCCACCCCCAGCAGGTGCATCATGCCGAAGGTCATGGCCAGGGTGATGGGGATGGACAGGGCCATGAGCAGGGCCGAGCGCCACTCGCGGAAGCCGATGAAGGCCACGATGACCACCAGGATCACGGCCTCGTAGATGCTGTCCATGAACAGGTCGATCTTCTCCACCACCTGGCGGGGCTGGTCCGAGGTGCGGGCCAGGATCAGGTCGTCGGGCAGGGTGGCCTTGAGCACGGCCAGGACCCCGTCCACCTGCTGGGAGAAGTCCGCGATCTGCTGGCCCGCGCGCATGTTGATGGCCAGGGTGATGGCCCGGCAGCGCTGCCATTCGCCGTGGGGATCGCGCCAGACGTGGTAGTTCAGGTTGATCTTCGGGTTCTCGTAGTCCCGGTTGATGTCCACCACGTCGCGCAGATAGACCGGGGCCCCGTTCTTGTCCACGGCGATGACCGCGGTCTCCAGGTCGTGCTCGCTCTTGAACTCGCCCGAGGGATTGAGGAGCAGGTTCTTGCCCTGGGCCTCGATGATGCCGCCGGGCAGGGAGATGTTGCGCGCCGAAAGGATGTTGCCCAGGCTCCAGGGGTTGAGCCCGTAGGCCGCCAGCCGGGGCTGGGAGTATTCCAGATAGACCGTCTCGTCCACCACGCCCCAGCGCGAGACCTTGGACACGATGGGCACGGTCAGGAGCGTGCGCTGGATGGTCTCGGTGTAGTCCTCCAGCTGCTTGTAGGTGTAGCGGCTGCCCGCCACGCGGCCCAGGAGCTCGCGGGTCTGGGCCGGGTCGCGCACGAAGGCCGGGTACCACATGTCCGGCGAAAGCTCCGAGGCCTGGATGCGGGTGTCCGCGAACTCCCGCAGGGCCGAATGCAGGGCGGCGTCCGAAAGCCCGGTCTGCATGTCCAGCACGGTGATCCACTGGCCCACGTCCAGGCGCACGTCCTGGGCCAGGCCGCCGTCGCGCATGTACTGGGCCAGCAGCTCGGCCTTGCGCCGCACCAGGGTCAGGGAGGGCGTGTCCGGGTAGATGAAGATCATGCTGACCCGTTCGCCCGCGTCCCCGCCGCGCAGCTTGCGGATGGCCTCCGCGGCCTGGTCCGCGCGCAGGTCCACCTCCACCTCGCTCACCGGCGGCGAGGCCACGGTGAGCATGAGGGTGGCGGTATCGCCGAAGTCCTTGATGAACTGGATGGGGCCCGCGCCCTGGGGCAGGTCCGTGATGGAGGCGAGCTTGTTGTTGATGTCGTCGAAGGTCTCGCCGGTCTCGTCCAGGTCGTCCTGGAGCTTGACCTTGACCACCGAGAGCCCGGTGCGGGTGGTGGCCTCGATGCGGTCCACCTCGTCGTTCTCGGAGATCTTCTGCTCGATCTTGCGGGTCACGAGCTGTTCGACCTTCTCCGAGGGGATGCCGGGCCAGGGGCAGAGGGCCACGGCCTCGCGCACCGGGATGTCCGGGTCCTTGCGCTGGGGCATGTGCAGGTAGCCATAGACGCCCCAGAGCATGACCGCCACCAGGAGGACCCACGAGATGTGGCGGTTCTCCACGAAATAGCGGGCCGTGTTGTGCGAGGTCAGCAGCTTTTCTTCATCGCGGGGTGCATGGCTCATTTCCGCCTCACGGGATGATGTTCACGGTCTGGCCCTCGACCACCTGGCTGGCGCCCGAGATGACCACCCGCTCGCCCGCGGCCAGGCCGGAGGTCACGGCCACGCTGTCGCCCTTGACCGCGCCCAGCTGGACCTTGCGGCCCGCCACCCGGGGCTTGCCGTCCTGGTCCTGCACCACCCAGACCATGTAGCCCTGCGAGCCGTCGGCCGGGCGCACCACGGCCGAAAGCGGCACCACCATGCCCGGGGTCTGCCCGGGCTGTCCGGCCAGGGTCACGCTGGCGATCATGCCTTCCTTGAGTTCGAAGTCCGGATTCTGGACCTCCACCTCCACGGTGAAGACGCGGTTCTTGTCGTCCGCCGAGGGCGAGACCGAGAGCACCGTGCCCGGAAAGCTCCGGTTGGCCAGAACGTCCACCACCACGCTCAGGGAGTCGCCGGTCTTGACCAGGGGCAGGGCCGTGTCCGGCACGCCGAAGCGGGCCTTCACCGAGGAGAGGTCCGAGAGCACGAAGGCCAGCGTGCCGGGGCTGACCAGGGTGCCGCGCTCCACCTGGCGCTGCACCACGAAGCAGTCCATGGGCGACTTGAGCTCGGTGTCGCCCACGTTGATGTCCGCGGCCTGGAGGGCCGAGCGGGCCTGCTCCACCTTGGCCCGGGCCACGGAGAGCAGCTCGGTGGCGCGGTCGAATTCGCTCTTGGCGATGTAGCCGCCCTTGAGCAGCTCATTGGCCCGCTGGTAGTCCAGCTCGGCCTGCCGCAGCTGGGCCTGCGCCTCGTTCAGCGCGCCGCGGGCCTGGTTGGACTGGGCCACGTAGTCGCTGACCCGCACCCGGGCCAGCAGCGCGCCCGCGGCCACGCGGTCGCCGGGCTGCACGTCGCGGGGCTTGCCGTCCGGGCCTTTGACCTGGAGGAGGTCCTCCACGTAGCCGCCGACCTTGAAGGCCATCTGCACCTGGGCCCTGGGCACGAAGCTGGCCGTGTACTTCAGGCCGGAGCTCTCGCTGCCGGCCTTGGCGGCCAGGACCCGCACCGGCGTGGGCGGGGGCTCCACGGCCTTGTCGCGGGAGCAGGCGGGCAGGAGCAGGACCAGGAACGCCAGACAGGAAAACAGGTGCCGCGGACTGGGGACGTGCATGACTTACCTCGCCGTGGTGTTCAGGATGGAAATCCTATATACCCCAGGACTTGCGGAGCAAATCCTTTTCTTGCGGGTTGCGCCTGGAAATCCTGGGGGCGGGCGTTTACTGCCGCAGGCCTTCCTGGAGCTCGGGCAGGCCGCGCAGGCGGCGGAACCGGAGCGCCTCGGCCTGCTCCAGCACGTCGTCGATGCACTCGCAGAAGAGCGCCACCAGGTCGCGGTCCAGGCGGCCGGCCTCGGCCTCCTCGCGCAGGATGGCCAGGGCCGCGGGATGCGGGGCCGCGGGCTTGTAGTGGCGCTCCTGGGTGATGGCGTCGTAGATGTCCACGATGGCCAGAAGCCTGCTCTGGAACAGGATGGCCTCGCCGCGCACGCCGTCGGGATAGCCCGAGCCGTCCAGGCGCTCGTGGTGCTGGCGCACGATGGTGCGCAGGTTCTTGAGCCCGTTCTGGAAGGGGATGTGCTGGAGGATGCGGAAGCTCTCGGCCGGGTGGCGCTCGATCTCGCGGCGCTCCTCCGGGGTCAGGTTGCCGTAGCGCAACAGCAGGCAGCGCTGCTCGTCCTCGCACAAGAGCGGCACGGGGCGGCCCTCCACCTCCCAGACCCGGCGCGAGAGCTCCTTGACGAAGTCCAGGTCCTCGGCGCTGGGGCTCACCGAGGCGTTGATGGCCTTGAGCCGCTCGTAGGCGTTCTGCCAGGGGAAGCCGTCCCCCCCGGCCACGCCGAAGAGCTCCAGCCGCAGACGGATGATGTCCAGGAGCTTCTCGGGCAGGCGGGTGTCCTTGGTCAGGACCTCCTCCTTGATGCCGATCTTGCCGATGTCGTGGAGGATGCCCGCGTAGTAGATCTCGCTGATCTCCTCCTCGGTGAAGGAGATGTGCGGGAAGTGCGTCTCGTCGGCGTCCACCACCTGGGCGAAGACCGCGGCCAGGCTGGCCACGCGCTCGGAATGG
This sequence comes from Desulfovibrionaceae bacterium, assembly GCA_040307135.1. Lineage (GTDB taxonomy): Bacteria > Desulfobacterota > Desulfovibrionia > Desulfovibrionales > Desulfovibrionaceae > Aminidesulfovibrio. The sequence goes on from JAWRKD010000068.1 coordinate 5,914, forward strand.
CCGGCGGTGAAGGGGTCGCGGGCGTCGATGGCCTCGGCCAGGGCCTGGAGCAGGGCCTCCATGAGGACCTGGATGCCCTCGAAGTTGAGGGCGTTGCTCACGGCGATGCCGGCCACCGAGACCAGGGTGGAGAGGTGCTTGAAGTGCGCGGCCTTGAACGGCCCGGTCTCGCGGGCCGCCAGCACGAGCACGCCCACCCGGCGCACCGGCGAGTTCACGGGCAGGATGAGCAGGGAGGCGACCTCGGCCACCTCCCCGGCCCAGCGGTCGTCGCTGGCCACGTCGTTGACGATCTCGCCGCGGCCGGACTCGACCACCTCCTGGAACAGGCGGCTGGCCTGCACCCCGGAGATGTCCAGGCCGTCCGGGCCGAAGCCCCCGGCGCAGTGGAAGGAGCCCGGCCCCGCGGTCTCCAGGAACAGGCAGCCCATCTCCGCGGGCACGGCCCCGCCCTGGCACTCCTCCAGGAGCGCGCGGGTGGTGTCCTTGAGCCGCAGGGTGTCGTTCAGGGCGAAGACCGAGCGCTGGAGCAGGGCCAGCTCGCGGTACTTGGCCAGGGTCTCGTCCGCGATGGCCCGGCGGGCCGACTCGGCCTCGGCCGCGGCGTGCAGGGAGAAGGCCAGGAAATCCAGGATGCGGCGGAGGTTCAGGCGGTCCTCGGCGATGCGGCGGGAGATCCCGGGCAGGGAAAGGGCCAGGCTGGTGTGGAAGCCCTCGGCCAGGAACAGGGGCACGGAGAGGTTGTCCGGGTCCGTGGGCCGGAAGTGGCGGGGAAAGGCCCCGGCCGCGGCCACGGCCTCCTCGCCCTGGACCAGGAAGAGCGCGGCCCCGGGCGGAAACAGGCCCAGGGCGCGGTCCAGGAAGTCGCGCAGAAACTCCGTCTTGATGTGTTTCTTGAGCCAGGGCACGGGCGAAGCTCCCTGGTCAGCCGGGCAGGGCCAGGGCCCTGCGGGCCACAGCCACCACCTCGTCGGGATCGAAGGGTTTGGTCATGTACTGGCCCGCGCCGGACTCCAGCCCCTGGCGGCGGTCCGTCTCCTGGCCCTTGGCCGTGAGCAGGATGATGCGCACCTTGGCCAGGCCGGGGTCGCGGGTCACGGCCTCGCAGACCTCGTAGCCGTTCATGCGCGGCATCATGATGTCCAGGAAGACCAGATCGGGGCGCTCGCTGCGGATGAGCTCCAGGCCCTCGGCGCCGTTGGAGGCCGTGAGGATGGACACGCCGTGGGCGTCCTCCAGCTCCTCCAGGGCCTGAACCAAAAGCATGCGGATGTGGACCTCGTCGTCCACGATGAGAATCTTCCCGGCCACGCCCCTTTTCCCCCTCGTCCGGCGTTCTGCTCATGCTTTGTCACAAAGCAAGGCTCCCGGCAAGGCTTTGCGGGCATGTCCGCTTCAAATTTCATGGATTCCGTGTTAGTGCGCAGGACAATGCCGGTCCCGGACACCCCGCGGGCCGGCGGGAAGGGGGGAATCTCATGCGCCTGCCACTGGCGGCCCTGGCCGCTGTTCTGGCCTTCTGCGTCCTGGCGGCCGGGCCTGCGCCGGCCCGGGCCGCGGGCGAGGTCCTGCTCGGCATGAACTACCCCCTCACCGGGCCGTATTCGGTGGAGGGCCTGGACCAGATCCGCGCGGCGCGGCTGGCCGTGGACCAGATCAACGCCGCGGGCGGCATCCTGGGCCGCCGGGCGGTGCTGGTGCCCCGGGATTCGGCCTCGGACGTGCTCCAGACCCGGCTCAACGTGCGCGAGCTCCTGGACATGGGCTGCCGCATGATCTTCGGCGGGGCCTCCAGTGACGTGGCCCTGGAGGCCTCCCGGCTCTGCCGCCTGGCCCGCGTGCCCTTCTTCGCCACCCTGGCCTACGCCTCTCCGCTCACCGTGGAGCACGGCCACCGCCTCGTGTTCCGCGAATCCAACGACGCCTGGATGACCGCCCGGGTCCTGGGCCCATGGCTCACGGAGCACTTCCCGGACAAGCGCTATTTCTACATCACCGCAGACTACTCCTGGGGCTGGAGCGCCGAGGAGGCCCTGCGCAGGAACACCGGCACCGAGGACATGGAGGCCCACCCGGGCCTGCGCACGGCCATGGGCAGCACGGACTTCGTGCGCGAGCTGGAGCTGGCCCGCGACGCCCAGCCCGGCGTGCTCGTGCTCATCCTCTTCGGCAAGGACCTGGCCTATGCCCTGGAACAGGCCGTGGAGATGGGCTTTCCGCGCTTCTGCCAGATCGTGGTCCCGAACCTGACCCTGGGCATGGCCGAGCGGGCCGGGGCCGCGGCCATGCAGGGCGTGGTGGGCACCACCTCCTGGACCTGGAAGGTGCCCGAGCTCCTGGGCCAGCGCCGGGGCCAGGCCTTCGTGGACGAGTTCGTGCGCCGCTACCGCCGCTATCCCAGCTCCTCCGGGGCCAGCGCCTACACCGTGGTCTATCAGTTCAAGCTCGCGGCCGAGATCGCCGGCTCCCTGGAGGCCGAGGCCATCGTCAAGGCCCTGGAGGGCCGCAGCTTCACCCTGCTCAAGGACGAACAGACCTGGCGGGCCCTGGACCACCAGTGCATGCAGACCGTGTTCCTGGTGCGCGGCAACCCGCCGGAGAAGGTCCTCTCCGACCCGCTGCGCCTGGACTACTTCGAGATCCTGGACTCCCAGCCCGGCTCCCAGACCATACTGCCCGAGGCCTCCTGGAAGGCCGCCCGGGCCCGGGCCGGCATGCCGCCCTTTCTGGAACCCGCCGATGGGGTCCGGCCGTGAAGCCGCAGACGCCCACCTCCCATCTGCCCCACGGCACCTTCTGGCGCTTCCTCATCATCAGCGCGGTCATCGCCGTGGCCACGGCCGCCGTGGCCATGGCCGTGGCCTGGGTCATCGGCCGCAACATCGTGCACGGCATCCAGGAGGAAGGCAGCCTCTCGGTGCTGCGCAGCGCCGTGGACCTGGTGGGCCGCACGCGCATCGCCGACGAGCAGACGCGCACCTTCTACATGGAGCAGCGCCGCGAGGCCCTGCGCAGCACCAACGGCTACACCGCGAGCGTGCTGGCCACCTACGACCGCCAGGTGCGCGAGAACGGCCGCAACGAGGCCGAGGCCCGGGCCACGGCGCTCACCCGCCTGGCCGAGGTGGCCAAGAGCCTGCCGCACCTGACCATGGTCCTGGACGGCCGCGGCCAGGTGGTCTGCCACCCGGACCCCGCCCGCCTGGGCACGCCGCTGCTGGACTTCCGCGACGGCGAGGGCCAGCTCGTGTTCCGGCGGCTCATGGAGGAGGCCCGCCGCGCCCGGCCCGGGCAGTCCGTGTTCGGACTCTACCCGGCCATCAACCCGGGCACCCTGGTGCTGGAGCTCAAGCTCGTGGCGGCCCAGTACTTCGCGCCCTGGGACCTGACCGTGTGCGCGGACATGTTCATGGGCGACCTGGAGCAGGACCTGGCCCCGCGGCGGCTGGCCAACCTGGCCGAACTGCGCGCCCGCATCCAGGAGATCATGGTGGCCAAGAGCGGCTACATCCTGGTCATGGACGAGAACGGCGCGTTCATCTCCCATCCCGTGCTCACCGGGCACAGCGCCCGCCGGCTCAAGGACCCGGTGACCGGCCGCTCCATGGAGGACCTCTTCAACGAGGCCGCGGAGCGCCCCTTCGGCGAGAACAGCTTCCGCTACCGCTGGGAGCGGCCCGACGACCGCGGCGACTTCAGCCACGAGAAGATCGCCTGGTGCGTGCGCGAGCCCACCACGGGCTGGCTGGTGGCGGCCACGGCCTACGTGGAGGACGTGGAGGCCGAGCTGCCGCGCCTGGCCCTGTCCATCTTCCTGCCCGCCCTGGGGGCCATCCTGGTCCTGGCGGGCGCCCTGGCCCTGCTCTTCAAGAACCTGCTCAAGCCGGTGCGCGACCTCATCACCGTGTGCCTGGCCGTGAGCCGCGGCGAGCTGGAGGTCATGGCCCCGGAGGACGTGCCCGGCGAGATGGGCTTCCTCTCGCGGCACTTCAACTTCATGATCCGCAGGCTGCGCGGCCTCAGGCGCAAGGAGGAGCGCCGCCGCCTGGACCTGGAGGCCCTGAACCGGGAGCTGGAGAAGGTGGTGGACGTGCGCACCCGGGCCCTCAAGCGCAAGGCCCAGAACCTGGAGGACGTGAACCGGCGGCTCAAGGAGCTGGACCGCATGAAGTCCGCGTTCCTCTCCTCGGTCTCCCACGAGCTGCGCACCCCGCTCACCTCGGTGCTGGGCTTCGCCAAGCTCATCAGCCGCGACTTCGCCAACAACTTCCTGCCCCTGGCCCAGGGCCAGGACAGGCTGACCCAGCGCGGCCGCCGCATCCTGGACAACCTGGAGATCATCCGCAGCGAGGGCGAACGCCTGACCCGGCTCATCAACGACGTGCTCGACCTGAACAAGATCGAGTCCGGCCGCGTGGACTGGCGCGACGCCGAGACCGACCTGGCCCTGGTGGTGGAGCGGGCCGTGGCCGCGGTGCGCGGGGTGTTCGACGAGAACCCGGCCCTGACCCTGTCCGTGCACGTGGAGGGCGACCTGCCGCTGCTGCGCCTGGATTTCGACCGCATGGTCCAGGTCTTCCTGAACCTCCTGCACAACGCGGCCAAGTTCACGCCCCAGGGCCGGGTCACGGTGCGCGTGTTCCGGCGGGAGGGCGTCATCCGCGCCGAGGTGGAGGACACCGGCGTGGGCGTGCCCGCGGCCGACCACGAGCGCATCTTCGACAAGTTCCACCAGGTGCGCCTGGGCGACACCCTGCGCGAAAAGCCCCAGGGCACGGGCCTGGGCCTGGCCATCTGCCGCCAGATCGTGGAGCGCCACAACGGCCGCATCTGGGTGGAGTCCGAGCAGGGCCGGGGCAGCACCTTCATCCTGGAGATTCCGATCGCGGCCGCGCCGCGGCCCGCCGAGCCCGCGCCCGAGATCGTGGCCGAGCCCGCCCCGCGCGCGGACAAGGCCCTGGTCCTGGTGGCCGACGACGAGCCCGCGGTGAACGCCTACCTGACCCAGCTCCTGGAGGCCCAGGACCTGGAGGTGGTGCAGGCCTTCGACGGCGAGTCCGCGGTGAAGAAGGCCGGGGCCTACCAGCCCGACCTGGTGGTCATGGACATCATGATGCCGGGCATGGACGGCCGCACGGCCATCGCGCTCCTGCGACGCGACCCGCGCACCGCGGGCATCCCGGTCATGGTGGTCTCGGCCCTGCCGGATCTGGCGGGCATGGGCGGGGACGCGGCCCTGCAGAAGCCCGTGGACGAGACGGCCTTCATCGAGGCCGTGAACTGCCTGCTCAACCGGGGACGCGGCGAACGGCCCGTGCTGGCCCTGCGCCGGAACGGCGAGATGGTGCCCGGGCCGTTCTTCGCCCTCTGCCCGGCCGAGAGCATCGTGCACTGCGACGAAACCGAGCTCTGGCGGCGCATCGAGTCCGGGTTCGAGGGCACGGTGCTTCTGCCCGACTGGGCCGTGGAGCGGCTGGACATGCGGCGGCTCTCCAGCGCCAAGGGCATCCACGTGCTCATCCTGCCGGAACGCGGTCCGGGCGAGAGCAAGAAATCCTGACGGCCCCGGCGGCATCCCCCGGGCCGCTCAAAAACCGCCAGGGCAAGGCACAAGAAAAACGCACGTCCGGCGCGTATCGCCTCTACGCGAGGATGTGCGTTTTTTTGCCGCAACGCGGCCATGGCGAATTTTTCAACGGCCCGGCCGTCAGCTCATGAGGCGCAGCCCGTAGCGGCTGTGCAGCAACGATTGGAACTCCAGCACCAGCTTGAGGCAGTCCTTGAGCCGGTCGCGGTCCAGGCCCGAAAGCCGCGCGGGCTCCAACAGGTTGTCCGGGGCACGCCCCTGGCGCACGGCCTCGGCCTGGGCCTGGGCGCGCAGGGTCTGGAGAAAGGAGAAGGCCTGGGCCAGGCCCTGGGCGTAGTCCTGGGAGAGCACCCCGGCCCGGGCCACGCCCAGCAGCCGGTCGCAGGTGGAGGTCTCCTCCAGGCCCAGCTCCAGGGCCAGCACGCGCGCGCCCTGGGTCACGGGAAAGACCCCGCCCTTCTTGATGTCCAGCCGCCCCTTGGACGGCCCGGACTTGTCCACCAGGAGCGTGCTGAAGAAACCCAGGGGCGGGGTGAAGCGCAGGGCCTCCCGGGCCATGTACTTGAGGAGCACCGGGGCCTGGGCCACGCGCTTGAAGAGATAGGCCCGCAGCCGGGCCGTGTGCCCGGGCTCGCCCAGCACGTGGCGCAGGTCGGCCAAAAGCGAGAGCCGCAGCACGGAGCGGGAGTCCGCGGCCAGGATCATTCCGTCGATCTCGTCCATCCAGGCCGAGAGGCTCATGCGCCAGTCCGGGTTGTCGGCCATGACCCGGCTGGGGCAGGGCGGGAAGCCGATCTGGACCAGGGCCCGCACCAGGCGCTCCGCAAATCCGGCGCAGGCCGCCTCGCCGTCCGCGTCCAGGCCGTCGGGGACGAGCATGCAGTTGTCCTGGTCCGTGGCCAGGAACTGCTCGCGCCGGCCTTCGCTGCCCAGGGCGGCCAGGGCCAGGGGCGGCGGGGTCCCGGTCTGCTCGGCCACCAGGGCCGCGGCCCGCGCCAGGATGGCGTCGTGGATGCCGCTGATGAGCCGCCCCAGGTTGTCCGCGTCGATGCCCTCGGCGATGGTCCGCAGGGCCAGGCCGCGCAGCCGCACGAAGGTCAGGCCCAGGGCCTCCAGGCTGTCCGCGGCCCGGGCCTCGCGGGTCAGGCTCAGGGGGTTCTCGCCCCGGGCCGAAAGCAGGTCGCGCTCGCCCAGGATGCCCAGGACCCGGCCCTCGGCGTCCAGGACCACCAGGCGGCGGATGCCCTTGTCCAGCATGCGGGCGAAGGCCTCGAAGAGCAACTCCTGGCCGCGCACCGTGACCAGGTCGCGGGTCATGCGCTCCTCCACGGGCCGGGTCAGGGCCGCGCCGCCCTCCCCGGCCGCGGCCTCCAGCACGTCGCGCTCGCTCAGGATGCCCAGGGCGCGCTCGCCGTCGCCCACCAGACAGGCAGGAACCCGGGCCTCGGCCATGCGGCGGGCGGCCTGGGCCAGGCTGGTCCCCGGGGCCACGAAGAGCGGCGGGGCCAGGGGAATGTGGCGCACGGACAGCCGCAGGAAGGGGTCGCCGGAGGCCGGGGCGGCCCGCTCCAGGGCCTCGGCCGCGCGGCGCAGGCGTTCGCGGCGGCGGTCGAAATGAGCGGCAAAGGCCGCGTCGGTCAGCAGTTCGCGGACGATCTCGCCGGGCAGGGCCAGGAAGCTCGCGTCCTCCAAGGCCGCGGCCCGCAGCCCGGGCAGGCCCTCGAAGCCCAGGCAGTCGCCCGGCCCCAGCACGTCCAGGACTGTCCCGGCCTGGCTCAGCTCCACGCTGCCGGAGCGCAGCACCAGGAGTCCGGCCCCCGGCTCCAGGCTTTCGCCCTCGGGCAGGTGGCGCAGCTCGGCCGCTCCCGCGGCCTCCCCCAGCGTGTGCCGGGGGAGGCCCGAGAACGGCTGCGCGCCCGCGAGGAACTCCAGGGCGCCGGGGATCATTCCGCTCCCACGGCCAGGTAGTTGCGGATCTTCTGCTCGGCGTACTTGGCCTCGGCCTCGCGGTCCGGGCAGAGCAGGGACACGATCCAGCCCGCCGCAAAGGCCGCGGGCAGGGAGATGAGCGCCGGGTTCTTCCAGGGGAAGATGGCCTTGGCGTTGCCCAGCACGTCCACCCAGACCGTGGGCGAGAGCATGATGAGCCCCACGGCCAGGATGGTGCCCGTGGCGATGCTGGCCCAGGCCCCGGTGGTGCTGAAGCGCTTCCAGAGGATGCTCATGAGCAGGGCCGGGAAGTTGGCGCTGGCCGCGATGGCGAAGGCCAGGCCCACCATGAAGGCCACGTTCTGGCCCTTGAAGGCGATGCCCAGGCCCACGGCCAGCACGCCCAGGAAGATGGTGCCGCGCTTGGCCATCTTGACCTCCTCCTGCTCCGTGGCCTGGCCGCGCTTGAACACGTTCACGTACAGGTCGTGGGAGAAGGTGGTGGCCCCGGCCAGGGTCAGGCCCGCCACCACGGCCAGGATGGTGGCGAAGGCCACGGCCGCGATGAAGCCCAGGAACACGGTGCCGCCGGTGACCTCGGCCAGGAGCAGGGCCGCCATGTTGCCGCCCTTGTCGAAGCGCGTGATCACGTCGTGGCCCACCAGGGCCATGGCCCCGAAGCCGATGATGAAGGTCAGGATGTAGAAGTAGGAGATGAAGCCCGTGGCGTAGAACACCGACTTGCGGGCGGCCTTGGCGTCCGGCACGGTGTAGAAGCGCATGAGGATGTGCGGCAGGCCCGCGGTGCCGAACATGAGCGCGATGCCCAGCGACAGCGCGTCCCAGGGGTTGGAGACCAGGCCGCCGGGGGCCAGCACCTTGTCGCCGTACTTGGCCGCGGCCGAGGCGAACAGGGCCTGGGGGCTGAAGCCGTAGACGGTGAGCACCAGGAGCACGATGACCGTGGCCCCCCCCATGAGCAGCACGGCCTTGATGATCTGCACCCAGGTGGTGGCCAGCATGCCGCCGAAGAGCACGTAGGCGATCATCACCGCGCCCACGAAGATGACCGCGGCCTCGTAGGGCAGGCCGAACATGAGCGTGACCAGGGAGCCGGAGCCCACCATCTGGGCGATGAGGTAGAAGGCCACGGTCATGAGCGAGCCCACCGAGGCCGCGATGCGCACGGGCTTCTGCCGCAGGCGGTAGGCCACCACGTCGGCGAAGGTGTACTTGCCCAGGTTGCGCAGGGGCTCGGCGACGAGGAACATGATGATGGGCCAGCCCACCAGGAAGCCGATGGAGTAGATGAGCCCGTCGTAGCCCTTGAGCGCCACCAGTCCCGCGATGCCCAGGAAGGAGGCCGCGCTCATGTAGTCCCCGGCCAGGGCCAGGCCGTTCTGCAGGCCGGTGACGCTGCGGCCCGCGGCATAGAACTGCGAGGCCGAGCGGCTCTTCTTGGCCGCGAACCAGGTGATGACCAGGGTGGCGGCCACGAACAGGAAGAAGAAGCCGATGGACACCGCGTTGGGTTGGCCGATGCTGCTGGTGAAGTCGTTCATTTTCCCTCCCCCCTCATGTTCTCCAGGATTTTCTTCACGGCGCGGTCATAGGGGCCGTTGGCCCAGGCCACATAGACGCCGGTGAGCAGGCAGGCCGAGAGGATGACCAGCACGCCCACCGGGATGCCTATGGACAGCCCCTCGCCGATCTTGGCCGCCAGCACGTCCTTGGCAAAGGCCAGGACCAGGATGAAGCCGTAGTAGGTGGCCAGCATGATCGCGGTGAGGACGAGGGAGACCGTCCACTTCCTTCTCACCAGTTCCTGGAACAGGGCCTCGTCCGGTTGCCGGTTCGCGTCCATCGCGTCCCTCCATTGCTTCAGGTTGCTGCCGCGGATCGGGTCCTCCGCCCGGACCCACGGCCCCTGTCTAGAGGAGGCGCAAGAGGGATGCGATCCGTTTTCGGCCAACGGACGGGATCGGCCTTCCAGCGTACCGGGCTCCTGCCCGCGAGTGACTGCTTACCGCTGGCCGCGCAAAAGCGACCGCTCACGGGCCGGCGGCGCGGCGAACGGCCCGGAGCGACAGGCCGGAAGCCCGAACGACATCTTCCGCAGCCGGGATCGCGAGGCGGAAGTCGCCCGCCGCGCGCGTTGCGAAGGCCCGCCCGCATGCCGCGGCGCGATGCATGTATCCTTCACCCCTCCGCCAGCGCGCCACGCGGCTCAGGAAATGCACCGGCCGCCGTTCCCGATCTCTCCCGTTCTTGAACCGGCACCCCTTTTCCAGCTTTCGTGATGGATTTGACCGCGCTCACCAAGAAAAGCATACATGGAACATGGAAATAGGATTCACTGTCACGGGTTTTATTCATTTCGTGGCAGCAGATGCCAGGGCAGCCGCCTTTCCTGCCCACGAAATTGAAGGACAAGGGCCTGCGCGGCCGACAAATTTGTAAGAAAAATCCTGGCCCGGCCCACAGCCGTCACGCCTTTTTCAGCAAAAACAACTGGTTGGGCTTCTGGCACGGTCCTTGATGAAGGAGCGACATGGAAAATCCGCTGCACATCCTTCTGCTGCTGGTCCTGGGCGCGCTGCTGCTCTTCGTGCTGGACGTGTACGGGGGCGGCGCCTTCTTCGGACGCCTCAAGGCCCGCGAGTTCCGGACCCGGGCCGCGCCCTTCTTCCTGCTCATCCCGGGCCTGGGCCTGGCCACCCGCCACCCCGTGGCGGCCGGGGCCGTGTTCTGCCTGGCGGCCGCGCCCTACGTGACCGGGCGGATCCGCCGCGGCCGTTGCTGCGCCGGAAGGAGATAGGCCGCTTCCGCGCCGCCCATGCTCGCCGCAACCCTGCCCCCCCTCCTGCTGACCCTCAAGGTGGCCGCCCTGGGCACGCTCCTCGCCCTGCTGGCCGGGGTCGGCCTGGCCCGCGCCATGAGCCTGCGCGCCTTTCCCGGCCGCGACTGGCTGGACGCCGCCTGCACCCTGCCCCTGGTCCTGCCGCCCACGGTGCTCGGCTACTACCTCATCGTGCTCCTGGGCCGCCGCGGCGTCTTCGGGGCCTGGCTCCTGGAGACCTTCGGAGTGAGCCTCATGTTCACCTGGCAGGGCGCGGTGGCGGCCTCGGCCGTGGTGGCCTTCCCCCTGGTGTACAAGTCCGCGCGCGCGGCCCTGGAGTCCGTGCCCAGGAACTGCGAAAACGCCGCCCGCACCCTGGGCGCTGGCGAATTGGAGGTCTTCCTGCGGGTCTCCCTGCCCCTGGCCCTGCGCGGCATCCTGGCCGGGACCATGCTGGCCTTTGCCCGGGCCATGGGCGAGTTCGGGGCCACCCTCATGATCGCGGGCAACCTGCCCGGCAAGACCCAGACCCTGTCCCTGGCCGTGTACAGCGCGGTGCAGGCGGGCAACGACGGCCAGGCCAACGTCATGGTCCTGGTCATCTCCGTGGTCTGCATGGCGATCCTCGCGGCCACCTCCAAACTGGTGAAACCGAAAACATGAAGGAGTTCCCCATGCGCAGACTGATCCTTGCCCTGGCCCTGGTCCTGGTCCTGGCTCCGGCGGCCTGGTGCGGCGAGCTCATCGTCTCGGCCGCGGCCAGTCTCGCCGAATCCTTCCAGGACCTGAAGCCGCTGTTCGAAAAGGCCAACCCCGGCGCCGTCGTGACCTTCAACTTCGCGGCCTCGGGCCCGCTGCTGGCCCAGATGGCCCAGGGCGCGCCCGTGGACGTCTTCGCCTCGGCCGACCAGAAGACCATGGACGACGCCGTGTCCAAGGACCTCATCGACACCGCCACCCGCGTGACCTTCGCCAAGAACGACCTGGTCATCGCCACGCCCGCCGGAGCCCCGGCCGTGAAGTCCATGGCCGCCCTGGGCGGACCCAAGGTGCAGCGCATCGGCATCGGCAACCCGGACTCCGTGCCCGCGGGCCGCTACACCAGGGCCGCCCTCACCGCGGCCGGGCTGTGGGACGGCCTCTCGGCCAAGTGCGTCATGGGCGAGAACGTGCACCAGGTGCTGGACTACCTCTCCCGCGGCGAGGTGGACGCCGGTTTCGTCTATGCCACGGACGCCAAGCAGGCCGGGGCCAAGGTGGCCGTCACGGCCGTCATCGAGCTGGAAAAACCCGTGACCTACCCCATCGCCGTGACCAGCGGGGCCAGGGACAAGAAGCTGGCCCAGGCCTTCGTGGACTTCGTCAAGAACGCCGAGGGCCAGAAGATCCTGGCCGCCCGCGGCTTCGCCAAGCCGTAAGGCGGACAGGGGGACGCGGAGCGCAAATGAACCTGACCTTCCGGGCCTCGGTGGCCAGCGCGGCCGGCCGCTTCCGGCTGGACGTGGGCCTGAGCCTGCCCGAATGCAGGCGGCTCGTTCTGTTCGGCCCCTCGGGCTCGGGCAAGTCCCTCACCCTCCAGGCGGTGGCCGGGCTGCTCAGGCCCGAGTCCGGCCGCGTGGAGGTGGGCGGGCGGACCCTGTTCGACTCCGCGGCCGGGGTGGACGTGCCCGCCCGCAGGCGGCGGATGGGCTTCCTGTTCCAGGACTTCGCCCTGTTCCCGCACCTGACCCTGGAGCAGAACCTGCTCTTCGGCCTGACCCGGCTCTGGCGCAGGCCCGGCGCGGAGATGCGCCGGCGCGTGGGCGGGCTGCTGGAGTCCTTCGGCCTCACGGCCCAGGCCCGGCACCTGCCCGCGGAGCTCTCCGGCGGGCAGAAGCAGCGCGCGGCCCTGGCCCGGGCCCTGGCCCCGGCCCCGGAGGCGCTCCTGCTGGACGAGCCCTTCTCGGCCCTGGACCAGCCCCTGCGCCTCAAGCTGCGCCAGGAGCTGGCCGGCGCCCTGGCCCGGCTGGACACCCGGCTCGTCCTGGTGACCCACGACCCGGACGAGGCCGTGCAGTTCGGCGAGGCCGTGGCCGTGTTCCGCAAGGGCGCGGTGCAGCGCGTGTTCCAGGCCGCGGAGCTGGCCCGGGCCGAGGACCCCAGGGCGCTGCTCCTGGAAGGCTTCAACGGCGCATGACGCGCACGCGACATGCACAAGAAAAAGGCGGGGCCTGCACGGTCCCGCCTTTTTTCATGGCCGCGTGGACCGGCCTTTCGACCGGGGAGCGTCCTTTTCTACAGGCAGAAAACGCGAGGGCAAGGCGCAAAAAAACGCACGTCCGACGCGTATCGCCAATGCGCGAGGATGTGCGTTTTTTGACGCAACGCGGCCATCGCGGATTTTTTCAACGGCCTGCGATCACCTCAATGCCGCCCATGTAGGGCCGCAGCACGTCCGGCACGGTGATGGAGCCGTCCGCGTTCTGGTAGTTCTCCATGACCGCCACCAGGGTCCGGCCCACGGCCAGGCCCGAGCCGTTGAGCGTGTGCACGAACTCGGTCTTCTTGCCGGTCCTGGGCTTGAAGCGGATGTCCGCGCGCCGGGCCTGGAAGTCGCCGCAGTTGGAGCAGGACGAGATCTCCCGGTACTTCTGCTGGCCCGGCAGCCAGACCTCCAGGTCGTAGGTCTTGCGCGAGGAGAAGCCCATGTCGCCGGTGCAGAGCACGATGACGCGGTAGGGCAGCCCGAGCTTCCGCAGGATGGCCTCGGCGTGACCGGTCATGAGTTCGAGCGCCTCGAAGGACGTGTCCGGATGGGCGTAGCGCACCAGCTCCACCTTGCGGAACTCGTGCTGGCGGATGAGGCCGCGGGTGTCCTTGCCGTAGCTGCCCGCCTCGGAGCGGAAGCAGGAGGTGTGGGCGCAGAAGGCTTTGGGCAGGTCGTCCTCGGAGAGCACTTCGCCCCGGTGCAGGTTGGTCAGCGGCACCTCGGCCGTGGGGATGAGGGAGAAGCCGCGCTCGTCCGTGAGGTGGAAGAGGTCCTCCGCGAACTTGGGCAGCTGGCCCGTGCCGAACAGGCAGTCGCGGTTCACGATGGTGGGCGGCAGCACCTCCAGGTAGCCGTGCTCAATGGTCTGCACGTCGAGCATGAAGGCGGCCAGGGCGCGCTCCAGCCGGGCCAATTGGCCGTAGAGCACGGCGAAACGCGAGCCCGCCAGCCTGGCCGCGCGCTCGAAATCGAGCAGGCCCAGGCCGCAGCCCAGGTCGTGGTGGTCCTTCACCGGGAAGTCGAAGACCCGGGGCTGACCCCAGCGGCGGACTTCCGGGTTGTCCTCCTCGCCCTTGCCCAGGGGCACGGACTCGTGGGGCAGGTTGGGCACCGAGGCCAGCCAGTCGGTCTCCGCGGCCTCCACCTGGACCAGCTCGGCGTCCAGGGCCTTGGCCCGCTCCGAGACCTGGGCCATGCGGGCCAGGATCTCCGCGGCGTCCCCGCCCGCCTTCTTGCGCCTGGCGATCTCGCCCGAGGCCGCGTTGCGCTCGGCCTTGAGGCCTTCCACTTCCTGGAGCAGGGCGCGGCGGCGCTCGTCCAGGGCCGCGAACTCGCCCACGTCCAGCTTGGAATTGCGGTTGGCCAGGGCCTGGCGCACCACGTCCAGGTTGGCGCGCACGAACTTGAGGTCAAGCATGGGTCCTTCCTTCGTTTGCTCCCCGGCATGTAGCGGAAAGAGGCGCGGGAGGAAAGGGTCCCGCTAGGCCGCCATCTCCGTGAAGGCCCGGCGCAGCTCGTCGCCGGCAAGGCCGCAGCCCAGCAGCGCCATGAGCAGGAGCCGGGCGCGGGGAGCGCCCAGGCGGCCGGAGAGCAGCACGCCCCGGGCGGCCAGGTCCGCGCCGCCGCCGGGATAGGCGTACAGGGGCCAGACCCCGCCCTCGATGCAGCGGGTGGCCAGGACCACGGGCAGGCCCGCGGCCAGGCAGCGCTCAATGGCCGGGACCAGGCCCGGCGGCACGTTGCCCGCGCCGAAACCCTCCAGCACCAGGCCCTGGGCGCCCTGCTCCCGGTGCCAGTCCAGCACCGCGCCGTCCATGCCCGTGGCGCAGGCCGCCAGGGGCACGTTCGCCTCCATGTGCGCGGGCGAGAGCACGCGGCGGCTGCGCGGGGCCGCGGCCCGGGGCGAGAGCACCATGCTCTCCCCGGCCACCGAGCCCAGGACCCCGTCCTCGCGGGCCTCGAAGGCGTCGATGTTCAGGGAGTTCACCTTGACCGCGGTGCGCGCGGCGAAGAGCCGGTCGGTCATGAGCAGGCTGGCCCCGCTCCCGGACGGCAGGGCCAGGCAGGCGCGCAGGGAATTGATGAGGTTGCGCAGGCCGTCGAAGCCGCACTCGGCGTAGTAGCGCATGGCCCCGGTGCAGACCACGGGCAGGGGCGAAGTGAGCGTCAGGTCCAGGAGGTAGGCGGTCTCCACCAGCACGTCCGTGCCGTGGAGCACCACCGCCCCGCGCGAGCCGGGCCGGGCCAGGGCCTGATCCAGGTCGCGGGAGAGCGCCAGCATGTCCGCAGGGGTCATGTGCGGGCTGGGCTTGTCGGCCCAGGCCACGGGCTCCAGGCGCAGGCCCGCCGGGGGCCGGGCCAGGTTCTCCAGAAGGCCCTGGAAGGTCCCGCCCGGGACCACGCCCGGACAGCCCGGAGCCGGGGTCATGCCGATGGTGCCGCCCGTGAAGAACACATGGATGCGTCCGTCCATGACAGGCTTCTACGCCGAGCCCGTGGTTCAAGCAATCCCGCCGGATGCAAAAAACGCTTCCCCAAAACTCGAATTCTGGAATAGAATCGCTCCTCTGAAGAGGACGAATCGCATGGCGAAACACATATTTTCCCGCAGCGGGGCGGCGGCCCTGCTCTGCCTGTTCCTGCTCCTTTCCGCGGCCTGCTCCCGCGAACAGACCCCGCCCCCGGAGGCCGTGCGTCTGGCGCTCATAGCCCAGCTCACCGGCGAGTACGCGGACATCGGCGCGGTGACCCGCGACGCCGTGGAGCTGGCCTGCGCTCGGATCAACGCCCAGGGCGGGGTCATGACCCGCGAGGGACGCAAGCCCCTGAAGCTGGTGGTCATCGACAAGGGGGCGTCCGTGGAGGGCGGCCTGGAGGCCTTGCGCCGGGCCGTTTTTCAGGAGCGGGCCTCCCTGGTCATCGGCGGCTTCCTGTCCCGCGACGCCATCCCCATGGCCCGGGTGGCCGATGAGCTGCGCACCCCCTTCATCACCCCGGGCTCCACCCACCCCGAGACCACCCGCGGCAAGCGCTTCGTCTGGCGCATGCCCTTCACCGACGCCTTCCAGGGCCGCGTCCTGGCGCAGTTCGCGCGCAAGGACCTCCAGTCGCGGCGGGCCGCGGTGCTCTACGACTCGGCCGGGGACTACAACCGCTTCCTGGCCGAAAGCTTCCGCCAGGCCTACCAGGAGATGGGCGGGACCATCACGGCCTTCGAGCCCTACGTCACCGGCGACTCCTCCTGGACCGCCCAGCTCACGCACATCGCCCAGAGCAAGCCGGACGTGCTCTTCCTGCCCAACTACCACAACGAGGTCCCGCTCCAGGCCCACCAGGCCCGGGCTCTGGGCGTCACGGCCACGCTGATCGGCGGGGACGGCTGGGAAATGCTCTCCGGCCCCGGCCTGGAGCCCATGGACAACTCCTTCTTCTCCAGCACCTGGGCCCCGGAGATGGAGTCCCCGGCCTCGCGGGATTTCGTGGCGGGCTACGAGGCCGCCTACAGGCGCACGCCCAACAGCACGGCCTGCCTGGCCTACGACGCCGTGCTCCTGGCGGCCCAGGCCCTGGCCCAGGCCGCGGCCACGAGCCCCGCGGCCGTGCGCCGGGCCCTGGCCGAGGTGGAGACCCTGGACGGCGCGGGCGGGGTCTATCTCTACCGGGGCGGCGGCGATCCGGAAAAGAGCGCGGCGATCCTGCGCATTGCGAACGGCCGCGCAGTTTTCTACAAGGAGATGACCCCCGGCGAGTGACGCCCGGGGCGACCCGCAACCGCGAGGGCCTTATGCGCGCGAACCTCATCCCCGCACCGGCCCGGCTCCTGCTCGCGGCCTGCCTGGCGTTCTGGGCCTGCTCCCAGTCCCCGGCCCCGGCGGAGCAAGACTTCCGCATCGGCTTCACCGCGGCCATCACCTCGGACAGCCAGCCGGTGAGCGCCGACGGCGCGCTGCTGGCCGCGGAGCAGGTGAACGCCCAGGGCGGCCTGGCCATGCCCGGGGGCAAGCGCCTGCCCGTGACCCTGGTGCTGCGCGACAACCACAACCGCCTGGAAGAGACCCTGGTGGCCGTGCGCGAGCTCATCACCCGCGACCGGGTTTCGGCCGTGGTGGGTCCCTTCGTGAGCCGCCAGGCCATCCCGGCCGGGGCCCTGGCCCAGTCCTCGGGCGTGCTGCTCATCTCGCCCTCGTCCAGCAACCCGGAAACCACCCGGGGCAAGCCCTTCGTGTTCCGCGCGGCCTTCGTGGACCCGGTGCAGGGCCGGGCCCTGGCCCGTTTCGCCCGCGAGGACCTGGGCGCGCGCCGCGCCGCCGTGCTCTTCGACGCCACCGACGAATACTGCCGGGGCGTGGCCCAGTATTTCCGCGACGCCTTCACGGCCATGGGCGGCGAGGTCCCGGCCTTCGAGGCCTACCTGACCGGGGACGCGGACTTCGCCTCCCGCCTGGCGCGCATCAAGGCCGCCCGCGCGGACGTCCTGCTTTTGCCCAACTTCGCCCCGGACCTGAACCGCCAGCTGCGCCTGGCCCGCCAGATGGACGCGGCCCCGGACATCCTGGGCACGGACTGCTGGGACTACCCGGCCACCCTGGGCGATCCCGCGGCCCAGGGCGCGTACTTCAGCACCAACTTCGTCCTGGACCGGGACACGCCCGAGACCAGGGACTTCGTGCAGGCCTTCCGCGAACGCTTCCAGCGCACCCCGAGCATGGACGACGCGCTCTCCTACGACGCCATGCAGCTGCTCTTCCGGGCCGCCCAGCAGGCCGGGGGCGCCCAGCCCCAGGCCCTGCGCGCGGCCCTGGCCGGGCTGGGGCGGCACCAGGGCGTGAGCGGCACCATGCGCTTCACCGGCACGGGCGACCCGGAACGCAGCGTGGTCATCGTACGCATCCAGGACGGCCGGGCCGTGTTCCAGAAGGAGATCCAGCCCGATGAATGAGCGGACGCCGCAGCTCCCTCCCCCGGGCGGGCTCCTGGCCTGGCGTTCCAGTCTCACCGCCCGGCTGGTCTGCGCCTACCTCCTGCTTTCGGGCCTCACCGTGATCCTGGTGGCCGCGGCGGCCTACCTGGGCGGCAAGAACGCCCTCAAGGCCCAGGCCCTGGCCCGCATGGAGACCGTGGCCGCCCAGAAGGAGCGCAGCCTGGGCCTCTGGGTGGAGGACCGGCGGCGCGACCTGCTCTTCCTGGCCGCGGACCTGGTCCAGAACCGCCACCTGCCGGAAAACCCGCCGCCGCTGGACGCCGACCCGGCCCGGGAGCCGGCCTGCCAGCGGCTCTCGGCCTTCTTCGCCGAAATCGCGTCCCAGCGGCCGGACCTGGGAGAAATCCTCCTCCTCTCGCCCACGGGCGGCCGGGTTCTGGCCTCCTCCCGGCCCTCCAGCGTGGGCCGCTTCCGGGCCACCTACAACTACTACATCCAGGGCCGCCTGGGCCTGTCCCTGCAGAGCGCCTACCCTTCGCCCGAGTCCCTGCGGCCGGTGATGACCGTGTCCGTGCCCCTGCGCAGCGCCAGCGGCGCGCTCCTGGGGGTGCTGGCCCAGCACCTCAACCTGGAGCGCCTGGACGCCGTGGTGCGCGACCGCGCGGGCCTGGGGGACACGGGCGAGACCTACCTGGTGGACAGCTTCAACACCTTCGTGACCACCGAGGCCATCGGCCGCACCGGCACGGTGCGCGGGGTGCACACCGAGGGCATCGACCAGGCCCTGGCCGGGATCAACGGCAACGGGGCCTACCTCAACTACGCGGGCGTGCCGGTCGTCGGGGTTTTCCGCTGGCTGCCGGAATACCGCATGGCGCTTCTGGCCGAGATGAGCCAGGACGAGGCCTTCGGCCCGGCGCGGCGGCTGGCCGGCCTGCTGGTGGCCGTGGGCGCGCTGGCCGCCCTGCTCCTGGCCCTGGGCATGCGCCTCATCTCGCGGCGCGTGGCCCGGCCCATCCTGGAGGTGACCCGGGCGGCCCTGGCCGTGTCCCGCGGCGACCTTTCGGCCCGCGCCCCGGAGCTGACCTCCGACGAGCTGGGCAGCCTGGCCCGGGCCTTCAACAAGATGACCGAGGACCTGGAGGCCCTCTACGCCCGGTTGCGCAGCCAGGTGGTGGAGCGCACGGCCATCCTCCAGCACTCCCACGACGGCATCGCCGTGGCCGACGCCCAGGGCAAGGTCCTGTTCATGAGCCCGGGCATGGAGCGCCTTTTCGCCCGCAGCGCCGCGGAACTCGCCAGCTTCGAGCGCTGGCTGGAATGCGGCCTGGAGGACCCGGGCGAGCGCGAGGCCGCCCTCCTGGACTGGCGCGCGGACCTGGAAACCCCCGAGCCGCCGGAGCGGGTCCTGCGCCTCAAGGGCGGGGACGGGCTGCTGCGCTGGGCGCGCTTCCGCATGGCCCGCCTGCCCGGCGGCGGGGTGGTCATCAACGCCCAGGACATCACCGGGCTCAAGGAGAGCGAGGAGCGCATCCGGCACCTGGCCCTGCACGACCAGCTCACCGGCCTGCCCAACCGCCAGCTCTTCGCCGACCGGCTGGAGCAGGCCCTCAAGCAGGCCCGGCGCAGCGGCCATTTCACGGCCCTGCTCTACCTGGACCTGGACCGCTTCAAGGCCATGAACGACACCCACGGCCACCAGTTCGGGGACGGCGTCCTGCGCCAGGCCACCAAACGGCTGCTGGCCTGCGTGCGCGAGACCGACACCGTGGCCCGCATCGGCGGCGACGAGTTCGTGGTCATCCTCAGCGACCTGCTGGACCCCGAGGACGCCGGGGCCGTGGCGGCCAAGGTCTGCGAGGCCATGCAGGCCCCGCACCTGGAGGACGGCCTGTACCTGGCCGGGGCCAGCATCGGCATCGCCGTGGCCCCGCGCGACGGCCGCGACCAGGACAGCCTGCTTTCGGCCGCGGACCGCGCCATGTACGTGGTCAAGCGCCGGGGCGGCAACGGCTTCTGCTTCGCCCAGCAGCTGAACGCGGATTGAGCTTCCCTCTTGCTCTTTTCGGCCCCGAGCCGTAACCCTGTGCCCATGACGCTCGGAACCCAAGCCCGGGACGCGGCCCGCGAGATACTCAAGCGCTGCGACTCCTGCACCATCTGCTCCAAGGAATGCCCGCTCCTCAAGGAGCGCGGCCTGCCCCACGACCTGGCCCGCGACGCCCTGGCCGGCAAGCTGGACCCGGCCCTCCCCTTCCTCTGCTCCCTGTGCGGCCACTGCAGCCAGGCCTGCCCGCGCAAGGCCGACGTCTGCGGCTTCCTGCGCCTGCTCCGGGCCGAGTACGCGGCCTCCGGGGCCTTTTCCCTGGAGCCCTTCCGGGCCAAGCTGGCGGACGAGGCGCGGCAGCTGAGCGCCAACCACACCTTCCTGGCCGCGCCCAAGGGCGCGAAGCGCGGCTTCTTCCCGGGCTGCAACCTGGCCGGGGCGCGGCCCGACACGGCCTGGGCCGTGTACGAGATGCTCGACCAGCTGGAGCCCACGGCCTTTGTCCTGGCCTGCTGCTCCTGGCCCTCGGCCACGGCGGGCCTGCGCAGCCAGGCCCTGGCCCGCACCCGGGACTTGGCGGGCCGCATCGCGGCCCTGGGCGTCGAGGAGATACTCACGCCCTGCGCGGGCTGCCGCGACATGCTGCGGGCCGCGGAGCCGCCGTTCGCCGTGAGCACGGTCTATGAGGTCCTGGCCCCGGTGGCCGACGCCCGGGAGCAGGACCCGGACCAGGAGTGTCTGGACATCGCGGTGCAGGATCCCTGCCCCTGGCGGCTGGACAAACCCGTGCTGCGCTCCGTGCGCGACCTGGTCTGGGGCTCGGGCCACGCCGTGTCCGAGATGAACCACGCCTGGTACCGCAGCACCTGCTGCGGCTCGGGCGGCCTGGCCGGCCTGACGGGCGGCGGCCTGCCCGCATACTGGCGCGCCCAGCGCCTGGAGGAGGCCGGGGAGCGGCCCATCGCCGTGGCCTGCACCGGCTGCCTGCGCACCCTGTCCGGCAGCCATCCCACGGTGCACGTGTTGGACCTCTTCCTGGGCGCGGATCCGCTCCACCCGCCCGCGTTCCTTTCCGGCGACGCGGCCCACATGGGACGCCTGGCGCTCAAGCGCCGGGCGCGCAGGCACTTCCGGGCGCTGCGCGGGTCATGATGCGCTTCCTGGCCCCGGCCTTCGCCGCCGCGCCCCTGATCCTGGCCTGCCTCGTGCTGCCCCTGGCCCGGGCCCTGCCCGCCTGGATGGGGCCGGAGGGCGCCCGGCTTTCGGAGGCAGCGGCCCAGGGCCTGTGGTTCGGCCTGGCCTGGCTCGGCGTGCTGGGCGTCCTGTTCCAGAAACGCAAGGGGCCGGCCTCGTTCCTGTCCCAGGCCCTGTTCCTGGCCGTGGCCACCGCGGCCCTGTTCCTCTACGCCGCCCCGGCCCTGCGCGAACTCCGGCCCTCGCCCGCCTGGATCGCGGAGCTCACGCCCCCGGCCTTCCTGCTCCTGGCCGGGCTCTGGGCCGCCAGCTTCGGCCCGCCCTCGCGCAAGGCCTTCCTGCGCTGCGGCGGCATCCTGGGCCTGCTTTGCGCCGCGGACTTCCTCCTGGCCCTGATCCTGGGCGACGGCCCCCTGCCTCCGGCCCGCCTGGGCCGCAGCGGGCCGGTCTCCTGCCTGCTGCTCTTCTGCCTCTGCGCCGGGCTGCGGGCCCAGGACGAGCCCGAACCCCCGCCCGCCGATGCCTGGACGGCCCTGATCCTGCTGGGCCTCACCGCCTGCCTGGCGCGCATGGCCCTGTTCACAGCGGGCTGGGCCCTGCTCTTCTTCGGCCCGGGCTCGCGCCTGCGGCGCAGCGGGTCCTTCCTGCTCTGCCTGCTCCTGGTGGCCGGGTCCCTGGCCCTGCCCCTGGACGCCTCGGCCCTGCTGGGCCTGGCCGACCAGCCCCGGCAGTGGATGGCCGTGCTGAACACCCTGGGCAGCGAACCCTGGGGCCTTGTCACCGGCCTGCCCCTGGACGCCGTGCTGCCGCCCGACGCGGCCCCGGACCCCAGCCCCCTGCTCCTGGTCATGGGCCACCGCGCCGCAGTGAGCCTGGCCGACATCCAGGTCTATTGGCTGCGCCTCACCGCCTCCTTCGGCCTGGCGGCCGCGCCCCTGGTCCTTTGCGGCCTGGCCCTGCCCGTGCTGCGGCGGCCCACGGCCTTCGGCGCGGGCGTGTTCGCCGCCTGCCTCACCCTGGGCCTGGTCACGGACCTCTTCTACGCGCCCGGCCCGGCCGTGCTCGCGGTCCTGGCCCTGTGGCGGGCCTGGCTCATCCCGCAGAGGGCGGACGCCTGAGGCCAGCCGTCTCTTCTTTATTTTTTTCCCCCCAGCCAAGGCTGGACGAACCGGGCCTCCCGGAGCTAGATCGTTCCCGAGCAGCATCGGGGGTAATTATGTCGATTCAAGTCCGTATCTTCGCCGCCGTGGGCGGCCTGTTTCTCCTGTTGTGCCTTTCCTGCCTCGCCGGTCTGTTCGGCGCCGGGACCATGGTCCAGGCGGGCATCCTGGGCCTGGGCGTCCTGTTCGCCGTGTTCGCCCTGATCCAGATCCGGGCGCGGCTCACCGCGCCCCTGGAGGCCATCCGCCACTACGCCCTGGCCGTGGCCAGGGGCGAAAAGACCGCGCTCACGGGCCGTTTCCTGCGCGAGATGGACGACCTGCGCACCGCCCTCACCGGCATGGTGGCCCATCTGGAGGACGCCAGCAGGACCTGCCGCGAAAGCGAGGCCGAGGCCCTGCGCCAGCACCGCAGCGCCGAGGAGGCCCTGGCCAAATCCCGCGCCGAGGAGGCCGAGGTGAGCACCCTGCTGGCCAACATGAACACGGCCGCGGCCAAGGCCCAGGCCGTGTCCGAGAAGATCTTCGCGGCCATCGGCGAGCTCACCGGCCGGGTCAACAGCGTGAGCCAGGGCGTGGAGGTCCAGCGCGACCGCATGACCGAAACCGCCACGGCCATGGAGGAGATGACCGGCACCATCATCGAGGTGGCCCGCAACGCCGCCAGCGCGGCCAAAAGCGCCGAACACTCCAAGCAGAACGCCGCCACCGGCGCGGCCGGGGTGCGCCGGGCCGTGGCCAGCATCGAGCGCGTGCGCGACCGCATCCTGACCCTCAAGGAGACCATGGCCCAGCTGGGCCAGCAGGCCGAGGGCATCGGCCGCGTCATCACCGTGATCAACGAGATCGCGGACCAGACCAACCTCCTGGCGCTCAACGCGGCCATCGAGGCGGCGCGGGCCGGCGACGCGGGCCGCGGTTTCGCCGTGGTGGCCGACGAGGTGCGCAAGCTGGCCGAAAAGACCATGGCCGCCACCAAGGAGGTGGGCGACGCCGTGGAGCGCATCCAGGCCCGGGCCCAGGAGAACGTCACCGCCGTGGAGCAGGCCGCGGGCGACATCGTGGACAGCGCCCGCGAGGCCACGGACTCCGGCCGCTTCATGGAGGAGATCGTGGGCATCGTGGACGACACCGCCCTCCAGGTCGCCTCCATCGCCACGGCCAGCGAGGAGCAGTCCGCCGCGGGCGAGGAGATCAACCGCGCCGTGAGCGAGGTCACCCGCGTGGCCCAGGAAACCGCCCAGGGCATGGAGCAGTCCTCCCACGCCCTGGTGGAGGTCTCCAGCCTGGTGGAGGAACTGGACATGATCATCCAGGGCCTGGCCAGCGGCAAGCTCGACAACCT
This sequence comes from Desulfovibrionaceae bacterium, assembly GCA_040307135.1. Classification (GTDB taxonomy): domain Bacteria; phylum Desulfobacterota; class Desulfovibrionia; order Desulfovibrionales; family Desulfovibrionaceae; genus Aminidesulfovibrio. Next base: position 29,184 of record JAWRKD010000068.1, read on the forward strand.
GAACTCCGACCGCCTGGTGGAGTGGACCCCGGCCCTGTCCGTGGGCATCGGAACCATCGACGACCAGCACAAGGTCCTGGTGGACCTCATCAACGAGCTGCACCAGGCCATGCGCCAGCGCCGCTCGGACAAGCTCATGCTGGACGTGGTGGACCGGCTCAAGAACTACACCGTGAAGCACTTCCAGCAGGAGGAGCGGTTCTTCGCCCAGCACGGCTACCCCGAGGCCAAGTCCCACGCCGAGATCCACCGCAAGTTCGAGGCCAAGGTCATGGAGTTCGAGGCGGCCCTCAAGAAGGGCACGGCCAAGGTGACCATGGACATCATGCGCTTCCTCAAGGAGTGGCTCGTGGGCCACATCCAGGGCACGGACAAGAAATACGCGCCCTTCCTCCAGGCCAAGGGCGTGAAGTAGCGATTCCGACATTGCCTCCCGGGCCGACTTGACGTTATCCTGGCCCGGGAGGCCCGCTCCGCGCAGTTTCCGGCGCGGAAACAAGAACATCCTCCTCCGGCCATGACCCAGGAATACTCCGGCGGCCTGGACCTGGGCTCGGTGAGCGTGAAGCTCGCCGTGCTCGATGCCCACGGCCGCCTGCTCCACAGCATCTACGCCCGCCACAAGGGCCGCCCCCTGGCCTGCGCCCGCGCCATGCTGGCCCGCGCCCTGGAGCGCTTCCCGGACCTGCGCCTGGCCGTCACAGGCGGGCCGGGCAAGCTCCTGGCCCGGGTCCTGGCCGCGCCCCACGTGAGCGAGCTCACGGCCACGGCCCTGGGCGTGGAGGCCCTGCACCCCGAGGTCCGCAGCGTGCTGGAGATGGGCGGCGAGGACTCCAAGCTGCTCCTGCTGGAACACGGCCCGGGCGGGGTGACGCTCCGGGACTTCGCCCTGAACTCGGTCTGCGCCGCGGGCACCGGGGCCTTCCTGGACCAGCAGGCCGAGCGCATGAAGCTGTCCCTGGAGGAGTTCGCGGCCCTGGCCCTGGGCTCCCGGACCCCGGCGCGCATCGCGGGCCGCTGCTCGGTGTTCGCCAAATCCGACCTCATCCACCTCCAGCAGGTCGCCACGCCCCTGGCGGACATGGCCGCCGGGCTCTGCCGGGCCGTGGCCCGCAACTTCCGCGGCTCCATCGTGCGCGGCCGGGACCTGCCCGGGGCCGTGGCCCTGGTGGGCGGGGTGGCGCTCAATCCGGCCGTGGCCGAGGCCTTCCGCCAGGTCTTCGAGCTGCCGGACCTCCTGGTGCCGGAGCTGCCCGCCCAGATGGGGGCCATCGGCGCGGCGCGGGTCTGCCTGGAGCGCGGACAGGGCGCGGCCTGCGACCTGGCCGCCCTGGACCGGGCCCTGGCCGCCCCGGCCCCGGCCGAGGCCCGGCGCGCGCCCCTGGGACGGGGCGATTTCGCGGACCGCCACCTGACGCCCGAGGCCGCCTGCTTCTCCCCGGACGGCGGGGAGAAGGTCCCGGCCTGGCTCGGCATCGACGTGGGCTCCATCTCCACCAACCTGGCCCTGGTGGACGCCGGGGGCCGGCTTCTGGCCAAGCGCTATCTGCGCACGGCCTCGCGGCCCATCGAGGCCGTGCTGCGCGGCCTGGACGAGCTGGACCGCGAGCTGGGCGGCCGCGTGAGCGTGCGCGGGGCCGGGGTCACGGGCTCGGGCCGCTCCATGATCGCGGACCTGGTGCGCGCCGACCTGGTCAAGAACGAGATCACGGCCCAGGCCCGGGCCGCGGTGTTCATGGACCCGGAGGTGGACACGGTCTTCGAGATCGGCGGCCAGGACTCCAAATACATCAGCATCCGGGACGGCCGGGTGCGCGACTTCGAGATGAACCGGGCCTGCGCCGCGGGCACGGGCTCCTTCCTGGAGGAGCAGGCCGAGCGCCTGGGCGTGCCGGTGAAGGACCGTTTCCAGGAGCTGGCCCTGGCCGCCGAGGCCCCCTGCGACCTGGGCGAGCGCTGCACCGTGTTCATGGAGAGCGCGCTCTCCTCCCGGCTCCAGCGCGGGGCGGGCCGCGAGGACCTGCTGGCCGGGCTGGCCTATTCCATCGTCCAGAACTACATGGGCCGCGTGGTGGGGGCCCGGCCCGTGGGGCGGCGCATCCTGTTCCAGGGCGGCACGGCCTTCAACAAGTCCGTGGCCGCGGCCTTCGAGGCCCACCTGGGCCGCGCGGTCGTCGTGCCGCCGCACCACGACGTGACCGGGGCCATCGGCATGGCGCTGCTGGCCCGCGAGCACATGGAGCGCACCGGCGCGGAAACCTCCTTCCGCGGCTTCGGCCTGGCCCGGCTGTCCTACGGCCTGGACTCCTTCACCTGCGACGGCTGCGAGAACGCCTGCGCCATCAACCGGGTGCGGCTGGAGGGCGAGGAGCGGCCCCTGCTCTTCGGCGGCCGCTGCGACAAATACGACGAGCGCCGCCGCGCGCCCCAGGGAATGGAGGACCTCTTCGCCTTCCGCGAGCAGGCCCTCTTCGCCGAGCTGCGGTCCCAGGCGGGCCGCCCGGCCCCGCGCGGCAAGCTGGGCCTGCCCCTGGTCTTCCTGGCCCACGACCTGCTCCCCTTCTACGCCGCCCTGCTGCGCGGCCTGGGCTTCGAGCCCGTGGCCACGGGCCGCACCAGCCGGACCATGGTGCGCCTGGGCGGCCAGGCCCTGGCCGCGGACGTCTGCCACCCGGTGAAGGCGGCCTTCGGCCACTGCCTGACCCTGGCCCGCCAGGGCCTGAACCTCTTCGCGCCCTGCGTGGTGAACCTGGCCGAGCCCGGGCAGCCGGACCGCCTGCCCTGTCCCCTGACCCAGAGCTTCCCCTTCCTCCTGGCCTCGCGGCTGCGCCAGGAGGGCTCGGCCGTGAAGGTCCTGGCCCCGGTGCTGCGCACGGACCTGGGCCCGGGCTTCCTGCGCGACGGCCTGCGCGCGGCCTTCGCCGGTTTCGGGGTCGCGAACCGCGAGCTGGACGCGGCCCTGGACGCGGCCCGCGCCGCCCAGGAGCGCTTCGAGCAGGCCCTGCGGGACAAGGGCCGCGCCGTGCTGGACGGGCTGGAGGCCCCGGCCGTGGCCCTGCTGGGCCGGGCCTACAACGCCTTTGACCCGGGCCTCAACCTGGACCTGCCGCGCAAGCTGGCGGCCCTGGGCGTGCAGACCCTGCCCCAGGACATGCTGCCCGCGGAGGACGACTCCGGCCTGGAGGGCATGTACTGGCGCTCGGGCCGCTCCCTGCTGGCCGCGGCCCGCTTCGTGCGCGGCCACCCCAGGCTCTTCGCCGTGCGCCTGGGCAGCTTTTCCTGCGGCCCGGACTCCTTCATCGACAAGGACCTGGACCGGGAGATGGCGGGCAAGCCCATGCTCTGCCTGGAGATGGACGAGCACACCGCGGACGCCGGGCTGCTCACCCGCTGCGAGGCCTTCCTGGACAGCATCGCGCACCTGGCCCCGCCCGCCCGGCTGGCCCGGCCCAAGCCCCGCCGGCGCGACCCGGGCCTGCACGAGCGCGTGCTCTACGGCCCGCGCATGTCCGACCACTGCCTGGGCATAGCCGCGGCCTTCCGCGCCTGCGGCGTCGAGGCCCGGGTCCTGCCCGAGACCACGGCCGCGGCCATGGACCTGGCCCGGCCCTACGTCTCGGGCAAGGAGTGCCACCCCTGCGCCGTGACCACGGCCGACCTCCTGGCCAAGGCGCTCTCGCCGGACTTCGACCCCGAGCGCTCGGCCTTCTTCATGCCAGGCGGATCCGGCCCCTGCCGCTTCGGCCAGTACGCCGCGCACCACCGCCTGGTGCTGGAGACCGCCGGGGCCGGGGACGTGCCGGTCTATTCGCCGATGCAGGACGCCCGGCTCTACCGCGACCTGGCCGGGGCCGGGAAGCATTTCGCCAGGCGCTGCTGGGAGGCCATCGTGGCCTTCGACGTGCTCCAGCGCTGCCTGCACCGGGTGCGTCCCGTGGAGCTGGACCGGGGCGAGGCGGACCGGCTCTACGCCGTGGCCGCGGCCGGGCTGGAGCGCCACGTGGCCGACCCCAAGGCCGACATCGCCGCCTTCCTGGCGCGGGCCTGCCGCACCCTGGCGGGCGTGGCCCGCAAGCGCGAGCCCCGGCCGCTCATCGGCCTGGCCGGCGAGATCTTCGTGCGCCACAACCGCTTCTCCAACCAGGACCTGGTGCGGCGCATCGAGGCCCTGGGCGGCGAGGTGCGGCTGGCCGGGATGGACGAGTGGGTGCAGTACGTGACAAGCGTGTCCCTGCGCGAGACGCGGCTGGCCCGCGACCTGGGCCGCCACCTGAAGCTCCTGCTGCGGCGCAAGGTGCAGGACGCCGTGGCCCGCCGCCTGGAGCAGGCCGGGGGCTCCCTGGCCGCCCACGAGCCGGACGTGGAGCATCTCCTGGAGCTGGCCGCGGCCTACCTGCCCCGCGACGTGCGCGGCGAGGCCGTGCTGACCATCGGCAAGGCCCTGGACCTGGCGCCCAAGGCCGCGGGCGTGGTCCTGGCCATGCCCTTCGGCTGCATGCCCGGCACCATCGCCACGGCGCTGTTGCGCGAGGCGGCCGCGGCCCGCAATCTCCCCGTGCTGGCCCTGGCCTTCGACGGCGGGGCGCACCCGGCCTCGGACCTGGCTCTGGAGGCGTTCATGGACCAGTGCCGGAACAGGTCAGGCCGTTGAAACATCCCCGCTGGCCGCGCTGCCGCAAAACGTCCAGACCCTCGCGGGGATATCCTGCGCGCCGGGCCTGGACGTTTCTTGCGCCTTGTCCGCGGGGTGTTTGAACGGCCTGGGCCGGAACGATGCGAAGAGCGCTAGCTCAAATCCACATCGATGAAGGCGCAGACCGGCTCCTGCCCCGGCTCGATCTCCACCAGGGCCAGGGAGCCCTCGCCCAGGGAGCCGGGGTTGAGCAGGAAGAAGCCCGGGTGGGCCGAGAAGTGGCGCTGGTGGGTGTGGCCGAAGCAGACCAGCCCGGCCTGGGAGCCCAGGGCCTCGGCCGCGCGCGCCCCCACGCCCGAGCGGTTGCCGAAGCCGTGCATGGCCGCCACGGAGAGCCCGGCCAGGTCGAAGCGCACCACGGGGGCGAGCGCGTCGCCCAGGTCCCAGTCGCAGTTGCCCAGGCAGGCGTGGAAATTGGGATGCTGGAGAAAGAAGGACCAGGTGGAGCGGCCCGTCACGTCCCCGCAGTGGAGCAGGGCGTCGGCGCGGGCCAGGTGGCGGGCATAGACGGACTCCAGCCAGGACGTTGGCGCGCCCAGGTGGGAGTCCGAGATCACCGCCAGAAGCATGTGGTCCGGACTATTCCTTGACCTTCTGGGCCCGGTAGCGGAGATAGGCGTCGCGCACGGCCGTGTACGGGTCGATGGCGCTCTCGGTGAGGGTCTCGTACTCGCCGATGCGCAGCGACAGGTTGTTCAGCTTCTCGTAGGCCGTGGCGCCCATGGACCAGTACCAGGGGTTGAGGTACGTGGTGGGCCGCATGAAGTAGTCGCCCGCGTAGCCGAAGGTGTCGCGCACCGTGGAGGGGCCGACGAAGGGCCAGACCAGGTAGGTGCCGTTGTCGATGCCCCAGACCCCGAAGGTCTGGCCCAGGTCGCGCTCGCCCGAGGCCGTGGGCTGGGTGGGCTTGAGGTCGTAGGCGAAGCGGGACATGCCGCCGAAGCCGAAGGCCGTGTTGCCGATGAAGCGCGAGGTCTCGACGCCCGCGGCCCGGAACTGGCCCTGGAGCAGGCAGTTCACGAAGCGCATGGGAAAGAGCAGATTGTGGAAGAAGTTGTCCACCCAGGTGCGGGGCTTTTCGGGCAGGACGTAGCCGTAGCCCTGGGCCACGGGCTTGAACAGGTAGTAGTAGAACTTGTCGTTGAACTGGAACCAGAAGCGGTTCCAGCCCGGGACGGAGTCCGGGGCGATGGACTCGGTGCCCACGGAGGGCTCGCCCGTGGGGGTCTTGCCCGAGGCGTCCCAGAGTTCCGGAGCGTAGGCGTTGTCGATCTGGGCCAGCTCCTTGCCCAGCACGGCCTGGTCGTCGGCCGCGAGGGCCACGCCGCAGAAAAGAACGAAGGCGCCGATGGCCAGCAGGCCCACACGCACGATCGATCTGCCCATGTTCCGGTCCGCTCCTACTGTTTCGCCGCGGTCGGCTGTTCCTGCTTGGCCGCGTCGTTGAGCACCGCTTTCTCGTCGGCCACGGCCTTGCCCGCGGCGATGTCGGCCACCCGCTGCCTCACCTTGCCGATGAGGCTGTCGGGAGAACCGTTCTGCAACTCCTGCGCGAACTGGCTGCGGTAGATCTCCATGATGGAGATGCCCTCGCCGATCACGTCGTAGATGAACCAGCGGCCGTCCTTCTGGATGAGCCGGAAGTTCACCGCCAGGATCTTGCCGTCGCTGGCCGTCACCTGGCTCTGGACAAAGGCCAGGTTGCCCTGGGCCATTTCCTTCTGGTAGTCGAACTTCTCGCCGTTGTAGCCCTCGAACTTGCCCAGGTAGGTCTTTTCCAGGAGTTCCTGGAAGGAGTCCACCAGGTCCTTCTGCTGCTGCGGCGAGAACTTCAGCCAGGGCCGCCCCACGGCGCGGGCCGTGAGCTCGGTGAAGTCGAAGTACTGCTTGATGACCGCGCGCAGGGCCTCGAGCTGCTTGCCCGCGATGACCTTAGCCCCCTTATACTGCGGGTCCTGCAACACCGCAATGACCTTGTCCACCCCTTCCTTGACCGTGGCCAGGGGCGCGTCGGCCAGGGCCGGAGCGGCCAGGGCGCAGGTCAGGCTCAGGCCCAGCACCAGGGAAAGAATCACGCGTTTCATTGCGCTCGGCATATGCGATTCCCGTTCGGCTGGCAAGTGTATTCGTGTCATTTCTTGAGCTTATTTGTTGACGCTCGGGGTGGCGAACTTGGCCAGGAGCTCCTCCAAATCCAGGGATGGATTGGTTTCGAAGATGGAGTCCCCGTCCTTGAGCGGCTTGCCCACGGCCCCGGCCGTGAGCCCGATGAACTTGTCGCCGATGAGGCCGCTGGTCTTGACCGAGGCCGTGGCGTCGTCGCGGATGTCGATGTTCTTGTAAACCTTCATGCTCACCCGGGCCAGGGGGATGTCGCCGGAGAGGTCCAGCTGGATGCCGTCGATGTAGCCCACGTCCACCCCGTACATCTGCACGGGCGAGTTGATCTTCAGCCCCGAGACGTTGGTGAAGGCGGCCTTGAGGGTCATGTAGTTGTCGGTGAACAGGCCCAGGTTGCCGAGCTTAATGCTCATGTAGGCGATGCCGAGGAGGCCCAGCAGCACGAACACGCCCACCGAGGTTTCCTTGGAATATTTCTTCATGGCCTCTCCTTCGCGGGCGTCAGGATTGCTCGCCCAGGTACTTGCTGCAATCGATCTTCATGACCTTGGGGTCGAGCTTGGGCATGGTGAGCATCTCGCCCGCGCCCTCCTCGGCCCGGCGCTCCAGGAAGCGCCGCAGGTAGGGATCCGTGGTGGCCTCCAGCTCGGCCAGGCTGCCGTCGAAGAGCACCGAGCCGCGGCCGAGCACCACCACGTGGTCCGCGATGCGCCGCATGCTGGCCAGGTCGTGGCTGACCACGACGAGCGTCATGTCGAAGCGGCGCTTGAGCTCCACCAGCAGGTCGTCCAGAGCCGCGGAATTCACCGGGTCCAGGCCCGAGGTGGGCTCGTCGCAGAAGAGGATCTCCGGGTCCATGGCCATGGCCCGGGCCAGGCCCGCGCGCTTGCGCATGCCGCCCGAGAGCTGGTTCGGGAAATAGTCCAGGAAGTCGGCCAGCCCCACCAGCCCGGCCTTGGCCCGCACGATCTCGGCGATGGCCTTTTCCTTGAGCCGGGTGTGCTCGCGCAGGGGCAGGGCGATGTTGTCGAAGAGCGTGAGCGAGCCGAGCAGCGCGCCGTCCTGGAAGAGCAGGCCCAGGCGCTGCTTGAGGCAGCGCAGGGCGTTGCGCGAGAGTCCGAAGATGTCGTGGCCGCCGATGGTCACGCGGCCGGCGATGGGCCGATGCAGGCGCAGGATGTGCTTGAGCAGGGTGGACTTGCCCGAGCCCGAACCGCCCAGGATGACGGTGATCTCGCCGCCGGGCAGGGCCACGTTCACGTCCGAGACCACGGCCTTGCCGCCGTAGCCCACGGTGAGCCCTTCCAGCCGGATGTCGTAGCGGTTCGCGCGGTCCATGGGCCTAGTAGAGGATGGAGGTGAGCACGTAGTCGGCCACCAGGATGAGCACGCAGGACGCGACCACGGCCGTGGTGGTGGCCTGGCTCACGCCCTCGGGCCCCTTGTCCTTGCGCAGGTGGGTGAAATAGCCCTGGTAGCAGCACACCGTGCAGACGATGACCGCGAAGACCAGGGACTTGATGTAGCCGCCGGACACGTCCTCCCAGTCCAGGGAGGAGTCGATGCGGTAGAGGTAGGCGCCCGCGTTGCCGCCCATGAGCGTGACGCCCGTGAGGTAGCCGCCGGCCATGCCGATGAGGTCGAAGAGCGTGGTCAGCACCGGGAAGCTGATGAGGCAGGCGGCCAGCTTGGGGCTCACCAGGTAGCTCATGGGGTTGATGTCCATGATCTCCAGGGCGTCCACCTGCTCGGTGATGCGCATGACGCCGATCTCGGCGGTCATGGACGAGCCCGCCCGGCCGGTGACCATGAAGGCCGTGAGCACCGGGGCCAGCTCGCGCACCAGGGACAGGGCCACGGCCGCGCCCAGGAAGCCCTCGGACCCGAACTTGGACAGGGCGTAGTAGGTCTGCAGCCCGATGACCATGCCGGTGAAGAGCCCGATGAGCGCGATGACGCTGATGGACTTGACCCCGATGAAGAAGATCTGGCGCACGGTCTTGGGGATCTGGCCGAAGGAGGAGAACATGAGCCGGAAGGAGTCGGCGAAGAACAGGAACATGGCCCCCATCTCGGATACGAGACGGAGCGTGGCGGCGCCCAAGGCGGTCACCGGCGCGAGAATCCCCTTCTGGGCCTGGGACATGCGATGTTTCCCTGTGCGTGGTTTGCAGGACGTTCTCTCTCCGGACGGCCCGGCGAAACAAATTCGAAGCCTAACCGAATCCCCCCTCAAGGGCAAGCCGTGATTCCTCTGCCAGGACTCGGCGGGGTCAGGAGCCGGCCTGCCCGGCGTAGCGCGGATGCAGGGCGCGGCCCTCCAGGGGCTCGGGCTCGCCGGGCACGAGCACGTCGGCCCCGCCGCGCGCGGCCTCGTAGCCCGCGCCCCAGTCGCGCATGGCGCAGAGGATCGGGAACAGGCCCAGGCCCTGTGCGGTGAGGGAATATTCCACCTTGGGCGGCACCTGGCGATGGACGTGGCGGGTGATGAGGCCGTCGGCCTCCAGCTCGCGCAGCTGGCGGGTGAGCATGCGGTCCGTGACCGCGCCCATGCCGCGCTTCAGCTCGCCGTAGCGCAGCACGCCCGCGTTGCCCAGGTGATAGAGCACCACGGGCTTCCACTTGCCGCCCATGACCGCCAGGGCCAGCTCGAAGAAGCAGCGGTAGGTCTTGCCGTTCAGCTGCTTCACGGCGCAGGACAGGCTCATGCCCCCTCCTCACTGTACAAAGTGATAGTACCTTACAAAAATAACCGTACTTGTCGCGGATGCAGACAACAGGTATTCCATAGCCGTCGCGCCATGGCGCGTCAACGCCAACCCATCCGGAGGATTCGCATGAAAGCCATCGCCATCAACGGAAGCCCGCGCAAGGACGGCAACACCCGGCTCCTGCTGGAGACCGCCCTGGAGCCCCTGGCCCAGGCGGGCTGGGACACCGAGATCGTGCAGCTGGGCGGCAGGCCCGTGCAGGGCTGCCGCGCCTGCTTCAAGTGCTGGGAGAAGCAGGACAAGCGCTGCGTGTTCGGGGACAAGGACGTGTTCAACGAGGTCTTCGCCAAGGCCCTGGAGGCCGACGCCCTGCTCCTGGGCTCGCCCACCTATTTCGCGGACGTGAGCGGGGACATGAAGAGCTTCATCGAGCGCGCGGGCTTCGTGGCCATGGCCAACGGCTGCCTGCTGGCGGGCAAGATCGGCGCGGCCGTGGTGGCCGTGCGCCGGGGCGGGGCCGTGCACGTCTTCGACTCCATCAACCACCTCTTCTTCATCTCCCAGATGGTCGTGCCGGGCTCCACGTACTGGAACCTGGCCCACGGCCTGGAGCCGGGCCAGGCGGCCAAGGACGACGAGGGCCTGCGCAACATGCGCCACCTGGGCCAGGCCATCGCCTGGCTGGGCGCGGCCATGAAGAACAGCGCCGCGCCCTATCCCGTGCTGCGGCACGGCGAATCGGCCTGAGGAGCGCGCTCCCGCAGGCCGTTCAAAAAAACGCGCCTCCTTGCGCAGGGTCGCAGGGAGGCGCGTTTTCTTTCAGGGCACTCAGCCCTCGCGGATTTCCGGGCGGCCCGTCAGCCCTTGATCTTGCGGCCGCCGTTCTTGTTGGCCCACCAGGAGGGATCCGGCCCCAGGTACCACCAGTCCGTGTGGTCGGTCTCCCGGATCATGGCCGCCAGCTCCAGGCCCTGCTCGGTGCGCAGGCGCTGCACGGCCGAGTCCAGCCACTTGTCCGCGTACTTGTTGCCCAGGTCGGACTGCTCCTTGAGGTTCAGGATCAGGTCGATCTGGTCCGCGTCCTGGGCCAGCCGGGCCTCGGGCGTGTCCGAGGCCTCCAGTTCGCGCCAGAGCTCCAGCAGATCCTCGGAAAGGCCCGTGCCCGCGGCGGCGTCCTTGATGGCCCGGCTGCGCTCCGCGGTGTTGTACATGCGGTTCACGTAGTTGAAGTCGCCGATGCGGGCCTCGTGCAGGTCGTGGAACAGGCCCAGGAGCACGGCGCGGCTCGGGTCGGCCCCGGACATGCGGGCCAGCACGTAGCAGATGACCGCGGTGCGGAAGGAGTGCTCGGCCACGTTCTCCGAGCCCGTGCCCAGGAACTGGTAGCCCGTGCGCGGGGTCTTGCGCAGCATCCCGGCCTCGAACAAAAAGTCCGCGATGCGCTTGAGCCTGGACCGGTCCTGCGGAGCGCCCATGCCTAGCTCCTGTAGTCCGCGTTGATGGTCACGTAGTCGCGCGAGAGGTCCGAGGCCAAAAGCGTGGCCCGGCCCTTGCCCTTGCCCAGGGACACGCGGATGTCGATGTCCTGCTTGCGCATCAAGGGGGCCAGGATGCCGTCCAGGTCGCCCTGGGCCGGCCGGCCCTTCTCGAAGATCACGATCTCGCCGAGGGCCAGGGTCACCTCGTCCGGGTCGAACTCCGCGCCCGAGCGGCCCACGGCGCAGACGATGCGGCCCCAGTTGGGGTCCTGGCCGAAGAGCGCGGTCTTGACCAGGGGCGAGTTGCCCACGGCCCTGGCGGCCAGGTCCGCATCGGCGTCGTTTCTGGCCCCGCTTACCGTGATGCGGGCCACCTTGGTGCCGCCCTCGGCGTCCTGCACGATCATGTAGGCCAGGGCCTGGAGCATCTCGCAGAGCGCGTCCTTGAGCGCGGCGTTGGCCTCGCGGCCCGAGACCCGCACCCCGGACGCGCCGTTGGCCAGGGCCAGGATGCAGTCGTTGGTGCTCGTGTCGCCGTCCACGGTGACGCGGTTGAAGGAGACGTCCGCGCAGGCCTTAAGCGTCTCCTGCCAGGAGTCCGGCTCCACGTCCGCGTCGCAGAGCACGAAGCCGAGCATGGTGGCCATGTTCGGGGCGATCATGCCCGAGCCCTTGGCCATGCCCAGCAGCCGCACTTCCGTGCCGCCCACGCTGAGGCTGCCCCAGGCCAGCTTGGGAAAGGTGTCCGTGGTCATGATGGCGCGGGCGAACTCCATGGGTCCGGCCGCGCCCAGGCTCTTCTTCAGGGCCGGGACGGCGTCGCGCCACTTGTCCAGCTTGAGCTGGTTGCCGATGACGCCGGTGGAGGCGGGCAGCACGGACTCGGGCTCCACCTTGCAGGCCTTGGCCACCAGCTCGCAGGCCAGCCTGGCGTTGAGCAGGCCTTCCTCGCCGGTGCAGGCGTTGGCCTGGCCCGAGTTGGCCAGGAGCATGCGCGCCGTGCGCGTGGCCGCGAGGCGCTCCTTGCAGAGCAGCACGGGCGCGGCCTGGAACTTGTTGGTGGTGAAAACCCCTGCGGCCAGGGCCGGGCGTCTGCTCAGGACCAGGCCCAGGTCCAGCTTGTCGGCCTTCTTGAAACCGGCCGCCGCGGCCGCGAAAACGAAGTCCTTGGGTACGGGGATCATGTCCGCCTCCGGCTTGTGGGCAGTTGCGAGACCCTGTTTCATACTCCACGGGCTCACGGGTTTCAAAGGCTTTTTCCCGCGGCTCCCGGCGGGCCTTTTCAACCCGGGGGAGAACGGGTATTGAGGGCAGCGGAGGTATTCCCCATGCCTACGAGCCCCACGCGCCTGACCCGGCGCGACTTCCTGAAGCAGGGCGCGGCCGCCGCCGGAGCCCTGGCCGCGGCCCAGGCCGCGCCCCTTTCGGCCCTGGCCGCCCCGGCCCCGGACATCGCCCTGGCCAAGGGCGGCCCGGCCGAGGCCACGCGCAAGGCCGTGGAGGCCCTGGGCGGCATGGCCGCCTTCGTCAAGCCCGGCCAGAAGGTGGTCATCAAGCCCAACATGAGCTTTGCCGCGGGCCCGGAATCCGCGGCCAACACGCACCCCGCGGTCATCGCCGAACTCATGCGCCTGTGCAAGGAGGCCGGGGCCTCCCGCGTGCTCGTGCTGGACAACTGCCTGGCCGATCCCGCGGGCTGCCTCAAGCTCTCGGGCATCGCCGCGGCCTGCGAGGCCATCGACAAGGACTGCGTGCACGCCCTCAAGGACGAGCGCTTCTTCAGGAAGGCCGACATCGCCGGAGCCAAGGTCCTGCCCTCCACCATGGTCATGCAGGACGTGCTGGAGGCCGACGTGCTCATCCCCGCGCCCAAGGCCAAGTCCCACGGGGCCACGGGCGTGACGCTGTCGCTCAAGGGCATGATGGGGCTCATCTACGAGCGCGAGAGCTTCCACCGCATCGGCCTGGACGACGCCATCGTGGACCTGGCCTCCCTGCTCAAGCCCAAGGTCAAGCTGGTGGTCATCGACGCCACCAGCGTCATGACCTCGGGCGGCCCCTACGGCCCGGGCCCGGTGGCCAAACTGGACACGGTGCTGGCGGCCCGCGACATGGTGGCGGCCGACGCCCAGGCCGTGCTCCTGTCCGAGTGGTACGGCCAGAAAGTCGCGCCCTCCCAGGTGCGGCACATCCGCTACGCGGCCGACCGCGGCCTGGGCCGCCTGGACGTGGAGAAGATGACCGTGGTCACGGTGCAGGCCTAGGACAAGGACCGGCCCAACGCCGTGAAAGCCCCACGTCTCCAGCGCGTGCTCCAGACCCTGAGCCTGGGAGCCTTCCTGGCCCTGCTCTGGCTGGCCTCGTTCCGCCTGGCCCAGGGCGTCACGCCGGACCTGTTCCTCTGGCTCGACCCCCTGGGGGCCGCGGGCTCCATGCTGGCGGCCCGGGCCGTGATCCCGGCCATGCTCGCCGGGTTCGCGGTCATCGCCTCGGCCCTGTTCGTGGGCCGCTTCTTCTGCGGCCACATCTGCCCCATGGGCGCGACCCTGGACCTGGCCCAGCGCGTCTTCCGCATCAAAAAGAAGAAGAACGCCGAGCCCGGACCCGGCCTGCGCAGGGTCAAGCACGGCCTGCTGGCCGCCTGCCTGGGCGCGTCCCTGCTGGGCGTGTCCCTGGTCTCCTGGCTCGCGCCCATGCCCCTGGTCACGCGCTTCTGGGGCCTGGCGGTCTTCCCCGTGGTCCGGCTGGGCCTGGACTCCGGCCTGGGCGCCCTGCGGCCCCTGGCCCGGGCCATGGACTGGCGGGCCGCGAGCTTCGCCGTGGTCACGGTGCCGCGCTTCGAGACCGCGCTCTTCGTGGCCGCCCTGTTCGCCCTGCTCTTCGCGCTCCTGGCCCTGGCCCCGCGCTTCTGGTGCCGCCATCTCTGCCCGGCCGGGGCCCTGCTGGCCCTGTTCTCGGGCCGCCCGGCCTGGCGGCGCGGCGTGTCCCAGGACTGCACCCGCTGCGGCGCGTGCGCCCGGGCCTGCCCCATGGGGGCCATCGCCGAGAACCCGGCCGAGACGCATTTCCGTGAGTGCATCGCCTGCCTGCGCTGCGTGCGGGTCTGTCCCGAGGGCGCGGTGCGCTTCCGGCTCTTCCCGGCCTCGGCCGGGGCCGAATCCTTCGTGCCCGGACGCAGGACCTTCCTGGCCTCGGGCCTGTCCGGCGCGGGCCTGGCCGCCCTGGCCCTGGCCGGTCTGGACTCGCCCGCGCTCACCGAGGGCGTCAGCGGCACGGTGGTGGACCCGGACCGGGTGCGGCCCCCCGGATCCCTGCCCGAGGAGGAATTCCTGGCCCGCTGCCTGCGCTGCGGCGAATGCATCACGGCCTGCCCCACCAACACGCTCCAGCCCGCCTGGCTCCAGGCCGGGGCCTGGGGTCTGTTCAGCCCCGTCGCCATGGCCCGGCGCGGGGCCTGCGACCCGGACTGCGCCGAATGCGGCCGGGTCTGCCCGACGGGCGCGGTGCGGCCCCTGCCGCTCAGCGAGAAGATGTGGGCCAAGATGGGCACGGCCATTGTCCTGCGCCAGAAGTGCCTGGCCTGGGAATGGGGCAAGCCCTGCCTGGTGTGCAAGGAGGTCTGCCCCTACGGGGCCATCGAGATGCGCCGGGTGGACTCCTCGCCCGTCACCGTGCCCTTCGTGCTGGGCAACCGCTGCGTGGGCTGCGGGGCCTGCGAGAGCCGCTGCCCGGTGCAGGCCACGGCCGCCATCCAGGTGGAGCCCATGGGCGCGCTGCGCCTGGCCACGGGCTCCTTCGAGCGCACCGGGCGGGGCATGGGCCTGGACATCCGGCGCGCGGTGAAGCCCGGCGCTCCGGCCGGACCCGAGAACCTGGCCCCGGGCTCCTCGCCCTTTGACCCTGCCCCGGGACAGGCCGCCCGGCCCGCCCCCTTTGACGCGGCCCCTGCCGCGCCCTCCCTGGAGTCCCCGGCCGGGGGCTCGCCCTTTGATCCGCCGTCCAAGAAATAGATTGAGAAATTCCGCACTATTCCGGTCTTTCTGAAAAAAAATCCTACCATTGTAGGGGGAACTCCCTTGACGAATCCTTCACAATTTCATAGTGACTTTGTAGGAATTAATTCATACCTAAACAGTATGATTTGATTCCCAGGAGAGCATTCCCGCATTCGCCGTTTCCCCAGGCCCCGGCCTCACGAACCGGGGCGCACGTATCTCGATCGCAGGGTCCGGAGGCGTTCACGGGCGTCGCCGCCGGCCTGACATTCCATGCCGCCCGGGGGAGTCTGGAGGCTCTTTGTCCATCAAATCAAAGAGGTGCGAGGACTGGATGTTATGAAGGCGAGACCTTTGCTGAAATGGGCTGGAATCCTGTGCGCGTTCGCCGCCGTGTCGGTGTTCTGCATCGAAGCGGGAGGGGCGGACGAGACCAAGGGTTCGGCCGAGCGGCCGGACGTCATCCGGATCGAGACCATGGCCGCGTACGGCAAGCTCGAGCTGCCGCCCGTGGCCTTCCCCCACGACAAGCACTCGGACGCCGTGAAAAAGGCGGGCAAGGACTGCACGGCCTGCCACAAGGAGGAGAACGGCAAGCTCGTTCTCAAGTTCATGCGCGTCAAGGACGGGGGCGCGGCCGCGCTGAAGTCCGCCTACCACGACAACTGCCTCGCCTGCCACAAGCAGACCGCGGCCAAGGGCCAGAAGGCCGGGCCGCAGGACGGCGAATGCCGCGCCTGCCACAACCCCAAGGCCCCGGCCGGGACCCAGCTGGGCATGGGCTTCACCAACGTCCTGCACTACCGGCACTCGGCATCCCGGGAGATCCCCTCGCCCGTGAGCGGCGAGAAGGACAACTGCGGCCGCTGCCACCACGAGTATGACAAGGCCGCCAAGAAGACCGTGTGGGCCAAGGGCAAGGAAGGCACCTGCCGCTACTGCCACCTGGACAATCCGGTCAAGGACCAGGCCCTGGGCGTGGAGGTGAAGAGCTTCCGCCAGGCCGCGCACAACGACTGCGTGCTCTGCCACCAGACCATGGAGGCCGGGAAGATCGCCTCCGGCCCGGTGCGCTGCGCGGGCTGCCACGGTTCCGAGTCCCAGGCCGCCATCAAGGCCAACAACAAGAAGGCCCTGGACAAGGCGGGCGAGCTCCCGCGCATGAAGCGCAACCAGCCCGACGCCGCGGTCATCAGCGTGAACGTGGACAAGGCCAAGCTGGCCGACGGCTCCAAGGTCTATGCCATGCGGCCCGTGCCCTTCGACCACAAGGTCCACGAGCAGCAGAACGACACCTGCCGGGTCTGCCACCACAAGGCCCTGGACTCCTGCACCAAGTGCCACACGGTGCAGGGCACCAAGGAGAGCAACTTCGTGACCCTGGAGCAGGCCATGCACCGCATGGACACCACCCGCTCCTGCGCCGGCTGCCACCAGACCCGCCAGGCCGAGCCCAAGTGCGCGGGCTGCCACAACCAGTCCGACAAGGTGGCCAAGCCCGCGGCCGCCACCTGCGCCAAGTGCCATGCCGAGCCCGCGGCGGGCATGCCCGCCCTGGACCCCGCGGCCCTCTCCACCATGAAGATCGAGGAGGAGAAGACCCTGGCCGAGCCGTATCTCTCCGCCCGCAAGATGGAGGCGCAGATCTACGCCCAGGACGACATCCCCGAGAAGGTGGTGATCAAGTCCCTGGCCGACGAGTACGAGCCCAGCGAACTGCCGCACCGCAAGATCGTCAACACGCTGCTCAAGAACATGAAGGACGATCGTCTGGCCGGCTACTTCCACAGCGACCAGGGCGCGGTCTGCATGGGCTGCCACCACAACAGCCCGGCCTCCAAGACCCCGCCCTCCTGCGCCAGCTGCCACTCCAAGCCGTTCTCCGCCAAGGAGCCGGCGCGGCCCGGCCTGAAGGCCGCCTACCACGACCAGTGCATGGGCTGCCACAAGGCCATGAAGCTCGAGAAGCCGGTGGCCACCGACTGCAACAACGGCTGCCACAAGCCCCGCAAGAAGTAGCGGGAACGCCAGAATACAGGAGTCCGTCATGAGACGCAGAAAGTTCCTGGCCCTCATGGGCGTCGCAGGCGCGGGACTGGCGCTGGGGAAAACCCCGGCCCAGGCCGCCGGCAACGCCCATTTCGAAGGATATCCCGACGGCAAGGCCGTCCTCTTCGACGCCACCCGCTGCATCGGCTGCCGCAAGTGCGAGGCCGCCTGCAACCAGGTGAACAAGCTGCCCGCCCCGGCCAAGCCCTTCGACGACCTGACGGTGCTCGACGCCGAGCGCCGCACCTCGGCCAAGGCCTACACCGTGGTCAACCGCTACCAGCCCGCGGGCGGCGGCGCTCCGGTGTTCCGCAAGATCCAGTGCAACCACTGCCTGGAGCCGGCCTGCGCCTCGGCCTGCTTCGTGCGCGCCTTCAAGAAGAACCCCGACGGCTCCGTGACCTACGACGCCTCGGTCTGCGTGGGCTGCCGCTACTGCATGGTGGCCTGCCCCTTCAACATCCCGGCCTACGAGTACGACGAGCCCCTGACCCCGCGGGTCATGAAGTGCACCATGTGCCACCAGCAGATCAGCTCCGGCGAGCTGGCCATGCCCGGCTGCGTGGGGGCCTGCCCCAAGGAGGCCCTGGTCTATGGCAGGCGCAGCGACCTCCTGAAGATCGCCCACGCCCGCATCGAGGCCTTCCCGGGCCGCTATGTGGACCACGTCTATGGCGAGCGCGAGATGGGCGGCACCTCCTGGCTCCATCTCTCGGGCGTGCCCTTCAGCCAGATCGGCATGCGCGAGGACCTGGGCGTGACCAGCGCCCCTGAGCTGACCTCCGGCGCGCTGGCCGTGGTGCCCATGGTGGCCGCGGTCTGGCCCGCGCTGCTGGGCGGCATCTGGGCCATCTCCAAGCGCAACGCCAAGACGGCGGACGAGGAGAAGAAGGAGGCCGTGAAGGCCGCCGTGGCCGCCAACCAGGCCGACAACGACGCCAAGCTCGCCAAGGCCAAGGAGCAGGCCGAGAAGGACAAGAAGGATTCCATCGAGCGCGAGGTCAAGAAGGCGCTCGAAGAGGCCGCGGCCGCGGCCAAAGAGGAGGAGGGCGCCTAGATGACCTCTGAAGCCAAGAAATCCCTGTTCACGCCGTTCAACGTCTTCGCGGGCGTCGTGCTGCTCGTGGGCGCGTACCTGACGGTCATGCGCTTCACCGGCGGCCTGGCCGCGGTGACCAACCTGGACGACAACAACCCGTGGGGCATCTGGATCGGCTTCGACCTGCTCTGCGGAGTGGCCCTGGCCGCGGGCGGCTTCACCACCTCGGCCGCAGTCTATATCTTCGGCATGAAGAAATACCACTCCGCGGTGCGCCCGGCCATCCTCACGGCGTTTCTGGGCTACGCCCTGGTGGTCTTCGCCCTGCACTACGACGTGGGCCGGCCCTGGCGGCTGCCCTACCCCATCTTCCTCCAGCCCGGCACCACCTCCCTGCTCTATGAAGTGGGCCTGTGCGTGTTCCTCTACCTGACCGTGCTCTTCATCGAATACTCGGTGGCGGCGCTGGAGTGGCTGGGGCTCAAGAAGCTGCGCGGCCTGGTGCACAAGCTGACCCTGCTCCTGACCGTGTTCGGCGTGGTGCTCTCCACCCTGCACCAGTCCTCGCTGGGCGCGCTCTACCTCATCGCCCCGTCCAAGCTGCACCCGCTCTGGTACTCCACCTACCTGCCCATCCAGTTCTTCGTCTCGGCCATCGCCGTGGGCCTGTCCATGGTCATCTTCGAGGGCACGCTCTCGCACAAGCCCTTCCACCACAAGATGGACGCCACGTACCTCGCCGAGCACGACGGCGTGATCCTGGGCTTCGCCCGGGGCGCGTCTATCGTCCTGGCCAGCTACCTGGCCATCAAGCTCATCGCCCTGGGGGCGGACAACAACTGGAAGTACCTGATCAGCGGCTGGGGCGCATGGTACCTCGTGGAGGTCCTGGGCTTCGTGGCCCTGCCCTGCCTGCTCTACGCCATCGGCTCGCGCGAGCGGAACATCCGGCTCATCAAGTGGACCTCCGGGCTCACCGTGTTCGGCGTGGTCCTGAACCGCTTCAACGTGTCCCTGGTGGCCTTCAACTGGCAGCTGCCCTCGGCCCAGCGCTACTTCCCCAGCTGGGGCGAGATCGGCGTGTCCGTGTTCGTGGTGGTGGTCGGCATCCTGGTCTTCCGCTTCATCGTGACCCGCATGCCCATCTTCCACGAGCACCCCGATTACAAGGACGCCCACTAAAGGAGGCCCGTCATGGAGTTCTACACCTACCACGACTTCATGCTGCACGCGAAGAACGCGGTCTATATCCTCATGGGCCTCATCGTGCTCGGGTTCGTGGGCCTCTGGCGCTTCGTCACGGCCCGCGACGCGGACCACGAGGCCGAACACCACGAAGAGCATCACTAAGGAGAGCGGAACATGTACGAGTTCATCACCGGTCCCCTTCTCTGGGTCGTGTTCGCCGTGTTCCTGGGCGGCCTGGCCTACCGGGTCGTCTGGTACGTCAAGGGCCTCAACTGGCAGCTTGACCGCGTGGCCTACAGCGCCTTCCCGGCCGCCGGGGCCAAGGGCGCCGCGCGCTCCATCTTCTACTGGCTGGTGCCCTTCGGCACGCGCAGCTGGCGCGTGAAGCCCGGCTTCACCGCCATCTTCTTCGGCTTCCACATCGGGGCCGTGCTGGTGCCCCTGTTCCTGGCGGGGCACGCCGTGCTCCTCAAGGAGCGCTTCGGCCTGGCCTGGCCGGCCATTCCCCAGGGCCTGGCCGACTGGCTCACGGCCGTCGCCGTCGTCTCCCTGGTCTGCATCGCGGTGCGGCGCATCAGCCTGCCCGAGGTGCGCATCGTGACCACCTGGTACGACTGGCTGCTCCTGGTCATCGCCGGGCTGCCCTTCGTCACCGGCTTCGTGGCGGTCATGCACTGGGGCGACTACCAGTTCTGGATCATGGCCCACATCCTCACGGGCGAACTGCTCCTGGTGTCCATTCCCTTCACCAAGCTGTACCACGTGGTCGGATTCTTCCTGACCCGGGCCCAGCTCGGCATGGACTTCGGCATCAAGCGCGGCGGCCGCAAGGGCCGGAACATGCCCTGGTAACCACGAGACCCTGATCTCGCAAGGAGAACGGATATGCCCGAAGGCAAGCTCTGCAACAAGCAGCCCGTGACCACCAAGGAGCAGCTCGACGCGCTCCTGGCCGACACCCGCGGCCGCATCTACTACGAGGAGATGAAGAGCCTCGAGGTGGACAAGGAGAAGCTGCGCAACAGCCTGAAAGCGAGCCTCAAGTCCCGCACCAAGACCTGGCTCGACATGTGCGCCCACTGCGGCCTCTGCGCCGACTCCTGCTTCCTCTACACGGTCAACGGCCGCGACCCCAAGCAGGTCCCGGCGTACAAGATCCAGTCCACGCTGGGCGAGATCGTCAAGCGCAACGGCGACGTGGACAACGCCTTCATGCTCATGGCCATGGAGACCGCCTGGTCCAAGTGCACCTGCTGCAACCGCTGCGGCATGTACTGCCCCTACGGCATCGACATGGGCATCATGTTCGGCTACCTGCGCGGCCTGCTCTTCTCCCAGGGCTTCGTGCCGTGGGAGCTCAAGATCGGCTCCGGCATGCACCGCATCTTCCACGCCCAGATGGACGTGACCACCGAGGACTGGGTGGAGACCTGCGAGTGGATGGCCGAGGAGAACTCCGAGGAGTGGCCGGGCCTGGAAATCCCGGTGGACAAGGAAGGCGCGGACATCATGTACACCTGCAACGCCCGCGAGCCCAAGCACTATCCCGAGGACCTGGCCGAGGCCGCCATCCTCTTCCACCTGGCGGGCGAGAACTGGACCGTGCCCTCCGAGGGCTGGGAGCAGACCTCGCTGACCATGTTCGCGGGCGACTGGGAAGGCTGCAAGCAGCAGGTGCTCAACGTCTATTCGGCCATCGAGCGGCTCAAGCCCAAGCGCGTCATCGGCACGGAATGCGGCCACGCCCACCGCGGCACCGTGGTGGAAGGCCCCTACTGGGCCGGACGTCCGGACGGCCAGCCCCCGGCCCCCTACATCCACTACGTGGAGTGGCTGGCCGAGGCCCTGCGCACCGGCAAGATCAAGATCGACCCGGCCAAGCGCATCAAGGAGCCGGTGACGCTCCAGGACTCCTGCAACTACGTGCGCAACCACGGCCTGGCCCTGATCACCCGCGAGATCATGAGCTACATCGTGGAGCCGGGCTACTTCATCGAGATGACGCCGAACATGGAGCACAACTACTGCTGCGGCGGCGGCGGCGGCTTCAACGGCGTGGGCCTGTACCGGCCCCAGCGCAACATGGCGCTCAGGAAGAAGCGCGACCAGATCCTGGCCACCGGCGCCAAGCTGGTCATCGCCCCCTGCCACAACTGCTGGGACGCCATCCGCGACCTGGAGGAAGAGTACAAGATCGGCATCCGCTGGTCCTTCCTCAAGCCTCTCGTCATCAAGATGGCCATCGTCCCGGACCATCTCAAGCCCAAGGAAGATGAAGAATAGGCTGAGCACCAGCCCCCAGCGGGCCACCGCCCCCGCCGCCGGACCCGAACGCGGCGGCGGGGGCGCCCCCCGCAGGCACGCCATGGCCCCCTCCGCGGCAACTGCCAGGAAAAAGATCCTCATCATCGACGACGACCCGGGCATCGTCGCCTTCTTCACGGCCCTGTTCCGGGAGAACGGCTACGACACCTGCTCGGCCGGCGACGGCGAGGAGGCCCTGGCCCGTTGCCGCGACGAGCGCCCGGACCTGGTGACCCTGGACATCGCCATGCCCAAGGCCTGGGGTCCGCGCTTCCTGCAGAGCCTGGAACGCGAAGGCCTGACCCCGCCGCCGGTCATCGTGGTCAGCGGCATGGGCCAGGCCCGCCACGCCGTGCCCGGGGCCCGGGCCGTGCTCAACAAACCCGCGGACCCCGCCACGCTTCTGCGCGCGGTGCGCGAGGTCCTGGGGTAGCCCATGCGCATCACCACCAAGAGCCGTTACGCCACCCGCATGGTCCTGGACATCGCCCTGCACGGCCAGAAAGGCCCCGTGCCCATCTCGGACATCGCCCAGCGCCAGGGCATCTCCGAGAAGTACCTGGAGAAGCTCATCAACGAGCTCAAGAAGGCCGGGCTCATCACCAGCCGCAGGGGCGTGGGCGGCGGCCACGCCCTGGCCCGTCCGGCCTCGCGCATCACGGCCGGGGACATCGTGCGCGCCCTGGAGAAGAACGAGACCCTGGCCCCCTGCAGCGACTGCGGCGAATGCACGGCCGCGGGCCAGTGCATGACCCGGGGCATCTGGATCGAGGCCGCCCAGGCCATGATGGACAAGCTCGACTCCGTGAGCATCCAGGACCTGCTCAACGACGCCCGCGGACAGTAAATCCGACCTACTCCCGTTTTGGCATCTATCCGGAATTCCATTGTAATCATTCAATTTGCATCGGCATTTTCAATTTGCTCCTCCCGCCAAAATTGTAGTTAGGAAAGAATGCCCGGAGATTTTCCGGGCCGATCCGCAACCGCGCAACCGGAGGGAGGCTGTGAAGAATTTCTTTGCCGGCAAATGGGGTATCGTGGTGGTTGGCCTGGCCATCGGCGTCCTGGCCCCGCTGCTCCAGTTCTGGGGCAACCCGGGCAACATGGGCGTGTGCGTGGCCTGCTTCGAGCGGGACATGGCCGGGGCCCTGGGCCTGCACCGGGCCGACGTGGTCCAGTACATGCGGCCCGAGATCATCGGCTTCGTGCTCGGCTCGCTCTTCGCGGCCCTGGCCGCCCGCGACTTCCGGCCGCGGGCCGGGTCCGCGCCCCTGGTGCGCTTCCTGCTGGGCGTGTTCGCCATGATCGGCGCGCTCATCTTCCTGGGCTGCCCCTGGCGCGCCCTGCTGCGCCTGGCCGGGGGCGACGGCAACGCCATCGCCGGCATCCTCGGCCTGGTGGCGGGCATCTGGCTCGGCACACGCTTTTTGCGCGCCGGATTCACCCTGGGCCGCAGCCAGAAGACCCCGGCCGTGGCGGGCCTGCTCCTGCCCCTGCTCATGGTCCTGTTCCTGGGCCTCATGCTCATCTACCCCCAGGTGGAGAACGAGCCCGCCAGCGGCGTGCTCTTCTACAGCCTCAAGGGCCCGGGCGCGCAGCACGCCCCGCTCCTGCTGTCCCTGGCCGCGGGCCTGGCCATCGGGGCCCTGGCCCAGCGCAGCCGGTTCTGCACCATGGGCGCGTTCCGCGACCTGCTCTTGTTCCGCCAGATCCACCTGCTCACCGGCGTCCTGGCCCTGGTGGCGGCGGCCTTTGTGGTCAACTTGGCCCTGGGCCAGTTCCATCCGGGCGTCGAGGGCCAGCCCGTGGCCCACACGGCCCAGGTCTGGAACTTCCTGGGCATGGTCCTGGCCGGGCTGGCCTTCGCCCTGGCCGGCGGCTGCCCGGGCCGCCAGCTGTTCATGGCCGGGGAAGGCGACGGCGACGCCGGGGTCTTTGTCCTGGGCATGATCGTGGGCGCGGCCTTCGCCCACAACTTCGGCCTGGCCAGCTCGCCCAAAGGCCTGGGCCCGCACGGCCTGGAGGCCTGGGTCGTGGGCATGGTCTTCTGTCTGGGCATCGGCCTGTTCATGAGAAACCGGACCCAAGGAGCGTAAGCCATGGCCGAGATCATCGACGCGCGCGGACTGTCCTGTCCCCAGCCCGTGCTGGACGCCCTGGCGGCCATGAACCGCCTGGGCTCGGGCAGCCTCGAGGTCCTGGTGGACACCGAGGCCTCCAAGGAAAACGTGAGCCGCGCCGCGGCCTCCAAGGGCTGGGCCGTGCAGGTCCAGGACTCCGCCCCCGGCGAATACCGTCTGATCCTGAGCAAATGAGCCTGATGCAACGGATGCGGGCCTGGTTCGGCAAGCCGGACCAGGCCCGCGCCGACCGCGGCCTGCTCGTGTTCGAGAACACCGGCGAGGTGCTCCGGGCCGAGGCCGCGCTCAGGAAGGCGGGGCTGGCCGTGAGCGTCCAGGGGCCGCCGCCCGAACTGCGCACCGGCTGCGACCTGGTGGTGGTCTTCGCCCTGGCCGACCAGCTCCGCGTGCTGCGCGAGATGAAGCGCGCCGGGCTCGCGCCGCTTTCGGCCGCGCCCGCGGCCGGTCCCCTGCTGGAGCCCGTGAGCCTCTACCTGGTCAAGGACTTCGGGGACTGGCTCATGGTCCGCGCCGCCAACATGAAGCTCACCGTGGACAAGCGCACCCGCGTCATCGTGAACGTCTCAGGCGGGGGCTGCCCGGACGTGCCCTGGCTGGCCCGGGAGCTCACGGGCAAGACCCTGGACGCGGCCCCCAGGCCGCGCGACCTGGGCCACACGCTCTGCGGCTACGCCCTGGACCTGGCCTTCGAGGAGATGCTGCGCCGATGCTCGCGGTAGCCGGAACCGTGCCCCTGGCCCACCTGCCGGTGCTGGAGGGGGTTGCCGACCTGGAAGACGGCCGCCTGCGCGTGGACGGCGTGGACCTGGACCTGGACCGCGGCACCCCGGCCCTGCTGGCCTCGGCCTGCGCCGCGGCCCGCGTCCTGGGCCGCGAATGCCCCCACGCCTTCCTGGTGGGCGACACCGGCCCGGGCCACGGCTCCCGCCTGCTCTACGCCCACCTCGTGCGCCGCCTGCCCGCCACCCCGGCCTCGGTGCTGGTGTTCCACTATTTCCTGCCGGACGTGGACTGGCACGCCAAGGTGCTCTTCGCGGCCCAGTCCCTGCAGCCCCTGCCCCGGCTCGTGGCCGACGCGGGCTTCATGTACGCGGCCAAGATGAGCGGCCAGGCCGCGGAGTACGACCTGTTCACCCCGGACGCCGGGGAACTGGCCTTCCTGGCCGACGAGCGCGCGCCGCACCCGTTCTACGCCCGGGGCTTCCTCCTGGCCGAGGAGGCCCGCGCCCCGGAACTCATCGCCCGGGCCGCGGCCACGGGCGGGGCGGCCCGGCACATGCTGGTCAAGGGCGGCGTGGACCGGGTGGCGCGCGGAGGCGAGGTCCTGCACGAGATCGACGGCCCTGTGGTGGAGGCCCTGGAGGCCATGGGCGGCACGGGCGACACCCTCACGGGCCTGGCCTGCGCGCTCCTGGATTCCGGCCGCGACGTGCCCGAGGCCTGCCTGCTGGCGGCGCGGGCCAACCGCCTGGCCGGGATGCTGGCCCGGCCCACCCCGGCCTCGCACATCGGAGAGATCGTGGCGCGCATTCCCGAAGCCCTGGCGCAGGTCCTGGCCAGCGCATGAGCATCGACCCCACAGCCACGCTCCTGGACACCGTGGCCGCCCATCCCGAGACCGAGGCCGTGTTCCGCGCCCATGGCGAGGCCGCAGGGGTCTGCATCCTGTGCGAGGCGCTCTTCGAGACCATCGAAAACGCGGCGCGATTACACGGGCTGGATGTGGAGAGGCTGCTGGGGGATCTGAAGCGCAGCGTTTCCCAGAAGGGCTGACCCCCTCCCCCGCCTTTCGTCACGCTCCCGCAGGGAGCTACTCGCCCAAATACGCCTTGCGGATGTCCGGGTTGGCCAGGAGGTTGGCCGAGGTGTCTTCCAGGACCACGGAGCCGGTTTCCAGCACGTAGCCGCGCGAGGCCGTCTGGAGCGCCAGGTTGGCGTTCTGCTCCACCAGGAGCACGGTCACGTCCTCTTCCTGGTTGATGGTCCGGATGATGGAGAAGATGCGCTGCACGATGAGCGGGGCCAGGCCGAGCGAGGGCTCGTCCAGGAGCAGGAGCCGGGGCCGGGTCATGAGCGCGCGGCCCACGGCCAGCATCTGCTGCTCGCCGCCGGAGAGCGTGCCGCCGGGCTGCTTGCGCCGCTCCTTGAGCACCGGGAAGTAGGTGAAGACCTTGTCCAGGTCGAACTCGATGCGCGCGGCGTCCTTGCGCAAAAACGCGCCCATCTCCAGGTTCTCCTGCACCGTGAGCCGGGGGAAGATGCGCCGGCCCTCGGGCACCTGGCACAGGCCCCGGCCGGGCAGCTTGTCCGCGGACAGGCCCGTGATGTCCCGGCCCTGGTAGAAGACCTGGCCCGACGTGGCGCGCACCACGTTGCAGATGGTCATGAGCGTGGTGCTCTTGCCCGCGCCGTTGGCCCCGATGATGGTCACGATCTCGCCGGGCATGACCTTGAGGCTGACCTCGCGCAGGGCCTGGATGTTGCCGTAGCCCGCGCACACGCCCCGGAGTTCGAGGATGGGCTCGCTCATCCGCGCCCCCGTTCCTCGGAACGCTGGCCCACGCGCCTGGCGGGCCAGAGTCCCCTGGGCTTGAGGATCATCATCACGGCCATGACCCCGCCGAACACGAGCATGCGATAGAGTTCGAAGCCGCGGAAGACCTCGGGCAGGGCGATGAGGGCGAGTGAGCCCAGGATCACGCCCGGAATGGAGCCCATGCCGCCCAGCACCACCATGGCCAGGACCATGGCCGACTCCATGAAGGTGAAGGACTCGGGCGAGACGAAGCGCATCCGTCCGGCGAAAAAGGCCCCGGCCAGGCCGCCGAAGATGGCGCCCATGGCGTAGGCCAGGAGCTTGATGGCGAAGGTGTTCACGCCCATGAGCTGGGCCGCGGTCTCGTCCTCGCGCACGGCCTCGAAGGCCCTGCCGATGCGCGAATGGTTCAGGCGATAGACCGCCAGCACGGTGAACGCGGCCAGGCCCAGGATCACGTAGTACAGCCCGCCCAGGGCGCGCAGCTCGAGCATCCGCCAATGGCCGTCCACCAGCCAGGGCAGCGCGGGCGGCTTGATGCCCAGGATGCCGTTGGGGCCGTTGGTCAGGCTCATCCAGTTGTTGAGCACCAGGCGCACGATCTCGCCGAAGCCCAGGGTGACGATGGCCAGGTAGTCCCCGCGCATGCGCAGCGTGGGGTAGCCGATGACGCAGCCCGCCACCGCGGCGAAGACCGCGGCCAGGGGCAGGCAGAGCCAGAAGGACAGGCCGAAGTGCACGGAAAGCAGGGCGTAGGTGTAGGCCCCCACGCCGTAGAAGGCGATGTAGCCCAGGTCCAGCAGGCCGGCCAGGCCCACCACCACGTTCAGCCCCAGGCCCAGGCAGACATAGACCAGCACGTTGATGACCACGTCCAGGGCGTAGCGCTCGGCGAAGAACGGCAGGCAGAAGGCCGCGGCCAGCACGGCCGCGATCCAGAGGCCCCGGGGCACGGCCCGGGCCGCGCCGGAGAGCGAGCCGCCCAGGCGCGCGGCCGGACGCTCCAGGAGGCCCAGGGCCCCCTGCTGTTTGAGCAGCCAGAGCACGAAGACGAACAGCGCGGCCACGGCGATGCGCGCCCAGACGAGCAGCGCGGGCAGGAACTCCAGGCCGCCGGGCTTGATGCCCATGAGCGGCCAGAGCAGGAAGAAGAACCAGACCAGGCCGATGGCGAACCCGGCCCAGCGCCGCCTAGACCCGAGTGTCGTCAACGTTCTCTCCCATGATGCCCGTGGGCATGAAATAGAGCACGGCGATGAGGATGATGAAGGCGAAGACGTCCTTGTACTCGCTGGACAGGTAGCCGGCGGCCATGATCTCCACCATGCCGATGATGAAGCCGCCGAGCATGGCCCCGGTGATGTTGCCGATGCCGCCCAGCACCGCGGCGGCGAAGGCCTTGATCCCGGGCACGAAGCCCATGTCGTAGCGCACCGAGCCGTAGTAGAGCCCCACCATGATGCCCGCGGCCGCGGCCAGGCCCGCGCCCACGGCGAAGGTGAGGGAGATGATGCGGCCGGAATTGATGCCCACCAGGGCGCTCATGGTCTTGTCCTGGGCCGTGGCGCGCATGGCTTTGCCGATGCGCGTCCTGAAGACCAGGGCGTTCAGGCCCACGAGCAGCACGGCCGTGACCGCCACGATGAGGATCTGCATGTAGGAGAGGGTGACCATGCCGAAGTGCAGGCCGCCGCGGGTGATCTCCGTGGGATAGGCGCGGTCGTACACGCCCTGGGTGAGCATGAGCCCGTTCTGGAGGAAGATGGACATGCCGAGGGCCGAGAGGAGCACGGAGAGCCGCGAGGACTGGCGCAGGGGGCGGTAGGCCACCTGCTCCACGGCCGTGGCCAGGAGCGCGCAGTAGGCCATGGTCAGGCCCAGGGACAGGACCAGGCAGACCGCCGGGGGCACGCCCTGGGCCGCCAGCCAGGAGATGAGGATCACGCCCATGTAGCCGCCCGCGGCGAAGAACTCGCCGTGGGCGAAGTTGATGAGCTGGATGATCCCATAGACCATGGTGTAGCCCAGGGCCACCAGGGCATAGACCCCGCCCAGGGTGATCCCGTTGATGAGCTGCTGGATGAAATATTCCATGGATGTCCCAGGAGGGCCGGGATGCGGGGCCCCCCCC
>JAWRKD010000069.1:0-4249 GCA_040307135.1 Desulfovibrionaceae bacterium
CGGCCGCCGCGAGGACCGCCGCCAGGGCGGACACGGCGCGGCGGCCGGGACAGGCGCCGGAAAGGGCCGGGCGGCTAATGGATGCTCACCCGCTTGTCGGCCAGGATGAGCAGGACCACCACCAGGATGGCCACGATCAGCAGGCCGATGACGAAGCCGAAGGCGTCGCCCGCCGGGGCCAGGGTGTTGATGCGGCCGGCCAGCTGGTTCAGCTCCTGGTCCGAGAGCGAGGCCAGGCGCTGGCGCACCTCCTGGTCGGAGTAGCCCATCTCCTGGAGCCGCTGCTTGACCACCTTGTTCTGAAGCACGCGCTCCACCGTGGCGGTGTCCTCGTTGCGCGTCTGCAGGGCCTGGGAGGCCACGAACCCGGCCTCGGCGCGGGGCGCCAGGCTCAACAGTCCCATGATCAGGACCATGAGCACGGCCAGCTGTTTCATGGCGCGGGATTCGAGCATCGCGGTCATGGCGTCCTCCTAGAGGCTAGAGCGTCTTGATCTTGGGCAGGAGCGTCTCCATGACCTCGCCCATGAGGACCTGGAGACACTCCGTGAGGATCTTCTTGGGATTGTCCGAGGAAGGCACATAGACCTTCTCCACCTCGCTGCCGAACTGCTGGACCATGACCTCGCTGCCGTTCTTGACCACGGTGAGGCGGATCTTCACGGCGCAGGTGTAATTGGTGGAGTCCTTCTGCTTGAGGTCCACGGAGACCACCTCGCCCTTGATGATCGGGCTGGGCGAGCCTTCGCTCACGGTCTGGTACTGGGCCTGGCAGCCGTTGGCCTTGAGTTCCTGATACAGGGCGTAGCCGACCCATTCGGCCACGGGCACGCTGGGATCGGCCAGGAAGCTCTGGCCGTCCTTGGTGGTGCCGATGGCCTGGGTGCCGCGGGCGTCGGTGAAGGCGTGCACCACCACGGGCGAGGAGCACCGCGGCGGGGTGATCTGGGCGGTATAGTACTCCAGGGGAACCACCCGGCCCGTGCCGCAGGCGGCCAGGGAGACGAGGGCGGCCAGGACGGCGGTCCAGGCCAGGATTTTGCGCATCATGGGTTTCCTCCGACTGCTGTGGGTCACACGCTGCGGGCAGACTACCTGATTCGCCCGCGATTGTCACGGGTTGCCGGGCGGGCGTTATTTTCTGGGATGGAGTTTGCGGAAGCGCGAGGGGCTCATTTCAAGCCCGCCCTGGGCCCAGAACCCCCGGAGCCCGGCCTGGGCCTGCTCCTGGGCCTGGCGGAAGCGGCGGGCGAAGGCCGTGTTCGGCTTGATGGGCAGGGTCACGGCCAGCCCGGCCTGGAGCAGGGCCTCGTTGAGCATCCGCCCGTCGCGCCAGACATAGGCCAGCAGGCGGCCGTAGCGGTCCCGCTGCTCCCGGTCCAGGGCCAGCTCCAGACGGCCGCCGCGGCAGAAGCTTTCGCTGAACTCCCGGGCCTGTCCGCCCCATTCCTGGGCCAGCTCCGGCGTGTCCAGGCCGATGAGCCGGACCTCCTCGCTGCGGCCGTCCTGGAGCCGCACGTACAGGGAATCGCCGTCCGCGGCCCGCTCCAACACGGCCGGAAAGCCCGCGGCCTGCCCAGGCAGGAGCAGGACGAGCAGGAAAAACAGGAAAAGGGCCGTCCGGCGCATGGCGCATTCTACCCCAGGGGAGCCTGAGAATCCAGGGTTCGGCGCGGCGGTGTGATAATCATCGTGGCGGGGGGCTTTCCTGTTTGACTCCACCCGGGGTGGGTACTTATTTTATATTGGAATTCTTCCGGGCTCCGCATCAGCGCGGGCCCGAAAGCAGGGGGGGAGTCATGTTGCGAGATCTGTTGCGTTCCACCGCCTTCAAGGTCACCGCCGTGGTCGTCCTGGCCCTGGCGCTCCAGGGAGCGGCCATCCTGGGCTATTTCTCCTGGTCCGTGTTCCGCTTCGCCGAGGATCGCGGCGAGCAGTTCCGCGAGGACACCATGGCCTCGGAAAAGGAGCGTCTGCTCAACCTCACCGGCCTGGCCGTCACGGTGGTGGACTCCTACTACCGCCGATCCCAGGACCTGGACGGGCTCAAGCGCGAGAAGATGCGCGAGCTCAAGAAGGTGGTGGACGCCCTGGTCAGCCAGGCCGAGGCCACGCTCAAGGCCCATCCCCGGGCCGAGGCCGAGGAGATCATCAAGCGCCAGGTGGCCGCGGTGCGCTTCGACGAGGGAAACTACGTCTGGATCAACGACCAGACCCCGGCCATGGTCCTGCACCCCGTCCGGTCCGACCTGAACGGCCAGGACCTCCGCCAGAACAAGGATCCCAAGGGCAAGGCCCTGTTCGTGGAGATGGTCGAGGCCGTGAAGAAGGGCGGCGGCGAGGGCATGGTGGACTACTGGTGGGCCAAGCCCGGGGAAAAGGAGCCCAAGCCCAAGATCTCCTACGTGCGCCTGCTGCCCGAGCTGGGCTGGATCTTCGGCTCCGGGGCCTGGATCGAGGACATCACCGCGGACATGCAGCGCCAGGCTCTGGCCCAGCTGGCCCGCATGCGCCTGCCGGACGGCAACTACTTCTGGGTCAACGACACCAGCCTGCCCGCGCCGCGCATGATCATGCACCCCACCTCCCCGGCCCTGGACGGCAAGCTCCTGGACGACCCGGCCTACAACTGCGCCACCCAGGCCCAGGCCGGGGCCAAGGGCCCGGTCACGGACCTGGGCGGCAAGAAGAACCTCTTCGCGGCCATGGTCGAGGTGGTGCGCCAGGGCGGCGAAGGCTACGTCACCTACCTCTGGCCCAAGCCCAAGCCCGGCGGCGGGGCCACCGAGGAACGCTACCCCAAGCTCTCCTACGTCAGGCTCTTCGAGCCCTGGGGCTGGGTCGTGGGCATGGGCGCCTACGTGGACAACATCGACGCCGCGGCCGCGGCCCAGAAGACCGGGATGCGCGTCACGGTCTCCGCCATGGTGGGCCGCGCCCTGGGCTTCGGCCTGTTCTTCGTGGCCCTCTTCGGCGTCATTTCGGCCGTGCTCCTGCGCCGCAACATCGGCCGCCCCCTGGGCGCGCTGGTCCGCTACTTCAACACCGTGGCCCAGGGCGACCTGGAGGCCCGCATGACCGCCGCCTTCTCCGGCGAGATGGGCGTGCTCCAGCGGCACATGCAGGACATGGTCGCAAGCCTCAAGGACAAGGTCCGCGAGTCGGCCCAGCTGGCCCAGAAGAGCCGGGAGGAGACCGAACGCGCCCAGGTGGCCACCCGTCAGGCCGAGGAGGCCCGTTCCCAGGCCGAACAGGCCAGGCGCCAGGGCATGCTGGAGGCCGCGGCCAGCGTGGAGACCGCGGTGAACGGCCTGTCCCAGGCCTCGGAAGCCCTCTCCGGCCAGGTGCGCGAGGTCTCCCGCGCCACGGAAAGCCAGCGCCAGCGCACCGAGGAGACCGCCACGGCCATGGAGGAGATGAACTCCACGGTCATGGAGGTGGCCCGCAACGCCGAACTGGCCGCCGCCGCCGCCGACGAGACCCGCAGGACCGCGGCCGAAGGCGAGGACATCGTGCGCCGCTCCGTGAGCGCCATGAACCGCGTGCACGAGCTGGCCGACGGGCTCAAGGCCGACATGGAGACCCTGGCCGGACAGGCCGAGGCCATCGGCCGCATCGTCAGCGTGATCAACGACATCGCGGACCAGACCAACCTGCTGGCGCTCAACGCGGCCATCGAGGCCGCCCGCGCGGGCGACGCGGGCCGCGGCTTCGCCGTGGTGGCCGACGAGGTGCGCAAGCTGGCCGAAAAGACCATGACCGCCACCAAGGAAGTGAGCGACGCCGTGGCCTCCATCCAGTCCGGGGCCGAGCGCAACCGCCAGGGCGTGGACCAGGCCGCCGAGGCCGTGCAGCAGGCCACCGGCCTGGTGAACAGCTCCGGCGACTCCCTGGCCCGCATCGTCACCCGCGTGCAGGAGGCCGCGGACCAGGTGCGCTCCATCGCCACCGCCAGCGAGGAACAGTCCGCGGCCAGCGAGGAGATCACCCGCTCCGTGGAGGACGTGAACCGGCTCACCGCCGAAACCGCCCAGGGCATGGCCGAGGCCTCCCGCTCCATCGAGGATCTCGTGCGTTTGGCCGCAGAACTCAAGGCCCTGGTGGACCGCCTGCGCGCGGGCTAGGAAAAGACCAGCCTCCGGCGGGGGGGGGGGGGGGGGGGGGGGGGGGGGGGGGGGGGGGGGGGGGGGGGGGGGGGGGGGGGGGGGGGGGGGGGGGGGGGGGGGGGGGGGGGGGGGGGGGGGGGGGG
>JAWRKD010000070.1:0-14717 GCA_040307135.1 Desulfovibrionaceae bacterium
GGCCTCCAGGGCCGCGTTCACGCCTGCGTCGCGGGCGAAGAGCCCCACCCGGCCAGGGTCGATCCGGGGCTGCTTGCGCAGAAAGGCCACGGCGGCCAGGGCGTCCCGGGCCAAATCCTTGTCGCTGCCAGCCTCGCCCTCGCTCTGTCCACAACCGCGCGGATCGAAGAGAAGCACGGCCACGTTCTGCCCGGCCAACTGCCGGGCCAGGCCTTCGGCCAGCTTGCGCGGGGCGCAGACCCCGCCCGCCACCCAGACCACGGCCGGGAACGGCCCCTCGCCCGGCGGCAGGATCAGGGTGCCCGCCAGATCCGTGGCCCCGCGGGAAAAGGTCACGGACTTCTCCGCAAAAAAGATCTTGTTGGGGAATTGTGCCGCCTCCTTGCCCCCGTGCATCCAGAGGATGCGGCTGATGTCGTCGCCGTTGGCCAGGAACACCAGGGAGCCCACCACGGGCTCGTCCTGGCCGAAGGCCGGGCCGTAAGAATAGATGTAGCGGCCGAATTGCTTCAGATCGCGGAAAATGCCCGTGCGCGAGTCGTAGAACAGGAGGCGGCCGTAGGGCGTATCCCGGGCGTCTATGATGCTCACGGTGTCGCCGTCGCCGTAGGCGTACTGCCCCACATACTGTTCGATGGTGTAGGTGTAGTAGCCGAGCACGTGGCCGAAGCGGCTCTCGGCCCCGTGTTTGAGGTAGTCCGGGGCCTCGTTCTCCACGTTGCCGCCGCTCTGGGCAAAGGCCTCCAGCTCGGGGTCGTCGTTCTTCCAGGCCTCGTCCTTGTGTTCGCTGATGGGCTTGGGCGGGGGACCGGCAGGCGCCGCGGCCTGGGCCTGGGGCGGAGCGGACGCGGCCTCGGGCGGCCGGGCCGTGAATTTGGCCCCGCGCGGCGGAGGCGGAGGAGACGGCGTGGCCTGGGGCTTCCTGCGCACCTCCATGATCCGGGGCGTCTCGGCGGAGGGGGGCGCGGCCTTGGCGGGCACAGGGAGAGGCGCGGGCAAGGTCTCGCGCACGGTCTCGCTCAGGTCCAGCTCGATGAGCGGCCGCAGCGGCGGGAAATGCCAGGGCGTGCGCAGGGCGAAGCCAAGCGCGGCCAAGAGCAGCCCGTGCAGGGCCAGGGCCACGCATCCGCTGAACACTCTCGCACCCGGAGCCGTCATGAACCGGCCGCCTCCTGTCGGCATGTTGATATGATGCGCCCTCCGGGAGGCCGGGTCAAGGACCCGGGTCCAATGATATCAATGTATTCTGGGGCGATCGGGATTCGACGCAGGCCTCAGGCGCAGCCCAGCTTGATGCGCAGGAAGCGCTCGAGCATGGCGTTCACCTGCTCCGGCACCTCCAGGGTGATGAAGTGGCCGCTGCAGGCCACCTGGGCCAGGACCGCGCCGGGGACCGCCCGGCGCAGGGCGCGGCCCTCCACCCGGGGTTTGCTGGCCGAGACCGCCAGCAGGGGGCAGCGCAGGTCGCGCAGGGCCTGCTCGTAGCCCGGGTCCGCGTAGAGCTCGACCATGGACAGGAGCACGTCGCGGGGTACGGCGCTGACCCGGTCCAGGACCCAGTTCTTGACGGCCGGGTCGTCCTCGGGTTCAAACATGGTCTCGAAAAAGCTCCGCGCCGCCAGGGGCGAGGTCTCGGCCCGCAGCCGGTCGCGCAGGCCCGGGAACCAGAGCGTCAGGTCCGCCGGGGGCAGGAGCCGGGAATCCAGGGCCGCCACCCCGGCCACCAGATCCGGCCGGAAGGCGGCCAGGCGCACGGCCACGCAGCCGCCCAGGGAATGGCCCACGGCCACCACCTGGTGCAGGCCCAGCTCCTTGCAGACCTGGGAAAGGTCCGCGGTCAGGATCCTGAAGTCAAAAGGGGCCTGGGGACGGTCGCTGCGGCCGTGGCCGCGCAGGTCCACGGCCAGGACCCGGTGGCGGGCCGAAAAATGGTCCATCTGCGGGGCCCAGAAGGCCGCGTCGCAACTGTTGCCGTGGATGAAGAGCAGCGGCGGATCGCCCCGGCCCTGCTCGTCCAGGACCAGGCGCAGCCCATCGCGGGTGCGGATGTATCGTTCCAGAACTCAGCTCCCGGCATCGGCCAGGGGGAGCAACACGCGGAACAGACTGCCCTTGCCGGGCTCGGAGCAGGCCTGGATGTCGCCGCCGTGCTGGTCCACGGCCTTCTTGGCGATGAACAGGCCGAGCCCCGTGCCCTTGGAGCCCTTGGTGGAAAAGAACACGCTGAAGAGCTTGTCCACGGTTTCGCGGTCCATGCCCTGGCCGTTGTCCTCCACCTCCACTACCAGTTCGTCCGCCTGGCGAAAAGCCCGCAGCACCACCTGGTGGTCGGTCTTGGCCGTGTCCATGGCGCAGGCGTCCACCGCGTTCTCCAAAAGATTCACCAGGGCCGGCGTGAGCACCGAGGGGTCGGCAGAAAGCCGGCCCAGGTCGCCGGAAAGCTCGCGCAGGAAGCGCACCCCCGCCTTCTCGGCCTTGGCCTGGGCCGAACTGGCCACGTCCTCCAGCAGGGCCGAGGTGGCCATGTCCTGGAGGCTCAGGTCGCGCTTGCGAGCCCAGAACAGGATGTCCATGACCATGCCCTTGATGCGGCCCACCAGCTGGGTGGTGGCCTCCCAGCCCTCGGTGAGGCGGGTCTGGTCGTTCTTGGCCAGGCCGGAGTTCACCTTGTACATGGCCCCGTCCAGGGCCGTGAGCAGGCCCTTGATGCCATGGGACAGGGAGGCGATGAGCATGCCCAGAGAGGTGAGGTGCTCCTGCAGGCGGCGGACCTCGGTGATGTCCGTGGCCAGCTCCAGGACCTGCACCACCTGGTCGTGGGCGTCGCGGATGGGCGCGGTCCAGACCAGGGCGTTCACGCGCGAGCCGTCCAGGGTCAGAAACTGGGTCTCCAGCCGGTGCTGGAGGCCGTCCTTGAAGGTGCGCAGGGCCGGGCATTCCGGGCAGGGGTCCCCGCGGCCGTGGCAGGCCCGGTGGCAGAGCGCGCCGCCCTGCTCCCCGAAGTCCCGGCGGAAGCGACGGTTGGCCGCGGCGATGGTCAGGTCCGGATTGACCAGGGCGATGGAACAGGGCGCTTCTTCAAAAAGCTGGCGGTAGAGCTGCTGGGTGGCGCGCAGCTCCTCCTGGAGCCGCTGCACCTCGCCCACGTCCCCGGCGATCTCCAGGACCAGCTCCACCTCCGTGCCGCCACCGCGGATGGGCACGGTATGAACCATGACCTGGTGCTCGTTGCCGTTGACGCAGAGCACCACTTCCCGGCTGTGCTGGGCCTGGCCCGTGGCCAGGGTCCGGGCCACGGGACTGCCCTCGGGATGGGCGGCCCAGTCCCGGTACACGCAGGCGCTGCTGCTCCCGGTCTTGTCGCCCAGGCGCTCGCGGTAGTGGCGGTTCACGGAGAGCACCCGCCCCTGGCGATCGTGCAGGGAGACGAAGCTCGGCAGATCGTTGTAGAAACGGATGTCCCCGGAAAAGTCCCGGGCCAGCCCTTGCAGGGCCTGGGCCAACCCCTCCATGACCTGGCCCGCGGCCTGCTGGCGCTCATAGTCCACCAGGCGCGCGGCCTGCTCCTGCACCAGGCGCTCCAGGTTCGTGGTGTACTCGCGCATCTTGGCGCGCATCTCGATGCGCTCGGTGGCGCGCCGGATGGCGATCTCCAGGACTTCGGGGCTCACCGGCTTGTTGATGAAGTCCGCGGCCGAGAGCTTGAGGCTCTCGATGGCCATGTCCAGGTCGCCGTGGCCGGTGATCATGATCACCTCGGTGTCCGGAGACTCCTGCTTCACGGCGCGCAGAAGCCCGATGCCGTCCAGCACGGGCATGCGGATGTCGGTGATGACGATGGGGGGATGGGTCTCGCGGAAGACGCGCAGGGCCTCTTCGCCGTTGGCCGCGGTGAAGACGCGGTAGCCCATGTCCTCCAGGGTGATGGCCACCACCCTGCGGATGCCGTCCTCGTCGTCCACGAGCAGAAGGGATTGCATCATGCCGTCGGCCCCGCCGTCCGCTCCCCGGGTATTCCGCCAGCGCAGCGGCCCGGGCAGCGAAAACCACACCAAAAAGGTAGGAAAATCCTGCACAGCCCGACCGGGCCCTCAGGGCCGCGGACGGGCGCTCCTCCCTCTCTTACGGCTTGCCGATGGCCTGTTCCACGATCTGAACAACCGCCTGGGGATCAAACGGCTTGTTCACCGTGGCCACGGCCTTGCGGATGGCCAGGTGGATGCCGGCCAGGCCGCTGATGACGATGACCGGAATGTCCTTGAATTCCGGCTTCTGGGTGTACTTCCTGTAGAACCGGGGACCCCACTCGTTGGGCATCTCCAGGTCCAGGGTGATGAGTTGAGGCTTCTCCTTCTCCAGCACGCCCATGGCCAGTTCGCCGTCCGAGGCGCTGCAGGTCTCGTACCCGTTGTCCTTGAACACGGAGACGAGGTACTCCACGATGGCCGGGTCGTCGTCCACAACCATGATCTTCTTCGCCATGACATCCCCCTTTGGGTGAGAGTGCTTTCCCTCGCCGCCGTCCTCAGCCCCGGCCCAGGAGCCGCTCGGCGGCGGCCAGCAGGGCTTCGGGCTTGGGCGGCTTCTCCACATAGGCGCCGGGCCCGGGAAGCGGGCCGCCGGTGGCGGCCCGCAGGGTCTCCAGGGCATGCTCGAACGTGGGCCCGCCCACGGCCGAGACGATCATCACCGGCACGTCCTTGAGCCCGGGGTCGGCCTTCAGCTCCCGGAACATCTTGATGCCCCCTTCTCCGGGCATCATGAGGTCCAGGCTGATGAGGTCCGGCCGCTGGGACCGGGCCTTGTTCAGGCCGTCCTCGCCGTCGCGGGCGAGCACGGGCGTGAAGCCGGCGGTCTCGAAGACCGCGCCGATGAAAATCCGCAGGTGCATTTCGTCGTCCACGACGAGCACCGTCCTTCGCGCCACGGCCGTACTCCTACGCCGCGGCCTTCTCCGAACCACGGCCGCCGGGCCCGTAGGGCGACACGTCCACCTTGTCCGGGTGGTTCACGCTGAGCACCGGGCAGGCCGAACGCAGAACCACCTGTTCGATGGTGGAGCCGAGCACGGCCTGCTCGGGGTCCACCTCGCGGGTGTGGTGGGCCATGACGATGAGGTCGGCCTTGGCCTCGCGGGCGTACTTGAGCACCTCCACGTGGGGCGCGCCCTCGCGGATGGCGACCTTGTAGTTGTCGAAGTCGCCCATGTTGGCCACGTACTTCTCCTGCATCCTGCGCTCGGCCTCGGCCACCCTGGCCTCGATGAAGGCCTGGTTGGCGTTCTCGCCCACGTCCACGCCGTGGAAGAGGTGCAGGGTGCAGCCGATGTCGCTGGCCACGTTGCGCGCGAACTGGAAGGCGTAGTCCGAGGCCTTGGAGAAGTCCGTGGCCACGACGATGTTGGCGAAGTACGACCAGCAGGTGACGCAGGGGCGGCTGACGATGAGCACCGGGCAGCGGGCGGACTTGGCCACCTTCTGCATGGTGCTGCCAGCGATGGCGCGGTGCCGGGAGGCGCCCACGTCCTCGGGCCGGGTATGCGCGCCCATGATGATGAGGTTCACGTCCTCCTTGCGGGCCTTGCGCAGGATCTCGGTGTGCGGCTCGCCCACCAGGGTCTCGTACTGCACGGCGGGATGGTCCTTGGCCAGCTTCTCGTAGTACTGGGCCATCTCCTCCTTGACCAGGCTCACCAGATTCTCGTCGCCCTCGGTCCTCTCGCCGGTGCGCACGTCGCGGTACTCCAGGCCGAAGCCGCGGGAGGGCAGGCCGAACACATGGAACACGGACAGCTGGGACCGGTTCTTGCGCGACAGCTCAAAGGCCACCTTGGCGGCGTCGTCGCAGGTGGGCGAGGCCGTGGTCGCGAAAAGAATCTTCTCGAACATAGGCTACCTCCTTAGGGAGCACTCGGTTGGTGTACCGTGAAAGGCGAGCTGCCAGCCGATCCCTTCCAGTACCTCAAACAACGTATATGCCGTTTCAAAGACAAAAACATTCACCTTGTCGCCGAAGACGATGTGCTTGAGACCGCCCAGGCGCACGGGCGTGTCCAGGAGGTTCTCCACCTGCCAGGACTTGATCTCCAGGGGTTCGCCTCCGGCCACGCCGTGGAACGCGGTGTAGATCTCCAGCCGCGGCTTGCCCGGAAAGCCGATCATCTCCACGGTGCGGGTGAGCTGGAGCCAGTCCAGCCCCGCGGGATGGCAGTCCTGCCCTGGCCAGGAGTCGTAGCGCTCGAGCATGCCCGGGAAGAACCGGTTGAGCCGGACCAGGTCAGGGTAGCGGCGCAGGAGGAGAAATAAACTACGTAGTGTAAATCCTGGATTAAGCATCGTTGAATTGCCGCAGTAGGGCAACGGGTCGCCTGTGATGGGCCTCCCCTTCTCCAGCATGAGCCCGTCGGGCAGCAATTCAACTTCATCCATGCCAGCAAATCCAGATAATTACGGTATGATTTTCTGACAGAGCCTTGCGCCTTTCCTCACAAAAACAAATGCAACTGTTATTTCAGATTGTTATATTATGAGCGCAACCTATTCCAAAACAAAATATGCGTCAAGGACCCGCCGCCCCCAAAAATCAGATTCATATGGTGGGATATTCCTCCAGCGGCTGCCGGGCCCCAGGCGCAGGCAGACGCACGAAAAAGGCCGTGCCCTTGCCCGGCTCGGATTCCACGTCCAGGCTGCCGCCGTGCTGCTCCACTATCTTGCGGCTGGCGGCCAGGCCCAGGCCCGTGCCATGGCCTCCCTTGGTGCTGAAAAAGAGGGTGAAGAGCAGGTCCATGGTCTGGGTGTCCATGCCCGGACCCGTGTCCCGCACCACATAGCGCACCCCTCCGCCGGGCTCGGACTCCACGCCCAGCTCCACGCTGCAGGGCCTGGCCGCGCCCTCTTCGGCGCAGGCGTCCAGGGCGTTGACCACCAGGTTGAGCAGACAGCGGTGCATGGCCTCGGGGTCCAGCAGAGCCTGGGGCAGGTCCGGGGCCTTTTCCAGACGCAATTCCACGCCCTGCTTCGCGGCCCGGGGCCGCATGAGCGCGGCCACCTCCTCCAGAGGCCCGGCCGGGTCCACGGGCCGGGGCCTGAGCTCCTCGGGCCGGGAATAGTCCAGCAGGGCCAGGGAAAGGTCCTTGATCTTCTCCACATTGGACTTGAGCATCTCCCAGCCCTGCTCCAGGTAGGTGCGCCGGTCCTGGCGCAGGCCCTGCTCCAGAAGGAAGATGCAGCCCTCCAGGCCGCCGGCGATGTTCTTGATGGCGTGGGCCATGCCCGCGGCGGCCTGGCCCGCGGCGGCCAGGCGCTCGGCGCGCACGAGCTCGCGGGTCTTCTCGGCCACCAGCTGTTCCAGGTTGGTGGTGTACCGGCGCAGGCGGCGGCGCATGTCCAACCTCTCCCGGGCGCGCTTGAGCGCGATGCCCAGGATGGCGTCGTTGATGGGCTTGGTGACGAAGTCCGAGGCCTCGCGCTGGATGCTCTGGATGGCCAGATCGATGTCGCCGTGGCCGGTGATCATGATCACCTCCACGTCGGGGTCGCGGCGCTTGAGCCGCTCCAGGAGCTCGATGCCGTCCATGCCGGGCATCTTGATGTCCGTGAGCACCAGCGAGGGCCGCACGCGGTCGAACACGGCCAGGGCCTCCTCGCCGGTGCGGGCCGTGTGAACCCTGTAGCCGGCGTCGGCCAAGGACAGGGAGAGCACCGTGCGGATGCCCTCTTCGTCATCCACCAGCAGCAGATCCATGTCCACGCGCTTCTCCCTCGGGCCAGACCGGGAAGGTCAGGATGAACCGGGTCCACTCCCCTTCCAGGGATTCGGCCCGGATGTCGCCGCCGCAGTCCTTGACGATGCCGTAGCTGATGGACAGCCCCAGGCCCGTGCCCTTGCCCACCTTCTTGGTGGTGAAGAAGGGCTCGAAGATCTTGTCCAGAATGCCGGGCGGGATGCCCTTGCCGGTGTCCTCCACCGTGACCTTGACCATGTTCCCGGCGCGCTCCGAGCTGATGCTGATGCGCTTGTCCCCGGCGGGCTTCTCCAGCCCGCCCCACTTGTCCTCGATGGCGTCGCGGGCGTTCAGGAGCAGGTTGATGAAGACCTGCTCCAGCCGTCCCGGGTCCGCGGTGATGGCCGGCAGGTCCGCGGCCAGGTTCCAGACCACGGCGATCTCGCGCAGTTTGAGCTGCTGGCTGAAGATGTCGAAGGCCCGGGTGAGCACCTCGTTGATCTGCACCGGCCCCATGCTCATCTCGGGCTTGCGGCCGAACTCCCGCAGATGGTTGATGATCCTGGTGGCGCGATCCACGTGGCTGTCGATCTCCCGGGCCATGGTGCCCAGGATGTCCTCGGCCAGGGGCTCCTTGCGCTCCACCTTGCGGGCGATGAAGCTGCTTGCGGTCTTGATCACCGAAAGCGGCTGGTTCAGCTCGTGGGCCACGCCCGTGGCCATTTCGCCCAGGGTGGCCATCTTGGAGGCCTGGATGAGCTGCTGCTCGGTCTCCAGGCGCTTGGTGATGTCGCTGGTGGTCACCAGGAGCACCTTGTGCCCCGAGTACTCCGAGGGCGAGACGCGCAGCGTCACGTAGATGCTGCGGCCGTCCTGGGTCACGTTGCGGACGCGGTCCAGGAGGCGGCATTCGCGCAGGGCCGCGGACACGCTCTCGCGGTCCTCCTCGCGGCAGAGGTTCAGGAAGATGCTGCCCACCAGCTGTTCCTTGCTGAAGCCGTAGATGGCCTGCACGGACTCGTTGCAGTCCAGGATCTGGAGGCTCACGGCGTCGAGCACGAACAACGGGTTGGGCGTGTTCTTGAAGATGGCCAGGTACTTGCGCTCGGAGCGCTCGAGCTTCTGCTCCAACTGCTTGCGCGAAGTGATGTCCAGGCTCATCTCCATGGCCGCCACGATCTCGCCCTCGGCGTTGCGGATGGGCGAGGCGGTCACCAGCCAGTGGCGCATGCGGCCGTCGGCGTCCGGGCCGGATTCCTCGCTGCAGGTGGAGCGGCCGGTCTTGAAGGTGAGCTCCACCGGGCAGTTGGGGCACTTCTCGTTGCGGCCCTTGTAGGCGTGGTAGCAGAAATCCGCGTTCTTGGGCTTGAATTTCTCCTTGAACTCCGCGTTGTAGCGCAGGAGCCGGAAGTCGCGGTCCTGCACCGTGATGATGCAGGGAACGTGGGAGAAAAGATGCTGGTACTCGTCGCGCTGGCGGTTCAGTTCGATCTGCTTGTTGCTGATGTCCCGGCCCATGTCCGTGATGGACTTGGCCAGCTGGCCCATCTCGTCCTCGTGGTCGATGTCGATGCGCGAGCACTGGCCGCCCTTGGCGATGAGCTGGGTGCCCACGATGAGCCTGCGGATGGGCCGGATCACGAAGCGGTGCATGAAGATGTAGATGACCCCGGCCAGGACCAGGAAGACCGCAGCGGTGAACGCGATGATCCGGTTGCGGAACAGGACCACTTCCTTGTCCAGGTCCTCCAGGGAGACCACCACGTCGATGGCGCCCAGGATCTTCTTGTCGGGGGGGTGGTAGTGGCAGCCCTCGGAGCAGCCGGGCTCGTTATAGACCGGGCTGATGATGCCCAGAAGCCGCGTGCCGTCCCAGCTCTCGAAGATACGGGTGCGCTCCTCCAGATCCAGGGTGGACGTGGGCGGGGAGCTGCGGTGGCAGACGTAGCAGGCCTCGGCCTCGATGTTGGTGCGGGTGTCGATCTCGCGTTCCACGTTGGAATACTTGATCTCCCCGGCCTTGTTGTAGATGCGCAGGGCCAGGATGTTCTTCTGCCGGCCGATGTTGCCGATGATCTGCTGGATGTCCTCGCGGGAGTTGAGCATCATGGCGTAGTGGGTGCCGAGCTTGATGGTCGTGCCCAGGCGGTCGGCCTCGGCCACCACGTAACCCATGAGCTGCTCCTCCTGGTGCACGATGGCCATGTAGGAGAGCAGACAGATGCTCAGGAACAGGCAGATGCCGGTGGAGAGGATGAGCTTGGCGGTGAGGCTCTGGCGCACCAGTCTCGGAATCCCCCACATGCCGCAACACTCCTCCACCGTCAGCGGGCGCCCGGACGGCGGCCGCATTGTCTAGCAATTGACTCGTATTTAGCCCATATCATATCCTCTCGCATTGTCACCATTTTTCTCCATGCTATAATAACTACCATTTTGGTCGGGATAATATTTTATACTGTAGTAAATTTATCGGGAATGGATTGCCCCACACAAAACCGTAGTAAAAAAATCCATGATTCTGACGCTCGCGTATTTTTTCAAGTCCCCCTCTTTCCAAAAGACGAAAAAGGTGTTAGTGTCGCTGCAATTATAAAGCATCCCAATATCTTGTAATATACATGCAACGTGGTAACTTTCGTTTTTGACGTGTCCGCGCCCCGGTCACGCAACTCGACCGGTGCGCCAACCTCAAGCGAGTCAAGGAGGCCCTATGCTGCACCCCGCGTCGTCATGGGACTGGCAGCCTGGTGAGCGGGTGGTGCTGGACTCCACCGTCTGCCCGGCGCCGCACGAATGGCAGGAGGAGCCCTATGTCGCGCCCGACGGCGAGACATTCGGGGCGGCCGTCCGCCTGGAGGACGGAACATTCACCATGTGCGTGAACGGCGTCCCCTGGGAGACATCGTTCGACAAACTCTGGCATCCGCGTTTCGGTCCCGACGGGCGACTTACGGCCATTGTGCAGCAGGACGGGGAATGGACCCTGGCTGTGGACGGCGAGGCCTGGCCGGAAAGCTACGCCTTCATGTGGACTCCGCTCTTCTCCCTCGACGGGGCGGTGATCGCCACGGCCATCCAGCAGGATGGCGGATACGGCATCTGCGTGGATGGAACGCCGTGGGATACTTTGTACGAGAACGCCAATGAATTCTCTCTGAGCCGCGACGGTCAGTCCTCTGCCGCCGTGGTCCAGACGCAGTCCCTGGCCGCCGCGGACATCGCCGCCTTCCAGCGCGGCGTGTTCAGCGTGGCGGTGAACGGCCAGGCCTGGGACAAGACCTTCGTCAACGCCTGGACCCCGACTTTCGACGCCGCCGGGCAGCGCGTGGCCGCCCAGGTGCGCCTGAGCCTCTATGACTACTCCATCGCCGTGGACGGCGAACTCTGGAAACAGAACTACGCCTGCGTCTGGGAGCCCCGCTTCAACCCGGCCTCCGGGGCCGTGGTGGCGCCGGTGCGCATCGCCGGGTCCTGGGGCCTGGCCCAGGACGGCCAGGTCATCTGGGAGCCGGTCTTCGCCCAGTGCTGGCAGCATGACTTCAGCCGCGACGGCAAGACCATCGGCGCCATCGTGGCCACGGGCTACGGCAAGTTCACCGTGGCCGTGAACGCCAAGCCCTGGGCCGCCACCTTCCCGGTGGTCACGGACCTGGTGCTCTCCGCCGACGGCAAGCGGGCCGCGGCCCTGGCCAACGAGTACAACGCCAACTGGCGGGTGGTCGTGGACGGACAGGCCTGGAACGGCCAGTTCGACATGGCCTGGAAGCCGGCGTTCAGCCCCGACGGGCTGCACGTGGCGGCCAAGGTGGAAAGGGGCGGCAGGCAGACGGTGCTCCTGGACGGCAAGCCCTACAAGCGGGACTTCGAGCAGGTCTGGGAACCCTCCTTCAGCCCCGACGGCGCCAAGGTGCTCATCCGCGCCCGCGACGGCGGCAAATACCTCCGCATCGTGGCCCAGGCCACGGACTTCTAAGGGAGGACGGCATGCACGACATCTACAACTTGGTCACCGGTCCCCTGGCCTGGCTGGCCTGGGGCATCTTCCTTGTGGGCTCCGTCTATCGGCTGGCCATCATGTACATCCTGGCCAAAAAGAAGGACGCCGCCTCCATGGCCTACATGAGCTGGGGCTACTCCCTGCGCTCCATCATCAACTGGCTCATTCCCTTCAACGCCCTGGGCTGGCGGAAGAATCCGCTGATGACCGTGGCCACCTTCGCCTTCCACATCTGTCTGGTGGCCGCGCCCATCTTCCTCCTGGCCCACGTGGCCCTCTGGGACCAGTTCTTCGGGATCACCTATCCGGTGCTCGACGAGAACGTGACCAACATCATGACCATGATCGTGGTGGCGGCGGCCCTGGTCTTCGCGGCCCGGCGCATCTTCCAGAAGGAAGTCCGCTACGTGAGCGGA
Organism: Desulfovibrionaceae bacterium; assembly: GCA_040307135.1. Lineage (GTDB taxonomy): Bacteria > Desulfobacterota > Desulfovibrionia > Desulfovibrionales > Desulfovibrionaceae > Aminidesulfovibrio. The sequence continues at coordinate 12,143 of JAWRKD010000070.1, forward strand.
TTCCAGGACTGGCTCATTCTGGCCATCGCGGCCCTGCCCTTCGTCACCGGGCTTCTGGCCTACTACCAGGTGGGCAACTACCAGGTCATGATCGTCCTGCACATCCTGACCGGCGAGATCATGCTGGCGGCCATCCCATTCACCCGGCTCTCGCACATGCTCTTCTCCGTGTTCACGAGAAGCTACATGGGCTCGGAATTCGGCGGCGTGCGCAGGGTCAAGGACTGGTGATCTCCTGAAGGAGGAGGAAATACATGGGCATCAAGGACAGACTCATCGAGGACGTCGGCCTCCGCGAAGGGGTCAAGCGCCTCACCGAGGACAAAATCGAAAAGGTCGTGCAGGCCGTGCTCAAGGGCGAGACCGGCGCGCGTCTGGCGGCCTACAACGAGATCTGCATGCGCTGCGGGCTCTGCTCCGAGGCCTGCCACTTCTACCTCTCCCATGACGGCGATCCCTCGTACTCGCCCGTGGGCAAGGTCCAGCAGACCATGGCCCGGCTCATCAAGACCAAGGGCCGCGTCAGCCCGGACGAGATCTACGGCATGGCCCAGATCGCCTACACCGAATGCAACCTGTGCCGCCGCTGCGTGCACTTCTGCCCCGTGGGCATCGACACCGGCTACATCATGAGCACGGTGCGCCGCATCTGCCACAAGCTCGGGGTCACGCCGCAGTACATCCAGGACACGGCCCACAGCCATTCGGCCACCTTCAACCAGATGTGGGTCAAGGAAGACGAGTGGATCGACTCCCTGCAGTGGCAGGAGGACGAGGCCCGCGAGGAGTTCCCCGGCCTGCGCATCCCCTTGGACAAGGAAGGCGCGGAGATCTACTACTCGGTCATCGCGCCCGAGCCCAAGTTCCGCACCCAGCTCATCTACCAGGCCGCGGCCATCTTCAACGCCGCGGGCGTGGACTGGACCATGCCCTCGGAGCCCGGCTGGGACAACTCGGACATGTGCATGTTCACCGGCGACTTCGAGATGATGGGCCGGCTCAAGCGCCGCCACTTCGAGTCTGCGCAGAAGCTCAAGGTCAAGCGCATCGTCATGGGCGAGTGCGGCCACGCCTTCCGCTCGGTCTATGACATGGGCAACCGCTGGGTGGCCTGGAAGATGTACCCGGTGCCGGTCATCCACTCCATCGAGTTCTTCTGGGAACTCATGAAGCAGGGCAAGATCAAGCTGGCCAAGAAGTACCCCGGCCCGGTGACGGTGCACGACCCCTGCAACGTGGTCCGCGGCCGCGGCCACCACGAGAAGCTCCGCGAGCTCGTGCGCTTCCTCATCGACGGCGAGATCATCGAGACGGCCTCCAACCGCGAGCACAACCTCTGCTGCACCGCGGGCGGCGGCGTGATCAACTGCGGGCCGCCGTTCAAGAACGTCCGGCTGGACGGAAGCAAGGCCAAAGCCGAGGAACTGCGGGCCACGGGGGTCAAGACCATCGTCGCCCCGTGCCACAACTGCCACGGCGGACTGGAAGACACGGTCCACCGCTACAAGCTGGAGATGCACATCAAGTTCCTCGGCGACATCATCTACGAGTGCATGGAAAAGCCGAGCTAGGGCTGGGGGAGAACGAACATGAAGAAAACCATCTGCATCGCCCTGCTGGCCCTGTGCCTCCTGCTGCCGGCCTTCCTGGCCATGGCTCAGGACGACCTCAAGGAGATCAAGTCCGAGGCCTTCGGCAAGCTCCAGCGGCCGGCCGTGGCCTTTGACCACAACGCCCACAACGAAAAGGCCCAGATCGAGGATTGCCTCGTCTGCCACCACAGCGGCGAAAACGGCGTCCAGGACAAGACCACGGGCAGCGAGGGCACGCCCTGCTCCGAATGCCACAAGGTCAAGACGGACAAGGGCACCTCGCTCATGCGGGCCTACCACAAGCAGTGCATCGCCTGTCACACGGAAAAGAAGAAGGGCCCCGTCGCCTGCGGCGAGTGCCACGTCAGGAAGTAGAAGCAAGACCCGACACCGGAGGGGCGGGATGGCCCCGCCCCTCCGGATCGCCCTGATCCCAAACATCCGGCAGGAGGCACCCCTCATGCACCTGTCCACCCGCAGCCGCTACGGCGTACGCATCATTCTCGACGTGGCCATGCACCAGGCCGATGGCCCGGTGAAGGTCTCGGACATCGCCCTGCGGCAGGGCATCTCGCACAAGTATCTGGAGAAGATCATCATCCAGCTCAAGGCCGGCGACTTTCTCAAGAGCGTCCGGGGCTGCAAGGGCGGCATCCTCCTGTCCCGCCCGGAGTCCGCGATCACGGCCGGCGATCTGGTGCGCGTCCTGGAAGGCAAGCGAGCCCTCACGGACTGCTCGGACCCGGGGCGCCGCTGCGTGCCCTGCCAGCGCACCCAGGGCTGCCCGGCCCAGCGGCTGTGGGCCGAGGCCAGCGCGGCCCTGTTCGGGACCCTGGACGGCACCACCATGGCCGACGTGCTCTCCTGGCAGAAAGACATGGCGCCGGACTCCCCGGCCTTCTGTCCCCTGCCCGGCGAGTTCAACGCCCGCGCCGCGGCCCCTGCCCTGCTCTCCTGAGCCGCCACATTCCGGCCAAAAAAGA
>JAWRKD010000071.1:0-27997 GCA_040307135.1 Desulfovibrionaceae bacterium
GCCGCCGTTCTCAACTTGTTCTTTTGGCCTGGTTCGGCGCGCTCGAATACCTCATAGCCCGCGTCGCGCCTACATTCCGCCGATATTCCGCCGACCCAACTGTGGTGTTCAGCCCGTTCTCAAGTTGGCTGCCCCCCTATAATAACGGCTTGTCGGAAGCGGCGGACATATATACGGACACGGAACCTGATGCCGGTCTCTGGGCAAAGAAAAAGGGCCTCGGTAACTACCCGAAGCCCTTGTTCTTTCGTGGTGGAGCTGAAGAGAATTGAACTCTTGACCTCTTGAATGCCATTCAAGCGCTCTCCCAACTGAGCTACAGCCCCACTCGCATGGCAGAAGGTGTGTTTAGCCAACAGCCCCCGGGTTGTCAACACGAAAGCGCACTTTTTTTCCAGGGCCTTGCGCCGGACCGCGCATTGCCTCGGCCGCCCGCTTGGCGTACAAGCGTTCCCAGGGATTCCCGGCCCTCGCCCAGGGCCCCCAAACACCGGACAGCCATGCCCAAAATCCTGCGCCGCCTGCTCCTCAAGACCGTCTGGGTCGCCGTGGTCTTCCTGGGCATCACCGTGGTCAGCTTCTGGGTCATCCACCTGGCCCCGGGCTCGCCCACGGACCTCCAGACCACCATGAACCCCCAGGTCACGCCCGAGGCCCGCGCCCGGCTGGAGAAGCTCTACGGCCTGGACCAGCCCGTGCACGTGCAGTACGCCCGCTGGCTGGCCCGGCTGGCCACCTTCGACTTCGGCCAGTCCGTGTCCGGCGACAACCGGCCCGTGTGGGACAAGATCGAGGAGCGCCTGCCGCTGACCTTCGGCATGAACGTGGCCTCCCTGGTCCTGACCCTGCTCCTGGCCGTGCCCATCGGCGTGCTTTCGGCCTGGAAGCAGAACGGCCCGTTCGACCGGGCCATGACCGTGCTCGTGTTCGCCGGCTTCGCCATGCCCGGGTTCTGGCTGGCGCTGTTGCTCATGCTCTGGCTGGGCATCGCCTGGCCCGTGCTGCCCATCTCGGGCATCACCTCCCTGGACTTCCCGCACCTCTCCCTCTGGGGCAAGACCCTGGACCTGCTGCGACATCTGGCCCTGCCCATCTTCATCTACACCTTCGGCTCCCTTGCCGGGCTCTCGCGCTTCATGCGCGCCTCCATGCTGGAGGTCCTGCGCCAGGACTACATTATGACCGCCCGGGCCAAGGGCCTGCCCGAGCGCACGGTCATCTTCCGCCACGCCCTGCGCAACGCCCTCATGCCCGTAATCACCATCCTGGGCCTGTCCGTGCCCGGGCTCATCGGCGGCAGCGTGATCATCGAGTCCATCTTCGCCCTGCCCGGCCTGGGCCAGCTCTTCTACCAGGCGGTCATGAGCCGCGACTACCCGCTCATCATGGGCAGCCTGGTGCTGGGCGCGGTGCTCACCCTGGCGGGCAACCTCCTGGCCGACGTGGGCTACGGCCTGGCCGACCCGCGCGTGCGCCAGGCCTCCGGGGAGGCGGCATGAGGCCGCTGACCCGGCCCTCGTTCCTCTCGCGCCACGGCCTGCTGGTGCTGGGCCTGGCCCTGGTGGGCGTCATGTCCCTGGCCTCGCTCCTGGCGCCCTGGCTGGCCCCTTTCGACCCCCTGGACATCAACGTGCGGGCCATCCTGCAGCCGCCCTCCTGGAACCACCCCCTGGGCACCGACGCCCTGGGCCGCGACGTGCTCTCGCGCGTGCTCTGGGGCGGCCGCGTGTCGCTCTGGGTGGGCTTCGTGGCCGTTGGCATCTCCACGGCCATCGGCCTGGCCCTGGGCCTGGTGGCTGGCTATTTCGGGCGGCTCACCGACGAGATCGTCATGCGCGGGGTGGACGTGATGCTCTGCTTCCCGTCCTTTTTCCTGATCCTGGCGGTCATCGCCTTCCTGGAGCCCAACCTCACCAACATCATGGTGGTCATCGGCCTGACCTCCTGGATGGGCGTGGCCCGGCTGGTGCGGGCCGAGACCCTGGGGCTCAAGTCCCGCGACTTCGTGCTGGCCGCCCGGGTGGCCGGGGCCGGGCCGACGCGCATCCTGCTCCGGCACATCCTGCCCAACGCCCTGGCCCCGGTGCTGGTCTCCGCCAGCCTGGGCGTGGCCGGGGCCATCCTGGTGGAGTCGGCCCTGAGCTTCCTGGGCCTGGGCGTGCAGCCGCCCGATCCATCCTGGGGCAACATGCTCCTGGAGGGCAAGGAGGTGCTCGGCATCGCGCCCTGGCTCTCGGTGTTCCCGGGCCTGGCCATCCTGCTCACGGTGCTCGGCTACAACCTGCTCGGCGAATCCCTGCGCGACCTCCTGGACCCGAGGCTGCGGCAGTGATTCCGGCCGGTCTTGATTCCGCCCCGGGCCGCGTTTAAGGACCTGGACAGTATGCTCGAACTCCTGCGCATCCGGGACCTGGCCCTCATCGAGGACGCGGAGCTGGAATTCTCCGGGGGACTCAACGTGCTCACCGGCGAGACCGGGGCGGGCAAGTCCTTCATCATGCGGGCCATCGACTTCCTCACCGGCGAGCGCATGGGCGCGGAAATGGTCCGGCCCGGCAAGGACAAGGCCGTGGTGGAGGCGCTCTTCGTCCGGCCCGAGGGCGACCTGGTGCTGCGGCGCGAGCTTTCGGCCGAGACCGGCCGCTCCCGCGTCTATCTGGGCGACCGCCTGGGCTCCCAGGAGAGCGTGCTGGAGCTGCGGCCCCAGCTCGTGCTCCACACCTCCCAGCACGGCCAGCAGAAACTTTTGCAGCCCGCGTACCAGGCCCAGGTCCTGGACGGGTTCCTGCCGGACCAGGGCCTGCTGGCGGAGCGCGACGCGGCCCTGGCCGCCCTGCGCGGCATCGCCGAACGCCGCCGCGAGCTGGAGGCGCGCACCGCGGAGCTCTCCCGCCAGCGCGAATTCCTGGAGTTCCAGCGGGCCGAGATCGCCCGCGTGGACCCGCAGCCCGGCGAGGAAGAGGAGTTGCTGGCGCAAAAGGCCGCGTCCCAGGGCCGCGAGCGCACGGCCAAGGCCCTGGCCGAGGCCCAGGACATGCTCGGGTCCGAGGACGGGCTCAACGCGCAGGTGGCGGCCCTGGCCCGGGACATGGAGGCCGTGTCCGCCCTGCTGCCGGAATTCGAGGAGGACCGCCAGGCCGTGGAGGAGTTCCGGCTGCGGCTCCAGGCCCTGGGCAACCGCCTGCGCCGGGCCGAGGCCCAGGGCGGCGACCTGGACCTGGACGCCATTGAGGCCCGGCTCTACGAGCTGTCCCGGCTCAAGCGCAAGCTGAACAAGACCCTGGAGCAGATCCTGGCGCTCCAGACCGAGATCGCGGAAAACCTCTCTTTTCTGGACTCCTGCGGCCTGGACCTGAAGCGCCTGGACAAGGAGGAGGCGGCCGCGGCGGCCCGGCTCAAGGCCGTGCTGGACACGCTCAACGCCGCCCGCCGCCAGGCCGGGGAACAGCTCTGCCGGGCCCTGGAGAACGAGCTGCGCGGCCTGGGCTTTTCCGAGCACGCCCGGGTGGAGTTTCAGTTCGAGGCCAGCGAGCCCTACCCCGGGCTCAGCGAGGACCGCGCCCGGCTCCTCTGGGTGCCCAACCCGGGCCAGCCGCCCCGGCCCCTGGACAAGATCGCCTCGGGCGGCGAGCTCTCGCGCTTCCTCCTGGCCCTCACCAGCCTGCGCGGCTCCGGGGACCTGCCCACGCTCATCTTCGACGAGGTGGACGCGGGCATCGGCGGCCACACCCTGACCAAGGTGGGCGAACGGCTCAAGGCCCTGGCAGGCAGGCAGCAGGTGCTGCTCATCACCCACTGGCCGCAATTGGCGGGCCTGGCGGACCGGCACTTCCAGGTGAGCAAGGACGTGGAGAACGGGGCCACCTACACCCGCTGCCGCAGGCTGGCCGGAGCGGAAATCCAGAGTGAGCTAGCGCGAATGAGCGGCAGCGGGGCGTCGCCTCGCGCCTGACCGTCTGCCGCAACAGCCTTTTTCCCCGCAGGCCGTTCAAAAAGCGCGCGGGCAAGGCGCGAAAAAACCGCAAGCCCGACGCGTAGCTCTCCTACGCGAGGGTTTGCGGTTTTTGCAGCAACGCCGCCAGCGCGGCTTTTTCAACGGCCTGTCACGCCACCACCCAGACCGCGCAGTCCTTGGCCAAGTGCATGACCTTGGTGGACACGCTGCCGAACAAAAACTCCTCGGCCTTGGACACGCCGCGGCGGCCGATGACCACGGTGCCGTAGCCGCCCTCCACCATGACCCGCACCACGTCCCGGGCGATGCTCGTGCCCAGGCTGCACGAGGGCGCCTGGTTCTGGGGCGAACGGCAGCTGGGCAGGTATTCGCTGCCCACTGAATCCGGCGGCAGCCCGGCGGCCTTGAGCGCGGCCTCGGCCCGGGCCAGGGCCTGGCGCACGCCTGCGGCCTGGGTTTCGCAGGCCTCTTTCCAGGCCGCTTCGGTGGCGAAGAAGTCCCGCTCGGGCAGGCGCTCCACGTAGAGCAGCCGGACCTGGAAGCCCGGGGCAGCGCCCAGGACCCGGCCCACGTAGTCCACGGCCCGCAGGGCGTTGTCCGAGCCGTCGAAAGCCACCAGGATGCGCTTCTCGTTCATGGGGTCCTCCTAGAGCAATGCGCGGCAGGCCCGCAGGTCGCCGGTGAGCTCCTCCACCGAGTCGTAGAACACCTCGCTCCCGGCCGAGAAATGCAGGAGCACGCGGTTCAGCTCCACGGGGATGTACGGGTGGAGCTTGCGCAGGTTCACCAGCCGGTTGCCGAAGACGATGGACATGTCCGCGGGCGAAAGGCCCGCCACCACCTCGGCGGGCATGTCCAGCGGCGTGGGCGTGCCCTTGGCCGTGAGAAAGACCAGGATGTTGCCCAGGCCGAAGAGGTCCAGGCCGAAGGGGTTTTCGTGGAAGTCAAAGGCGTAGTCGAAGTCGATCCAGCGCCAGCCCCCGCCCTGGTATTCCACGAAGATGTGGTCGCGCCGCACGTCGCCGTGCTTCTCCCCGCGCTCGTGCAGGAAGCGCAGGGCCTCGCAGGCCCCCAGGTACTTGTCCAGGACGGCCGGGAAGTGCTCGCGGAAGTAGGTCTCGTGGTCCACGGGCAGGTCCTCGATGAACGTGTCCAGGCGGCGGCCCTGCACCACCTCCAGCACGCGCACGTTGTGCCCGGCCTCGTCCGTGCAGGTCTCGCCCTGCATGAAGCGGGGGTCGCCCTTGACCATCTCCAGGATGCGCGACTCCTTCTGCGGGCTGCGGTAGCAGTGGGCCTCGAACGTCCCGATGCGCACCGGGAACTCCTCGAAGAACTCCAGCTTGAGGATGCGGCGTTCGCCGTTTTCCAGGCAGCGGCAGCGCTTGACCCAGAACTTGGGGTCCTCCAGGCCGAAGCGGCGCTCGGCCTCGTCGCGCAGCACGAGGTAGTGGCGGCCGCCCACGCGGATCACATCGCCGTAGCCGATGTCCATGAACTGGGCGGTGTCCGTGACCACCCTGCCCGCGTGCTGGAGCGGGAAGTCCGGGGCCAGCCCGGCCAGGAGCGGGGCGGCGCTTTCCATGCGCTCAGCGGCCCAGCAGGGCGTTGCGGAAATCAGCGCCCGGGCCGGGATGGTCGCCGATCCAGCAGGCCAGCACCGCGTCGGCCGTGGCCTTGCCGCCCTCGAGCACGCCCTTCATGACGCCCGCCACCTCCACGGAAAGACCCTGGCCCGGCAGGTAGAGAAAGACGATGTCCTGGCCCTCGCGGATGTTGGGCATGAAGGCGCAGAGCGCGTCAAAGGCCGCGCGCACCTCGGGCCCGGCCGCGGGCGTGTTGGCCAGAAGCCCGTCGCGCCAGCCCTGGCAGAGGTCGTCGCGGCCCACGTCGCGCAAAAAGTGCATGACCATCTTGCGCGGGGCGTCCGCGGCCAGCACGGCCTGGGCCTCGGTGCTCTTCTCGGCCACGTAGAGCCCGGCCACATAGACTTTGAAGAAATAGGCCTTGCGCAGGGCAATGCCGTTCAGCTCGAGCTGCCTGCCGCCTGCCTCGGTCCAGTCGGGCAGGGCGTAGCCCCCCACCGCGGCGGCCCGGCCGGACACGGCCGGGAGGAGAAAAACCAGAACCAGGACCGCCACGCGCAACGCTTTCATGCATCCCCCTTCTCGGTTTGCGCATCCTCTTTCACGAACAGCTGTTCCATGATCTCCGGGCCCCAGGGCGCTGCCGGGTGCTCCTGGCGCAGGACGAAGCCGTGGCGCTCATAAAGGGCCCGGGCCCCGTCCAGGCCCCGGAAGGTCCAGAGATGCACCCGGCCGTGCCCGGCCCCGCGGCAGAAATCCAGGGCCTTGGCCAGCAGCAGGCCGCCCAGGCCCCGGCCCTGGAAACGCTCCTCCACGATGAACCAGCGCAGCCGGGCTCCCAGCTCCGGATGGCCCAGGCCGTCCACGGCCACTCCCCCGGCAAAGCGGTCGTCCGCCAGCGCGGTCCAGAATCCGTCGCGGCCTGGCTCGAAGCGGGCCATGAACTCGCTGAGTTCGCGGCCCACCTGGGTCTCGAAGCGCAGGTCAAAGCCCCAGCGCTCGGCGTAGTAGCGCGCGTGCAGCTCGGTCAGCAGCCCCAGCGCGCCGGGAAAATGGCCTGCCAGTCGCAGCCGGTCCGCCAGGGTCTCCTGCATGGCCCTTCCCTTCCGCCTAGCCGCGGCGGGGGTCCGGGACGCGCAGCCGCCGGGGCGGCACGGGCGCGTCCACGGGATAGATCGGGTTGGCCCGGGTCCACCAGCCGGGCACGGAATGGTCCGTGAACTCCACGCGGTGCACGAACTTGATGCTCTTGTAGGCCAAGTCGAAGGGCGCCACAACCCGGGCCGGGGCCCCGCGGTCGTGGGGCAGAGGCGCGCCCTCCAGGTCCAGGGCCAGGAGACAGCCCAAGTCCGGCCGCAACAGCTCGGACAGGGGGAAGGACTCCACGTAGTGGTCCGTGTCCGGCAGGCGGCTTTTGGTGGGGGTCAGGGAGTGGAACACGGCGTGGGTGGCCGCGGGCTTGAGCCGCACCTGGGCGAAGAGGTCCGGGAAGGCCACGCCGGACCAGGGCACGTCCTCCACGCTCCAGCCCTCCACGCAGTGGAAGTCCACGGTGTGCGCGGTCCGGGGCAGAGCCCGCAACTGGGCGTAGGAAAGCTCCACCGGCGACTCCACCAGGCCGTCCAGGCGCAGGACAAAGGGCGAGCGGCGGCCGCCGGGCCAGACCAGTTCGCCCTGGGCCGGGTCGAAACGGAAGTCGTCGGCGTCCACGGTGCGGGTGGGGAAGCGGTCGATCACCGCGGCCCGCAGGCGGGCGGGCAGCAGGCCCCAGGCCAGTCCGGCCAGGGCCGCGCAGCCCGAAAGGAGCAGTTTGAGCGCCGAGCGGCGCTGGATGGTGCCGGCCATGCGTTCCTCCATGTCCAGAGGATAACGCCGGATCGGGTCCAGGCAAGGGCGGCCCGCAGGCCCGTCTAGCTGGTGATTTCCGTGCCGATGCCAGAGTCCGTGAAGAGTTCCAGGAGCACGCAGTTCTCCACCCGGCCGTCCAGGATGGCGGCCTTCTCCACGCTGGCCAGGGCCTCCAGGCAGCAGCGGATCTTGGGGATCATGCCGCCGCTGATGGTGCCGTCATCCATGAATTCCAGCGCCTTGCGCATGGAAAGGGAGCTCACCAGGTTGCCGCCCTTGTCCAGGAGCCCGGGCACGTCTGTGAGCAGGTAGAGGCGTTTGGCGTTCATGGCCGAGGCCACGGCCCCGGCCACGGAATCGGCGTTGATGTTGTAGGTTTCGCCCTGGGCGTCCACGCCCACGGGCGCGATGACCGGGATGAAGCCCTCGGCCTGCAGGGCGTTGATGAGGCCGGTGTTGATGCGCACCACCTCGCCCACCTTGCCCAGGTCGATGATCTCGGGCGGGGCGTCCTTGCGCTCCACGGCCAATTCCTTCTGCTCGGCCTCGATGAGCACGCCGTCCTTGCCGGAAAGGCCCACGGCCCGGCCTCCGGCCTGGTTCACCAGGTTCACGATGCCCTTGTTCACCTGGCCCACCAGGACCATCTCCACCACGTCCATGGTGGCCTGGTCCGTGACCCGGTAGCCCTGGCGGAACTCCGAGGAGATGTTCAGGGCCTTCAGCATCTTGCCGATCTGCGGCCCGCCGCCGTGCACCACCACGGGGTTGACGCCCACGTACTTGAGCAGCACCACGCTCTGGGCGAAGCTCCGCTTGAGCGACTCGTCGATCATGGCGTTGCCGCCATACTTGATGACCACGGTCTGCTGGTAGAACTGGCGGATGTAGGGCAGGGCCTCGATGATCATGCGGGCCTTGAGCTGGTTGCGCTCCATGTCCGCGCACGGGGCCTGGCCGCTGGTCGCGTCGCTCATAAAGCCTCCCAAGGGCTTGTGTCTGCGGGATATACTCCCCTGAAGCCCCGGGTCTGTCAACTCGGGGCGGAGAGGATCAGGACAGGACGATGCGATAGACGAAGCGTTCGTAGAGGCGGCAGACCCGCTGGGCGCGGGCCGGGGGCCAGCCGCGGCTGCACAGGCGGCAGTAAATGTGGAGCGGGTTCAAGGTGTGCTGAAGCAGGTCTTTGAGCTGGCGCATACGCGTCCCCCATGACGCTCTTATCGGCTGTTCCCCGGAGCGGGATTAGCCCACCGCCGCTTGCAATGCCCCCTTGCCGGGGGTATTGTCAAGTGGCGGAAAACCACCTGTGCGGAGGAATCCATGGACGACGAACGCCGCAGGCGCACCCGGGTGCGCACCGCCCACCAAGCCCTGCTCAGCGCCGACGGCGCGGAGTTCAGCGTGCGCATCCAGGACCTGAGCCTCAAGGGCGCGCGCACCGGCCCCGTGCCGGAGCTGGCTGCGGGCCGGGAGTGCGGCTTCAACCTGCGCCTGGCCGAGGACATGGTCATCAGCGCCCCGGCCAGGATCATCCGCTCGGACGCCGACGGCCTGGCCCTGGACTTCCTCTCCGTGAACGAGGACGGTTTTCCCCACCTGCTCCGGCTCGTGCAGCTCCACTATGGCGACGCCGAGGCCATTGAGCGCGAGCTCTCCGAACCGGCCTTCGAGCCCTGACCGGCGGCCTCAACGCGCCTGCATGGAGAGCGGCCGCTCCAGATGGCACTCCTCCAGCAGCCGGTCGTCCGCGAAGATATCCCTGGTGGGCCCGTCGGCCCGGACCTTTCCCCGCTGCAGGATGATGGTCCGCTCGCAGAGATCCAGGACCATGTCCAGGTCGTGGGAAGCGATGATCTTGGTGTGCTCGAACGCGCGCAGGAGGTTGATGAACTGCCGTCGCGAGCGCGGGTCCAGGTTGGAAGTCGGTTCGTCGAGCACCAATATGCTCGGCGACATGGCGAGGACCGTGGCGATGGCCACAGACCGCTTTTCCCCGCCCGAAAGCTTGTACGGCGGTCGTTTGGCCAGCCCCTCGCCTCCCACGGTGGCCAGGGCCGCCTGGACCCGCGCCTCGACGTCCTCCTCCGGCAATCCCAGGTTCAACGGGCCGAACGCCACGTCATCATGGACCGTGGGCATGAACAGCTGGTCGTCCGGGTCCTGAAAGACCATGCCCACCGTGCGCCGGACCTCGGGCAGCGTGCTCCGGGTCAACGGGAAGTCGCCGATGCGCACCTCCCCGGCAGACGGGACCAGGCAGCCGTTCAGGTGCAGCAGAAGCGTGGACTTGCCCGCGCCGTTGGCCCCCACAAGAGCCACGGACTCCCCGTGGTGGATGCGGAAGGACACGCCCGAGAGGGCCTCGGTGCCGTCCGGATAGGCGTAGCGGAGATCCCGCACTTCGACGATGTGGTGACTCACGCCATGATCCTCGTCACGACCCCGCCCAGGATTTGCGGGAGGTTGAAGGCCCTGGCCAGGCCGAAATAGACGAACCAGCCCGCGATGAACGCCACGTCCGTGGAAGTGAACCGGCAATGTCGGACCAGCCGCACCTCGCCATCGAAGCCCCGGCAGAGCATGGCCTGGTGGATGCGTTGCGCCCGGTCCATGGTGCGCAGCAGCAACTGGCCGAGCATGTGTCCGTATATCCGCACCCCGGTGCCTTTGTTGCCGAACGAGCGCAGGTTCCTGGCCCGGACCATGCGCAGGCCCTCCTCCGTGAGCACGAAGATGTAGCGGTACAGGAACAGGAGCTGGGCGGCGAAAATCCTGGGCATGCCCAGCCGCCCCAGGGCCATGCAGACCGGGCTGAAACCCGTGCTGCCCACGAGGATCAACGCCGCGCTGACGGTGAGGCAGAAACGCGTCAGGATGGAGAGGAACGAGATCCAGCCCCCTGATACGGCCACGCTTCCGATGAACAGCAGCGGCGTCCGGTCCAGGAGCGGGTTGAACATGCCCACGAACAGGGCGAACGGCGAGGCGATGAGCAGCTTGCGCAGCAGGTAACCGGCAGGCAGGTCGCCCATGGCGGCCAGCGCCACCGGATACAGCGTCAAGGGCAGCAGGGCCGCCAGTTCGTACCGCCCAAAGGAGACGACCGTCAGGATGAAGCCCATGGCGGTGATCAGCTTGGTGCGGGGATCCAGGCGGTGCAACGGGGTGTCCTGCAGGGCCATCTGATCCAGGGCGCCGATTTCGAAGAGCGTGCGTTCGATATCCACCGCGGGATTCCTCAAAGGAGAAAGGGCAGCGGTATGCGCCCCTGCCCTTCTCCTTATCGATGCGTGCCGCGCAAGGCTACGCCGACTTGTGCCGCGCCTTCAGAAGGAACCCCACGCCGAACGCCAGGAGCAGCGTCAGCGTCCCGCCCAGCAGGCCGGAAACGCTGGTGCCGGCGTCCACGGCGGGCCATGCGGGAGCCTCCTCCTTGGCGGGTTCGGTGCCTGCCCCGGCCGCTTCGGCAGGTTCAGCCTGCTCCGCGCTCTTGAAGCCATAGTCCGGCAGGAAAGCGGTCTTCTCCTGCAGGGCGGCCAGGGAGGCGTGCACGCCGTCGGCGGGGGCCTCCAGCTCCTCCTTGCCGGAGGTCTTGGCCATGGACCACTCCAGGCCGTCGGGGTAGGCCGAGGCGAACCAGGACAGGGCTCCGCCCGTCACCACGGCCAGCGCCACCAGGACCACCAGGACCTTGCGCAAGGACAACCCGGCCGTGGCCGGCGCTCCGGCAGCCATCTCCAGAATCTCGGGCCGGGCCTTCCAGATGAACAGGACCAGGGCGGACGTCACCAGGCCCTCCACAATGCCGATGGCCAGGTGAATGGGCTGCATGAGCACCACGAAGGTGCTGAAGGGCAGCTCGGAAATCCCGGAAAACACGGTCTCGAGGACCACGCCGAAGGCGCCCAGCTGCAGGCCGACGATGGCGCCGATCATGGCGCCGGCCAGGATGCGGCCCTGGGTCGGGTTTTCCCCGACGATCTTCTTGTAGATGAAGGGATAGACGATGAAGCACGGGGCAAAACCCAGGTTGAAGATGTTGCAGCCCAAGGCCAGCAGGCCGCCATCTGCGAAGAAGAGGGCCTGGACGGTGAGCACGGAGGCGATGGTCAGGAAGGCGGCGTAGGGTCCGAGCAGAATGGCCAGGATCATGCCGCCTCCAAGGTGGCCGCTGGATCCTGTGGCCGGGATGGTGAAGTTGATCATCTGCGCGGCGAAGATGAAGGCACCCAGGACCCCCATGAGCGGGACCCGGAAGCCCTCGAATCCATCGCGCATTTTCTTGCAGCAATAGGCCACCAGCCCCGCAGTGGCCGCCCACATGACACCGCCCACTGCGGGAGAAATCAACGCATCCGCCATATGCATGACAACACCTCCGAGCTGGTTGGTTGGGTTTTGGAGTGCGCGCTATTCCCGGATAGCGATGTGTTCATCACATATTTTTTTTATTTTAGTCAATTTTTTTGTTATAACTTTTAAATTAGTAACACATTTCTGCGCCGATCCCCCTTGAAGCCAACAAAAAAAGGGCGGCCGTGGCCGCCCCTTTCACCGCGCAGGACCGGAACTAGTGATGGTGCCCGCACTCGTGGTCGCCGTGGGCGTGGCAGACGATCTGGGCATCCTTGAGCCTGCCGGAAAGCCAGGCCTCGACGGCCTCGCGCACGGGACCGGAAGCCCCGCGCGTGACGCGGATGCCGGCCTGGTCCAGGCGCTGCACCGCGCCCTCGCCCATGTTGCCGCCCACCAGGGCCGTGACGCCCTTCTCCACCAGGATGGGGATGAGGTTGGACTTGCAGCCGCAGGACGGCGGCGGGGTGAAGCTCTCCTCGCCGGTGATGGTCTTGTTCTCGTCCACGAGGAAGACGGTGAAGGACTGGCAGTGGCCGAAGTGCTCGTCCACCATGCCGTCCCGGGTGGGAACCGCGATCTTGAGCATGTTGACCTCCAAAACCCGGATGCGGGTGTTTTGCTCTGGCAGCGCCCTAGATAACCACTTGGGATGAAAGGTCAACCGAGTGTTTTAGTCGGGATTGGCGAACCGTTGAAAAAAATCGCGGTGGCTGTGCGCTAGCGCAGGACGAGCCAGGCCACGGCCAGCAGCGCCAGGGCCAGCCCGGCCCCGGCGGCGAAGACCGCGGCCAGGCCGAAGCCCGCGAAGACCAGGCCCAGGGCCAGCGGGGCCAGGGTCTGGGCCAGGCGCAGGAGCAGGCCGTTGACGGCCATGACCCCGGCCCGGTTCTCCAGGCCGCCCACCCCGCTCAGCAAGGTGAGCAGGCTCGGCAGGTTCAGGCCCTGGCCCAGGCCGAAGAGCACGATGGGCAGCGCGGCCCACCAGAGCCCGGGCAGCCGCGGCAAGAGGAGCATGGAGCCCAGGTAGAAGAAGAAGGAGGAACGCAAGAGCCCCATCTCGCCGAAACGGGCCGAAAGCCGCCCGAGCTGGGACGCGGCCAGGGCCGTGGCCAGGGAGGCGGCCGAGAGGATCATGCCGATCTCCATGGGGCCGGCCGCGCGCTCGTGCAGATGCACGGGCAGGTAGGTCACGAACACGCCGTAGAGCAGGACGAAGGTGCCCAGGCTCAGGCCGAAGAGCGACAAGGCGCGGCGCGTGCGCAGAAGCCCCCAGGCCGCGCGCAGGTAGGACCCGAAGTCCTGGCGCTCCCGGGGCTCGGGATTCCTGAGCCGCAAGGCGCAGGCCAGGGCCAGGGGCAGGGCCAGGGCCGAGAGCAGGAAGGGCCAATTCCAGCCCAGGTGGGCCAGGATTCCGCCCAGCAGCGGGAACAGGGCCGCGCCCACGGCCTGGACCCCGCCATTGAGGCCCATGGCCGTGACCCGCTCGCGGCCCTCGAACAGGTCGCCGATGAGGGTTCCGGCCAGCACGCTCAAAGGCCCCGCGCCCACGCCCTGCACGGCCCGCAGCAGGCAGAGCGAGAGGAAGCCGCGGGCCAGGAAGCAGGCGCTGCCCGCCAGGCCGAAGAGCACCAGCGAGCCCACCAGGACCTTCTTGCGGCCCAGGCGGTCGGCCAGGATCCCGCCCACCGGGGCCATGACCACTCCGGGCAGGCTGAAGGCCGCGATGACCCAGCCGATGGACCCGGCCGGAATGGACAGCTCGCGGATCATCAGGGGCAGGGCCGGGAGCAGGCTCATGACGCTCATGATGGCCATGAGCGTGACGCCGAACACGAGCAGGAGGTTGCGGTCGAGAACGAGACGGCGCACGGCGGAATCAGAGGGCCGCGTCCAGAAGCATGTTGTCGCGGTGCACGGCCTCGGGATAGGGCGCCTGGCCCAGGATGCACTCGATCTGCGAGGTCTTGCGGCCCATGATCTTGCGCAGGTCGGCCGCGGAATAGTTGGTGAGCCCCACGCCCAGGGCCTTGCCATCGGGACCGGCGATGCGCACCAGCGCGCCCTTGGCGAAGCGGCCCTCCACGGACTTGATGCCTGCGGGCAGGAGGCTCTTGCCGCCGCCGGTCAGGGCGCGGGCCGCGCCCGCGTCCACCCCGATCTCGCCCACGGGGTCGGCGTGGTAGGCCAGCCAGAACTTGCGGTGGGACACGGGCCGCTCCCCGGCCGGAATCCAGGTGCCCAGCGCCTCGCCGTCAAAGACCTTCTCCAGCACGAAGGGCGTGCGGCCCGAGACGATGAGCGAGGGCACGCCCAGCTGGGCGGCGCGGCGCGCGGCCCGCAGTTTGGAATACATGCCGCCCGAGCCCACGCTGGTCTTGCCGTTGCACATGCGCTCCAGGTCCAGGGCGCCGATGTCCTCGATGCAGGACAGGCAGCGGGCCTCGGGATTCTGGTCCGGGTTGGAGTCGAAGACCCCGTCGGCCGAGGTGAGGTTCACGAAGAGGTCGGCCTGGATCAGGTCGATGGTCAGGCTGGCCAGGGTGTCGTTGTCCCCGAACTCCAGCTCGGCCACGGCCACGGTGTCGTTCTCGTTGACGATGGGGATGACCCGCCAGTCCAGAAGCCGCTCCATGGTGTTGCGGGCGTTCAGGAAACGCTGGCGGTTCTTCAGGTCGTCGCGGGTCAGCAGGACCTGGGCCGTGGCCTTGCCGTAGCGGCCGAAGGCCTCGTCGTACTCGTGCATGAGGCGGCTCTGTCCGATGGCCGAGGCGGCCTGGCGGCCGGGCAGGTCGGAGAGCTCCGGCGGCGCGCTGCTGGACAGCCCGCGCATGAAGCCCCGGCCCGCGGACACGGCCCCGGAGGACACCAGCACCAGGTCCAGGCCCCGGTCGTGCAGGGCCGAAAGCTGGTCGGCCAGGCGGTTCACGGCGCGCGGGTCCAGGCCCGAGGCGTTGGTCAGGATGGCGCTGCCCACCTTGACCACCACGCGCCTGGCCTTCTGCATGGCCTCCCGTCTGTCCGCAGCGATGCTCATATGGACCCGTCTTGTACGGCAGCTTGCCCTGCATTTTCAAGGGCAATGACGCGCCGCCAGATTTCCGCCAGCAGATCGTCCAGGCCGTCGCCCTGCAGGGCCGAGATGAAGAACACGGGGAAGCCGGCCTCGCGGGCCTTGTCCTTGAGTCCGGCCAGGGCCTCGCCGGAGAGCAGGTCGATCTTGTTCACCACCCGGATCTGGTCCTTGCGGCCCAGGTCCTCGTTGAAGCGGGCCAGCTCCTCGTCCAGGAGGCGGAAGCCCAGGAAGGGATCGTCGTCCTTGATCTCCTCCACGCTCAGCAGGTGCACGAGAAAGCGCGTGCGCTCCACGTGCTTGAGGAACTTGTGGCCCAGTCCCTGGCCCTGGCTGGCGCCCTCGATGAGGCCCGGGATGTCCGCGATGACCAGTCTGCGGCCCTCGCCGTCATGGAGCACGCCCAGGTTGGGCACCAACGTGGTGAAGGGATAGGGCGCGATCTTGGGCCGGGCCGCCGAAACCGCGGCAAGGAAGGTGGACTTGCCCGCGTTGGGCAGGCCCAGGAGCCCCACGTCGGCCAGGATCTTGAGCTCCAGGCGCAGGCGCTTCTCCTGGCCGGGCCAGCCCTTGTCCGCCCGGCGCGGGGCCTGGTTGGTGGGCGACTTGAAATGAATGTTGCCGCGGCCGCCGTCGCCGCCCTTGCAGACCACCACGGGCTCGCCGGGCACGGTCAGGTCGGCCAGCAGGCGCTCGGAGCCGTCCTCCAGCTCCTCGAAAACCTGGGTGCCCACGGGCAGTTCCAGGACCAGGTCCGGGGCGTTGGCCCCGCAACGGTCCTTGCCCATGCCGCCCTCGCCGTTTCTGGCCTCGTAGCGGCGCTTGAGCCGGAAGTCGAACAGGCTCAGAATGCGCGATGCGGCCATGAGCACCACGTCGCCGCCCTTGCCCCCGTCGCCGCCGTCCGGGCCGCCCTTGGGCAGGTACTTCTCGCGGCGGAAGGACACGCAGCCGTTGCCGCCTTTGCCCGAGATCACCGTGATGCTGGCTTCGTCGATGAACCGCATGGACCCTCTCTATCCTGCCCCGGCCTGCGGAGCCATAAAAAAAGGCAGGGGACGCGCGGCGCGCGCCCCCTGCCCCGCATGTGTCGAACGGGTGCTACGCTTCGGCCGGGAGCACGTGGACCCGGGTCTTGACCTGGTTCTTGCGGGTGTACTTCTCGTACTTGACCACGCCTTCCACCAGGGCGAACAGGGTCCAGTCCCTGCCCACGCCCACGTTCTTGCCGGGGTGGATCTTGGTGCCCAGCTGGCGCACGAGGATGTTGCCGGCGACGACCTGCTGGCCGCCGTAGCACTTCACGCCGCGCCGCTGTCCCTGGCTGTCGCGGCCGTTCCTGGAGCTGCCGCCTGCTTTCTTGTGAGCCATGGCTGAATCTCCTTAGGCCTGGATGGACTTGACCTTCAGGCGGGTGAAGTCCTGACGGTGGCCCTGCTTCTTGTGGTAGTCGTTGCGCCGCTTCTTGTGGAAGACGATGATCTTCTCGCCGCGGGCGTGGCCGAGCACTTCGCAGGCCACCTTGGCGCCCTCGACGTAGGGGGTCCCGATCTTGGTGTCCCCGGACTTGTCCACGAGCAGAACCTTGTCGATGGCCAGCTCGGAACCGGGTTCGGCGGTGAGCAGCTCGACGCTGAACTCGAGGCCTTCCTCGACGCGGTACTGCTTGCCGCCGGTTTCGATGATTGCGAACATTGCATGATCCTCCATCGTTCAGGAAGGGGGAATTTAGCCGCAGAGGGGGTGGGAAGTCAAGCCCCGGCCGGGATTTTTTTCAGGCCCGGCCGCTGCGTAAAAATCCTGCGAATCAAGCATGTTACCACTCAGGCGTCCGGGCCAGGACCAGAATCTCCACCCGCACGGCCCCGGCCCGGCGCAGGCTCAGGGTCCCCTCCTCCAGGGTGGCCCCGGTGGTCAGCACGTCGTCCACCAGGAGCACCCGGCGGCCGGAAACCAGGGCCGGGTCCGCGACAAAGGCCCCGCGGATGTTCTCCCGCCGCATGGGCCCGGAGAGCCGGGCCTGGGGCGTGGTCCGGCGCACCCGGCGCATGGCCTGCGAAGCCAGGGGAATGCCGCTCTCCCGCGCCAGCCGCCGGGCCAGTTCCAGGCTCTGGTTGTACCCCCGCCAGAGAAGCCGCCGCGGGTGCAGGGGCACGGGCACGACGAGCTCGGGCCGCTCCTGCCCGGGGCGGAAGGCCTCCAGGGCCAGGGTCTGGAGCAGCCGCCCCAGGCCCAGGCTGCGCTGGAACTTGTAGCGCAGGATGAGGTCGCGCAGAAGCCCCTGGTAGGGCCCGAAGCAGTGCAGCAGGTCCCAGGGCCGGGGCTCGCGGCGGCAGTCGCCGCAGAGCATGGGCGGCAGGCCGGGGTCCCCGGCCTGGGCCCCGCAGCCCGGGCAGTAGCCGCCCGTCCGGGGGGCCAGACGGCGGGCGCAGTCCGGGCAGGGCCGGACAGGTCCCTCCTGAAGCTTGCCGCAGGCCGGACAGCGGGACTCCAGGAGCCCGAGGCGTCCGAGCCAGCGCGCCGGGCCGGCGGCCACGCTACTCCGCGGCCGAGGCCGCGGCGTGGCGCTCCCAGGCGCCCTTGCCCAGGTTGAAGAGCGCGTCCGTAAGGGCCTGGTCGGCCTCCAGGTCGCCCACCTTGTCGATGCCCTTGCAGGTCAGGGGATCGGTGATCTCCAGGTTGAAGCTGTCCAGAAAGTATTTGAGGGTCAGCAGCGATCCGTCGAAGAGCTTCTCGCCCTGCCTGCGGCCCGCCAGGAGACAGACGTAGGCCGGACGCCGGGGCAGGCCCGCGACCTTGGGGTCGCCCTTGTGCTTGGCGGCCCAGACCTGCTGGCTGCGGTCGATCCAGGTCTTGAAGATGGAGGGCAGGTGATAGAAATAGATGGGCGAGGCGAAGAACACGAAGGGCGCGTCCATGAGCATCTGGAAGAGTTCCGCGGCGTAATCCTTGGCCGCCAGGATGCAGGGGCTCTCGGGGTCCTTCTCGCAGATGCCGCAGGCCGTGCAGGGCAGGATCTTGAGCTTGCGCAGGTAGATCATGTCGGCCTGGCCGCCCGCGGCCTCCACCCCGCGCACGAAGAGGTGCGCGGCGTCGTTGCTGTTGCCCTGGGCCTTGTGGGTGCAGGAGAAGACCGCGGCCTTGGGTGCGCTTTCGTCCATGGGTTCCTCGTCAGATGCTCATGGCCCCGAAGAAGGGGTTGTGGGTTTTCTCGTCACCGACCGTGGTCATGGGGCCGTGCCCGGGGTAGAGGCGGGTCTCCGGCGGCATGCTGAAGATGGCCCGCCGGATGGAGTCCTGCAGGATGTCCATGTCGCCGCCCGGGAAGTCGGTGCGGCCGATGGAGCGCTGGAAGATCACGTCGCCCACGAAGGCCGCCGCCAGCCCCGGCAGGTGGAAGGTCAGGCTGCCCGGGCTGTGGCCCGGGGTGGCCAGGATGCGGCATTCCAGGCCCAGCAGCTCAGTGTCCCCGGGCTCCAGGTTCTCGAAAGCGTATTCCTCCACCACGGGCATGCCCATCATGCCGCCCCGGCCCAGCCAGCTCTCCAGGAGGTAGCTGTCGGTCTCCGAGGCCATGATCGGCGCGCCCGTGGCCCGGGACAGGGCCGCGTTGCCCGCGGTGTGGTCGAAGTGCAGATGCGTGTTCAGGATGCGCTCCAGACGCAGGTTCGACTCCTGGAGAAAGGCCAGCACCGGCCCCGGGTCGCCGCCCGGGTCCACGGCCACGGCGCTGCCGCCGCTGACCAGCAGGTAGCAGTTGGTCTGGAGCATGCCAAGAGGGAACAGGCGGATCTCGGCGCTCATAGGGTCTCCAGCAGCAATTCATCCAGGGGCCTGCGCTCGCCCGAACCTTTCTGGTCCGGCCGTCCCAGGGCCACCACAGCCTGAAGTTCCAGAACCGCGGGATCCAGGCCCAGGGCCGTGGCCACGGCGGGCCCCTGGTTCACTATCTCACCCAGCCAGACCGCGCCCAAACCCAGGGAATGGGCGGCCAGGAGCATGTTCTGGAGGCAGGCTCCGGCGGCCTGATGGTCCTTCATTTCATTGTACATGGCGTCCCGGGCCAAGAACAGGCAGACCAGAGCCCGGGCCCGGCGCACGACATGGCCGTACTTGGTGAGTCCGGCCAAGGCCTCCGCCCGGGCGTCGCCCGCGCGCAGGACCAGGAAACGCCAGGGCTGGTTGTTCAGGCCGCTGGGTGCCCAGCGCCCGGCCTCCAGCACGGCCCGCAACTCGTCGTCGCCGAGCGGTCCGTCCGTGTAGCGCCGGATGCTGCGGCGTTGGCGGATGGCCGCCAATACGGGATTCGTGTGATCCATGGTCTCCCCGGAGGCCAACCCTAGCCCAAGGCGTCCACGGCGGCAAGTTCCCGACCTCCGCCGTGAGAAATTTCATCTTCCGGCGTGACCAGACGGCCGTCCGGCGCGTATATAGGGTGCGGCCCCCTGGAGGGGGAAAGGAAACGGACGGGGCAATGCGAAGCGCGGACGACAACGCGGTGATCCGGGACGTGCTGGCCGGCGACCCGGAGGCCTTCGGCCTCCTGGTGGAGCGCTACCAGCGCCCCATCTACAACCTCATGCTCCGCGCCACGGGAGCGGCGCACACCGCCGCGGACCTGGCCCAGGACACCTTCCTGCGCGCCTACGAGAACCTGGAGCGCTTCCGCCCCGGCGCGCGCTTCTTCTCCTGGCTCTACGCCATCGGCATGAACCGCGCGCGGGACTGGCTGCGGGCCGCGGGACTGCGGCGGGAAACCGGGCTGGAGAGCCTGGACGGCGCGGATTTCCCCGGCAACCCCGGCGACCAGCAGGAACGGCTGGCCGAGCGCCTGGACCTGGAGCGGGTCCACCGGGCCGTGACCCGGCTCCCCCTGGAGCAGCGCGAGGCGCTCCTGCTCCGCTACCGCGAGGACTTTTCGCTCCTGGAGGTGGCCGAGGCCCTCGGCATTTCGCTGAGCGCGGCCAAAATGCGCGTGCACCGGGCCCTGGAAACGGTGCGGCGCGCCCTGGAGGTGGACGGCGATGACTGAGCGCATGCACGACGAAAACCTGCGGAGCGGCGAGCCCGACGCGGCCCTGCTCCAGGCCGTCCGGAAGCTGCCCGAGGCCGAGCCCCCGGCGGGATTCCGCGCCGCGGTGCTGCGGCGGCTCCAGCCCAAGCGACTGCCCTGGTGGCGGCGGGCCTGGCTCTGGGCCCGCACGCCCAGGCCCCTGGCCGTGACCCCCCTGCGGCTGGCCGGCGCGGCGCTGGCCGCCGGCCTCCTGATCCTGGCCGCCCTGCCCCTGCTGCCCCGGCCCCAGGTTCCGGGCGGCGAGACCCCGGCCCACGGCCTCCAAAGCGTGACCTTCGTATTGCCCGACCCGGACGGCCGGATGCGTTCCGCGGCCGTCATCGGCACTTTCAACCGCTGGAACCCCAAGGGATTCGAGATGCATTTCTCGCCGGAGCAGCGGGTCTGGCTGCTCCAGACCAGTCTGGCCGCAGGCAGCCACGAGTACGTCTTCCTCCTGGACGGAAAGCAGCTGCAGCCGGACCCGGGCGCCGCCCTGACCAAGGACGACGGCTTCGGCAACAGCAACTCGGTCCTGCTCCTGGGGAACGGCCATGAACAGAAGCTTTAGCCGTCTGCTCCTCTGCCTGGCCCTGCTCTGGGCCCTGCCGTCGGTCCCGGCCCTGGCCCAGGACGCGGCATCCCGGGCCGCGGACGCGGCCCTGGATTGCGGGGCTCCCGAGGAGAGCGTGGCCCGCATCCTGGCCGCCGTGCTGGACGGCCGCCTGAGCCGCGAGGACGGCGTGGCCCTCCTGGAGCCCATGGTCCAGGCCTGCCGCGAGGGCCTGCCGCCCGCCCCCCTGGCGGCGAAGGCCGACGAGGGCCTGGGCAAGTCCGTGCCGGTCCCTGTCCTGCGCCAGGCCCTGGACCGCCGCCTGGACCACCTGCGCTTTGCCCGGGGCCTGCTGGCCCCGCGTGCCCGGGGCGCGGCCCTGCCCCCGGCGGCCCTGGCCGGACTGGCCGAGGCCCTGGAGGCCGGATTGCCGCGCGAAGCCCTGGCCGGACTGGCGGCACGCCAGCCCCGGGCTCCGGCGGACATGTTCGCCGATGCGGCCCGGGTCTGGGCCTATCTCGGCCGCGCCGGGCTGCCCCTGGACGACGGCCGCGCCGTGGCCGAGGCGGGCCTGGAGCACGGCAGCCTGACGCCCCTCTGGCTCCAGTTTCCGCGTCTGGCCGCCCAGGCCCTGCAGCGGGGCCTGACGCCCCAGGCCGTGCGCGAGGCCGCCGTGGCCACCCTGCGCGACGGCGCAGGGCCGGCCGACGCCGCGGCCCGCCTGGGCCTCACCAGCCGCAGCCTGGAAAGGGGCCCCGGGCGCTGAAGGACTTCCCTCTGTGTGACCATGCGCCCCGGCCGCGCGTATATGTCGATGAAGGCGCCTTGTTTCCGGAAACAGCATCCATGGAGTGGACCGTGAACCAACGCAAGCTGATCCTTCTGGCCCTGGCCGCGCTTCTCCTCTGGGGCTGCGCCGGCATACGCGGCGCATACGACGACAACGTGCGGGGTCCCTGGTACATGCGCCAGGGCAAGTACGCGGAAGGACTCGCGGCCTTTGGCCAGGAACTGAAGGAACACCCCGACTCCATGGAAGCCGCCTACTGGACGGGCCGCTACCGCCTGGCCCTGAACCAGCCCGAGGAGGCGGCCCCGCTCCTGGAGCGGGCCGTCCGGCTCGCGCCGGACGACGCCGAGGCCCACTACTGGCTCGGCGTGTGTTACTGGGCCCTGGGCCGCTGGGACGATGAACGGGCAGAGTACGAAAAAGCCCTGGCCCTGGAGCCCGACAACCTGGGAGCCAACCTCTACCTCGGACACAACTACCTGGACCGGGGCCAATGGGAAAAGGCCCTGGCTCAGTACGACCGGGTGCTGCAACTGGACGGGAACCAGCCCGAGGCCCTCTTTGACCGGGCCGTGGCCCTGGACAACCTGCAGCGCACGGCCGAGGCCAGGACCGCCTGGAAGGCCTTCCTGGACCGGCATCCCGAGGGCGGCATGGCCCTGACCGCCGCGGACGAGTTGAACGCCCTGGGCGACTTCAGCTACCGCAACGTCCTGGTGGGCCAGCGCCGCGTGACCCTGCAACAGATCGGCTTCGACGTCCGCAACGGCGTGGACTCCCGGAGCCTTCCCTCGCTGGCCCTGCTCGGGGCCATGCTGGCCAACAACACGGAC
This sequence comes from Desulfovibrionaceae bacterium, assembly GCA_040307135.1. GTDB lineage: Bacteria > Desulfobacterota > Desulfovibrionia > Desulfovibrionales > Desulfovibrionaceae > Aminidesulfovibrio. The sequence goes on from JAWRKD010000071.1 coordinate 22,048, forward strand.
CTCGTCCTGCACGTGGTGGTCTATGTGCAAGGCGAACCGGCCACTGCCAAGGCCCGCAGCCTTGCGGTGCAGCGGGCGATCCTGGCCGGGACCAACGGCCTCGATGCCGGACGCCTGCCCCTGAGCTGGTTCGGTTCGGCCGAAAAGGTCACGGCCGGCGGCCGCACTTGGTCCATCAGCGAATCCGTGAACTTCGTGACGCAGGTTCCCTGAACCCGCGCAAAAGGAGCACCGCAATGAAGCGCACGATCCTCCACAGCATGGCCCGGCTGGCGCTGGCGCTCATGCTGACCCTGATCCCCCTGGGCCTGCGCGCCCAGGACGCCGCTCCCGCCTCGCCCGCCCTGGCCAGCCCGGCCCAGGTGGACAGGGCGGCCAGCATGGCCGCTGCCGCCGCCGGGATGCCCGACACGGCCGCAGCCAAGGCCCTCTCCGACCTGGCCGCCGCGGAACAGTCCCTGGCCGGGCTCCAGGCCGACCCCACGGCCTCGTCCACGGCCGTGGCCGCCGCGGAGCAGACCAGGACCCGGGCCGAGGTCACGGCCCGGATCGCCACGGCCAAGGCCGCCTCGGTAACCGCCGCCGACATCGGGGCCATGCGCGCCGCGGGCCTGGGCTGGGGTGAGATCGCCCGTGGGCTGGGCCTGCACCCCTCCGCCCTGGGCCTCGATCAGACCAGCAGGACCCAGGCCGAGGTGAGCACCCGGGCCGAGACCCAGTCCATGGGCGAGGCGCAGACCAGGGCCCGCACCCGGGCCACGGCCGCGGTGGGCCAGACCGTCCGCAACATGAAGTCCGCGAATCCGGCCGAGATCGGCGCCGCCCAGGCGACGGGCTCCAAGGCCATGGGTCTGGCCCATGCCGCAGGCAGGGCCGGCGGCTCCCCGGGCAACGGGCAGGGCAAGGGCAGCTCCGGCAAGGGAAGCGGCTCCGGCGGCGGCTCCGGCGGCGGCTCCGGCGGCGGGGGCGGCGGAGGCTCCGGCGGCGGGGGCGGCGGGGGCGGCGGCGGAGGCGGCGGAGGCGGCAAGGGCTGAGCCCCTGCGGCACAACAACCTGGCGGCGGCCCGGATTCCGGGGCGCCGCCTATTTTTTCTTCTCTTCCGCGGCCCCGTCGCGACGCTCCAGGATGCGCCACTGCCCGTCCTCGCGCAGGAGCACGAAGAGCGTGTTTTCGGGCACGTCCTCGTAGGTGTCGCCCACGTAGATGGTATAGGTGCCCGTGACCTCCACGCGCACCCGGTCCGGATCGATGCCCGTGAAGCGCATGGCCAGGCCCCCGATGTCCACCAGGGCGTTGCGGAACTTCTCGAAGGTCTTGCGCTTGCGCTGGTACTCGCGGAAAACCTCGAAGACGAAGGCCTCCTGGTCGCGCACCTGGCGGGCGAACAGCTCGGGGAAGGAGTCGTCCAGGGTGGTCAGACGGCGGTAGAACTCGCGGATCACGCCCACGCCGTCGGCCCCGGCCTTGTACTCGCCCAGGAGCTCGGCCCCGGCCTTGTCCTTGCTCGGCTTGTCCTTGGACGGCGCGGGCGCGGCGGCCACGGGCCGGGCCTCGGGCAGGGGCGCGGCCTCGGCCTTCTTCGGCTCCGGGGCCTTGGCCTGGGACGGCTGGGTTTCGGCCAGGGCCTGGGCCAGGGCCGCGGTGGCCGTGCCGTCCGTAGCGGCCGGGCCACCCGTAGCGGCCGGGGCGGCCGGGCCGTCGCCAGTCTCCACCCGGACCTCGGACAGGCAGGTGGTCTTGGGATTGAGGAAGGGCGAGGTCTTGTACACGTCCACGATGACCAGGCGCAGCCAGTCGCTGGCCACGCCGCCCAGGTCCACTGCCTGCTCGTCCGGGGTGTCCGCCAGCTCCACGCGGCGGCGCGTGCCGTCGGAGACGACCAGCTCCAGGGTCTTGACCCGGTTGTACTTGGTGAACCAGGTGGGGTCGGCGAAACCGTTGCGCAACACGAGCCGCCGCAGCACGGGCCGGCCCTCGAAGCGCAGCTCCACCCACTCGCCCTCTCCCACGCCCTCGCCGCCTTCGGCCCAGGCCGTGGCGGGGTCGCCGTCCAGAAGCCTTTCCGGGCCGAAGCCCATGAACAGGGAGGCGGCCGTGGACGAGGCCGTGACCCCGGGGTCCGCGGCCAGGGCCGCGGCGCTCCAGAGAACCGCGGCCAGCGCCAGCGCGGTCATGATCAATATGCGCACACCCGCTCCTTTGTGGTCCGGCGGAGCCTACCGGCTCGCCCAGGCCCCGTCAACGCCGGGGAATACAAGGCGGCCCCCCGCAGAGCAGGGGGCCGCCGCACGTACTAGTAGCGGTAGTGATCGGGTTTGAACGGCCCGTCCTTGGACACGCCGATATACGCGGCCTGTTCCGTGGTGAGGGTGTCCAGCCTGGCGCCCACGCGCTCCAGGTGCAGCCGGGCCACTTCCTCGTCCAGCTTCTTGGGCAGGACCATGACCTGGGGCGGGTATTTGTTGGCGGCCAGGTCCATCTGGGCCAGGACCTGATTGGTGAAGCTGTTGCTCATGACGAAGCTGGGGTGGCCCGTGGCGCAGCCCAGGTTCACCAGCCGGCCCTCGGCCAGGACGATGATGGAACGGCCGTTGGGCAGGGTCCACTTGTCCACCTGGGGCTTGACCTCGACCTTCCTGCACTTGGGGTTCTCTTCCAGGAAGGACATCTCGATCTCGGAGTCGAAGTGGCCGATGTTGCAGAGGATGGCCTCGTTCTTCATCTGGAGCATGTGCTTGCCGGTGATGACGTGCCAGTTGCCCGTGGCCGTGACGAAGATGTCGCCCAGGGCCGCGGCCTGGTCCATGGGCACCACCTCGTAGCCCTCCATGACCGCCTGCAGGGCGCAGATGGGATCGATCTCCGTGACCAGGACGCGGGCGCCGAAGCCGCGCATGGACTGGGCGCAGCCCTTGCCCACGTCGCCGTAGCCGGCCACCACCACGACCTTGCCCGCGATCATCACGTCCGTGGCGCGCTTGATGCCGTCGGCCAGGGATTCGCGGCAGCCGTAGAGGTTGTCGAACTTGGACTTGGTCACCGAATCGTTCACGTTGATGGCCGGGAAGAGCAGCTCGCCCTTCTTCTGCATCTCGTAGAGCCGGTGCACGCCGGTGGTGGTCTCCTCGGACACGCCGCGGATGCCCTTGGCGATGCGGGTCCACTTCTTGGGATCCAGGGCGTAGCTCGCGGCCAGGCGCTCCATGACGATGGAGAACTCCTTGTTGCTCTGCTTCTTCTTAAGCAGGGCCGGATTCTTCTCCACCTTCACGCCCTGGTGCACGAGGAGCGTGGCGTCGCCTCCGTCGTCCACGATGAGGTCCGGACCCGAGCCGTCGGGCCAGGTCAGGGCCTGCTCGGTGCACCACCAGTACTCCTCCAGGGTCTCGCCCTTCCAGGCGAAGACCGCGGCGGTCTTGGCCTTGGCGATGGCCGCGGCGGCGTGATCCTGGGTGGAGAAGATGTTGCACGAGGCCCAGCGGATGTCCGCGCCCAGGGCGTGCAGGGTCTCGATGAGCATGGCGGTCTGGATGGTCATGTGCAGGCTGCCCATGATCTTCAGGCCCTTGAGCGGCTTCTTCCTGCCGTGCTTCTTGCGCAGGGCCATGAGGCCGGGCATCTCGTTCTCGGCCAGGTCCAGCTCCTTGCGGCCCCAGGCGGCCAGGGAGAGGTCCCGGACCTTGTGCTTGAGCTTGGGGTCCACGGGTTTGACGGCGGATTTCTTGGCAGGCATGGATTCCTCCTCGTGGTATGAACGCCGATTGTGCGCCGTAACGGCGGTCTGCGGCATTATTTTTTGACGGCCTCGTAAAGCATGACGGCAAGGCCGCGGTTCACGGGAAAACGTTCCACGGAACGCACCTCGAAGCGGGCCTGGGCCAGCCACTGGAGCATGGTCTCCCGGGAAAAGCCCAGGCGGTGGTCGCCGTAGCTGGCGCGCATGTCCTCCTCGGCGTGCTCGTCGAAGTCGGCCACCAGGAGGCGGCCGTCGAACTTGAGCACCCGGGCGGCTTCGGTCAGGGCCTGGGCGGGCTGGTCCAGGTGGTGCAGGACCATGGACAGCACGGCGAAATCCGCCTCCCAGTCGCGCAGGGGCAGGTGGGTCAGCTCGCCGATGCGCAGGCTCACGGCGTTGTTGCCGCGGAAGCGCTTGGCCGCTATCTCCAGCATGCGCGGGGAGTTGTCCACGCCGATGGCCTTCATGGCCTTGGACGCCAGCCGGGCCAGAAGCTCGCCCGTGCCGCAGCCCAGGTCCGCGGCCGTGGCGTTCTTGGGCATGCGGGCGAGGATCGCGCCGCCCAGGTCGAAATCGCCCAGGACATCGCGCTGGAGCCGGTCCCATTCCGGGGCGATGGCGTCGAAGAAGCGGCGGGTGGCCGTGGCCCGCTCGCGCACCACGGCCGCGGCCTCCTCCAGGTCGCGGGCCAGGTCCGGCTCATGGGCCAAGAGCGGCAGGGTGGCGTTGAGAAAGGCCCGGCCCTCGCCCTGCTCCGCGGCGCGGTAGTAGGACCAGAGACCCTCGCGCCGCAGCTCCAGGAGCCCGGAATCCACCAGGACCTTCAGGTGCCGCGATACGCGGGACTGGCCCAGGCCCAGGGCCTGGACGATCTCGCCCACGTTCAGCTCGTGGCGCAGGAGCACGTGCATCAGGCGCACCCGCGAGGGGTCACCCAGGGCCTTGCAGTAGGTCACGAGACGCACGGTCCGTCTCCTATATCTGGATATCCTGATGCACTCATGCAGCCCGAATACCCGGAAGGCCCGCACCCGTCAAGTCCTGTCTTGCCCTGCCCCGGGCTCCATCCTATAAAGAACGTTCGGGGCGCAGGAGACCCGGCCATGGCAGAGCGCGACTTCCAAGGAACGCGGTGCGGCCCCAGGCGGCTGGGCCAGGCCCTGGGCCAGGCCCTGGCGCGGCTGGACGCCCGGGGCGGACTGAAGCTCGTGCGGCTCTGGCGGGCGTGGAGCGAACTGCTCGGCCCGGAGCTGGCCCCGCTCATGCGGCCCCTGGGGCACCGCGAGCGCACCCTGATCCTGGCCACCGAGGATCCGGTGGTGGCCCAGGAGGCCAGCTTCCTGGCCCCCCTGGTCCTGGACAAGGTGCATGAATTTCTCGGCGAGGAAGTCTTTGACAAAGTGCACTTCGAGCTGTTAAGCGGCAGAGTTCCGTTGGACGTGCAGACGGCTCCGGCCCCTGCGCCGTCCCCGGTCCGGCCGCGCAGGCCGGGGAATCTGGGCGGACTGACCGCGCTTTTGGAGGGCGATTCGCCCGTGGCCCGCTGTTACCGGGCCTACGTGCGGCTGTTCGCCGGGCAGGAAAACGAGCCGACCCCCGCGGGGGCAGGAGGACATGATGAGCGACGAGAAAATCATTGAGATTTCCTTCGACAGCCTGGGCCTGACCAAGCCCCTGGAGAAGATGACCGCCAAGGAGCTGCGCCAGCTCTGCATGGAGAAGATCCCGCAGATCCAGGGCGCGTCCGGCATGACCAAGGAAGACCTGGTCTCCACCATCAAGACCACCTTCGGCATCAAGGACGAGGAAGGCGCGGTGAGCCCGTACAAGGACCAGGTCCGGAGCATCAAGCGCACCATCCGCGATCTGCGCGCCAAAAAGGTGGGTCTCGCCTCCCGCAAGGAGAAGGAGATCATGCGCCGCAAGATCAACAAGCTCAAAAAGCGCACCCGCCGGCTGGCTTCCGCCGCCTAGGGGGCGTCGCCGCGGCGGCCCGGGGGTCTTGACTTCCCCCAGGGGAGCCGCTAATGGCATTGCCTCGCTGCTGGGGGATCGTTCAATTGGCAGGACGGCGGATTCTGGCTCCGCTAATCAAGGTTCGAGTCCTTGTCCCCCAGCCAATCTTTCTCCGGTTCGTCCCCATCGTCTAGCCCGGTCCAGGACGTCGGCCTTTCACGCCGATAACAGGGGTTCAAATCCCCTTGGGGACGCCA
>JAWRKD010000072.1:0-6584 GCA_040307135.1 Desulfovibrionaceae bacterium
TTTTGTTTTCCGTGAACGTCCCGAAGGGACTAGTGCCCGCCGCCGCCGGCCTGGAAGCGCTGCCTGGTCGGCGGCTTCTTCATGATCAGGATGAGCGGGATGAGCAGCAGGAAGAGCCAGGCCTGGGACAGGAAGGCGTCGGCGAAGGCCAGCGCCGAGGCCTGGGCCAGGAGCTTCTTGGAGATGATGGTGTAGGCCCGCAGGGTGTGGTCCTCGAACCGGCCCAGCGCGTAGCCCAGGTGGTCCTTGATGCGGTCCACGGCGTAGGCGAAGCCCGGGTCCAGCTCGCTCATGCGCTCCGAGAGCCGGGCCTGGTGGAACTGGGTGCGCCGGGCCAGGACGGTGGTGACGAAGGCCGTGCCGAAGCTGCCGCCCAGGTTGCGCAGCAGGCTGTAGATGGCCGAGGCGTTGTTCATCTCGGCCACCGGCACCCAGGCGAAGGTCAGGTAGGACAGGGACACGAAGAAGAAGGGCATGCCCAGGCCCTGGATCACGCGCGCGCCCACCGCGGTGCCGAAGTCGATGAACAGGTTGAAGGTGGACATGTGCCAGAGGGCGAAGCCGCTCACGACGAGGCCCAGCAGGAGCAGGAGCCGGGCGTCGATGCGCTCGGTCATCTTGCCCGCCAGGGGCATGGTCACGAGCATGACCGCGCCGCCCGGACCCAGCACCAGGCCCGAGAGAAAGGCCGTGTAGCCCATGAGCCCCTGCAAAAACAGCGGCAGGAGCACGATGGACCCGAAAAAGGCGAAAAAGCCCAGGAACATGACCACGTTGCCCGAGGCGAAGCTGCGGTTCCTGAAGATGCGCAGGTCCACCACGGGCTTGTCCGTGGAGAGTTCCCAGAAGACCAGGGCCACCAGGCACACGCCAGCCACCACGGCCAGGATCAGGATGTGCCGGGCCTCGAACCAGTCGTCCTGCTGGCCCTTGTCCAGCACGATCTGGAGCGCGCCGATGCCCACGGTCAAAAGCGCCAGGCCGATGTAGTCCACCTTCTCGCCGCTTTGCCTGCGCTCCATGTGCTCGGGGTCGAAGACGAAGGCCTGGATCATGAGCAGGGCCGCCACGCAGACCGGCAGGTTGATGTAGAAGATCCAGCGCCAGGAGAGGTTGTCCGTGAGCCAGCCGCCCAGAAGCGGCCCCAGGATGGGCCCCAGCACCACGCCCATGCCGTAGAGGGCCATGGCCATGCCGCGCTGGTGGGGCGGGAAGGTCTCCATGAGGATGGCCTGGGACATGGGCTGCAGGCCGCCGCCGCCGACGCCCTGCACGATGCGGAAGAGGATGAGCTGGAAGAGCGAGCCCGCGGCCCCGCACAAGAGCGAACTCACCGTGAACAGGATGAGCGAGGAGACCAGGTAGCGTTTGCGGCCCAGCACCCGGGCCAGCCAGCCGCTCATGGGGATGACCACGGCGTTGGCCACCAGGTAGGAGGTGAGCACCCAGGTGGCCTCCTCCTGGCCTGCGGAGAGGCTGCCCTGGATGTGGGTCAGGGCCACGTTGGCCACGCTGGTGTCCAGGACCTCGATCAGGGTGGGGATCATCACCGCCATGGTGATGAACCACTTGTCGGACGGGGCCGGGGCCTGGACGGGAGCCGCCGCGCTCACTTCGGCTTCTTCACGCTGGTGCGGATGGTGGGCGTCACGCTCATGCCCACGCGCAGTTGCGGGATGTCCTGGCCCGGGTCGATGGTGATCTTCACCGGCACGCGCTGGACCACCTTCACGAAGTTGCCCGAGGCGTTCTCCGGCGGGAACAGCGAGAACACCGCCCCCGTGCCGGATTGCAGCGAGTCCACCGTGCCCTTCACCGTGACCCCGGGATAGGTGTCCACCTCCATGGTCACGGGCTGGCCCGGGGCCACGTCGGTGAGGTCCGTCTCCTTGAAGTTGGCCGTGACCCAGACGTCCGCGCCCGCAAGCGGCACGATGCGCAGGAGCGGCTGGCCGCGGTCCACCATGAGCCCGGGCTCCACGGACTTCTTGGTCACGTAGCCGTTCCCCGGGGCCACGATGGTCGTGTACTCCAGGTTCAGGGCGGCCTGCTTGACCTTGGCCCGGTAGGCCTCCAGCAGGGTGTCCAGCATGGTGTTCTTGTCCGCGGAGTCGGCCGCGCCCTTGTTGCGGCGGCGGATGGCGTCGAGCTTGGCCTGGGCCGAGCGCACCAGGGCCAGCTTGGTGGCGGCCTTGGTCTGGGCCTCGTCCACCGCGGACTGGGACACGGCCTTGGTGCGCAGCAGGTCGGCGGCGCGCTTGAGGTCCAGGTCGGCCTGGGCGGCCTCGGCCCTGGCCAGGGCCAGGGCCTGTTCCGCGGCCGTGGCGTCCTCCTGGAGCGAGGCCAGGGCGGCGCGGGACTCGGCCAGGGCCACCTCGTACTCCACGGGGTCCAGCCGCACCAGGGGGTCGCCGGCCTGGACCCGCTGGTTGTCCTCCACCAGCACCTCCACCACGTAGCCGGGCACGCGCGGGGTGATGGTGTACACGCGGCCGTCCACGTAGGCGTCGTCCGTGGAGACCTTGCCCCGGTTGAACAGGTGCCAGCCGAACCAGGACAGCAGGGCCAGGCCCAGGAAGATGAGCAGGAAGAGTTTCTTGCGGTTCACGGCGGTTCCTAAACAGATGTTTAAGGGAGCGAGGCAATCTTCTATCCCAGGCCGTGCCCGGCTGCAAGCACTTACCTGCAGGTGACCGGGCGGTCCAGGGAACCGCCTGTTCCGGCAGGGAAAAGGGCAGGACGGATCAGGGCGCGGCCGGCCGCCGCCCGGCCCCCGCTGCTTTCGGCCCGGCGGTGTTAGAATCCCGACAAAGCCCTTGCCCCGGTCCGGACATCGTGTACAATGAAAAGAGGCAGCATCTGCGGGGGGTTCCATGCGCCGAGGCCTGTTTCTGCTCCTGTTCTTCGCGGTCCTGCTCCGGGCCGCGCCCCTGGCGGCCCTGGAGGCCGGAGGGCCGGTGCTCGTCCTGGAGCGGACCGGGCAGGAAACCCCCCTGGGACCCTTTGCCGAGGTCCTGGAGGATCCGGGCCGGGGCATGGCCCTGGAGGACGTGCTCGACCCGCTCGCCGGGGGCCGCTTCCGGCCCGCGAACCAGACCTGGATCAACCTGGGCCTGTCCGACTCGGCCTGGTGGATCCGCTTCCGCCTGGCCCAGGACCCGGCCCTGCGCCTGGACCCGGGCGAGGAGTGGGTCCTGGACCTGGGCTGGACCCGGCCCCGCAGCGTCCGGCTCTACCTGCCCCGCGCCGGAGGCGGCTGGTCCGAGCAGGCCGCGGGCGACCCCGGCGCGGTGGCGGCCGCCGGCCCGGTCCAGCCGGACAACCACTTCGTCCTGCCGCGGGACCTGCCCGTCCCGGCGGTCTGCTACCTGCGGGTGGAATCCGCCTCGGTCCTCTTCCTGCCCGCCGAGGTCCTGACCGAGTCGGCCTACGCCGCCAAGGTCCAGCGGCGCTCCCTGGGCCAGGGCGTCTATTACGGCGTGATGCTGGCCATGCTCGGCCTGAACCTGCTCTTCTACCTGAGCCTGCGGGACAAGAGCCACGCCTGGTACCTGCTCTACGTCTTCTTCCTGACCGCCTACTTCCTGGCCTACAACGGCCACCTCCTGCACCCGGTCTTCGAGGGCCGCTCCGAGGCCGAAGCCATGGCCCGGCTCCTGCTCATGGGCGCGTTCATCCTCTGCGCGGCCCAGTTCGCGCGCGCCTTCCTGTTCACGGCCAGGATCGCGCCCGCGGCCGACCGCGTCCTGGTGCTGGTCATCCTGCTCACCATGGCGGCCATGGCCCTGACCCCGACCCTGCCGCCGCGCCTGATCACGCGCTACTACGCCCTGTTCGCCTTCCTGGCCCCGCTGGTGGCGCTCTGGAGCGGCGTGCTCGTGCTGCGCCGGGGCTTCCGGCCCGCGCGTTTCTATGTGGCGGCCTGGGTGGTCATGGGCCTGGGCTCCGTGGTCCACGGCCTCATCCACCTGAAACTCCTGCCGCTCGCCCCGTTTTCCGGCTTCTTCCTGCAGGGGGCCACGGCCTGCGAGGCCGTGATCCTGGCCCTGGCCCTCACGGACCGCGTGCGCATCCTGAGCCGGGAGCGCGAGGAGCTGGCCCTGGCCGAGGACCTCCTGCGCCGGGCCCTGGACGCCGCGCCCCTGCCCCTGGTGCTCTCGCGCCTGAAGGACGGCGTGGTGCTCTTCGCCAACCGCGCGGCGGGACTGGCCCTGGACCTGAGGCCCGAGGAGCTCCTGGGCTCGGGGGGCGGCAGCTACTACGCGGACCCTGCGCGCCGCGACGAGCTTTTCCGCCGGCTGCGGGGCCAGGGCCGGGTGCAGGGCTTCGAGGCCGAGATGGGCCGCCCCGGGGTCTGGGGCCGCACGGCCTCCATCTCGGCCACGCTCATGGACTACCGGGGCGAGGAGGCCGCGCTCTTCGCCTTTGACGACATCACCGAGCGCAAGCGCGCCGAGGCCGCCCTGCGCAAGAGCGAGGAACGCTACCGCCTGCTGGTGGAGAACACCAACGAGGGCGTGGGCGTCATGCAGGACGGCATCCTGCGCTACGCCAACCCGCCGCTGGTCCGCCGCTCGGGCTACGAGACCGGCCAGCTGCTGGGCCGCGAGGCCCTGGGCTTCATCCACCCGGCGGACCGCCCGGCCCTGGCCGACCTCTCCATCCGGGTCCTGAACGGGGAGCTGCCCGCCGCGGACGTCTCCACCCGGGCCTACAACCGCAGCGGCAGCCAGCGCTGGCTGGAGATCCACCTGGTGCGCATCGAGTGGGACGGCCGCCCGGCCATCCTCTTCTTCACCTCGGACGTGACCCGCCGCGTGGCCATGGAGCGCGACCTCCTGGCCGCCAAGTCCCAGGCCGAGGAGGCCAGCCGGGCCAAGAGCGCGTTTCTGGCCAGCATGAGCCACGAGATACGCACCCCGCTCTCCGCGGTCATCGGCATGGTCGATCTGGCCTCGGCCGGGGAGCTGGACCCGGCGCGCCGCGATTGCCTGGTCACGGCCTCGGACTCGGCCCGCCACCTGCTGACCATCGTCACCGACCTCCTGGACTTCTCCAAGATCGAGGCGGGCAAGCTCGTGCTGGAACGGGTCCACTTCGACCTGCACGAGGCCGTGGAGTCCGCGGCGCGCACCTTCTCCTTCCAGGCCCGGCAGCGCGGGCTGGAGCTTTCCACGGAGATCGACCCGGCCGCGCCGCGCTTCGTGCTGGGCGACCCCAACCGGCTGCGCCAGGTGCTGGTGAACCTTTTGGGCAACGCCCTCAAGTTCACGGAGCAGGGCTTCGTGCGGGTGGAGGTGCGGCCCGTGGACCCGGGCCGTCCCGGCAAGGTGGGCGCGCGCGTGCTGGTGCGGGATTCGGGCATCGGCATCCCGGCGGACAAGGCGGACACGGTCTTCGAGCAGTTCACCCAGGCCGAGGGCTCCATCAGCCGACGCTACGGCGGCACGGGCCTGGGCCTGGCCATCTGCCGCCGCCTGGTGGAGCTCATGGGCGGGAGCATCGGCGTGGAGTCCGCGCCCGGCCAGGGCAGCACCTTCTTCTTCAATCTCGTGCTGGAGCCCGGGGACCAGCGCCTGGCCCCGGAGCCGGAGCCCCGGGACGGCGAGAGCACGGCCGGGGAAGGCAGGCTCAAGATCCTCCTGGTGGAGGACAACCCCGTGAACGTGAAGGTGGCCGCCCTGCACCTGGCCCATATGGGCCACGAGATGGTGGCGGCCCAGGACGGGGTCGAGGCCCTCAAGCTCCTGGCGCGCGAGCGCTTCGACGCCGTGCTCATGGACCTGGAGATGCCGGGCATGGACGGTCTGGAGGTCACCCGCCGCATCCGGGCCGGGGACGCGCGCTTCGGCCGCCCCCTGGACCCGCTCATCCCCATCGTGGCCATGACCGCCCACGCCCTGGCCGAGCTGCGCGACCGCTGCCTGGAGGCGGGCATGGACGGCTACGTGGTCAAGCCCGCCAACTACCCGGACCTGATCCGGCTCCTGCTGCGCCTGGCCCGGGGCGAGCGCGAGACCGGCCGCCTGGCCCAGGCCGCCGCGATGCCCGCCGAGCCCGGCCCGGGCGAGGATCTGCCCGTGCTGGACCGCGAGGCCGCGCGCAAGGCCATGGACCTGGACGAGAGCGCCTTCGCCTCGGTGCTGGAGTTCTCGCTCCAGGAGATGGACCGCCGCCTGCGCCTGGCCCAGGCCGCCCTGGAGGCCGGGGACGACGCGGCCCTGGCCCTGCACGCCCACACCCTCAAGGGCACGGCCGCGGGCATGGGCGCCCCGCGCTGCGCCCGGCGCGCCCTGGCCCTGCACAACGCGGCCCAGGCCGGGGACCGCGCCGCCGTGGCCCGGGAGCTGGATATGCTCGGCGCGGAATTCCAGACCCTGCTCGTGGAGCTGTCCCACACGTAGATGGTTGTGAAGATTGCCCCATCGCCCAGAGATTATGGGCACTGTGGTTGAAAAACTTGCCAACAATGGTTAATGAGCAACAATGATGTGCAGCTACTGGATTTATATAATATCATTGTTGGTATTTATTGGATCGATAGTCACTGGAGTTGTTGTCCCAGCAGATAGTATAATTCGGCA
>JAWRKD010000073.1:0-12457 GCA_040307135.1 Desulfovibrionaceae bacterium
TGAAAGCCGGGACATCCGCCCTTGCCTTTTGAAAACGTTTCAGGTAAACACCCCTTCTTCGTTACGGGATGTGGCTCAGCCTGGTAGAGCGCTGCGTTCGGGACGCAGAGACCGCGCGTTCAAATCGCGCCATCCCGACCAGGAACGACAAGGGCTCCGAGACTTTTTGCCTCGGAGCCCTTTTTCTTGGGCACATGGCCTGGGCACATGCTAGAACTCCCACGGCCCCTGCGGCACGCTCGCCGCATCCTGGGCCGCGTTGATCTGATCCTGGTAGCCGTTGCGCCTGCCCGTTGCCGGGAAATAGATCGCGGACCAGACCGCATCGTTGTTCAGGATGCGCTGGGCCTGGGCCAGGGGTGCGAGGCACTCGGGATTGCGCCGCGGTGACCCTGCAACGAAAAAGGCCCGGGCCGAACGGTCCGGGCCTTTTGCCGCGTTCCGCGAGGTCATTCGCCGCAGGTCCCCGTGGAGCCGCAGAGCAAGTTCAACCGCTCCAGGATGTCGGTGCATTGGCCGTCGAATTCGCAGGACAGGAGGTGGAAGCACTCCAGCTTGAGGAGCAGGTCCTCGGGCGGCGGGACCTCCAGCGCGCAGTACTTCTCGAACTCCTCATCCGAAACGTGCTCGATCCAGTCCAGCAACTCGTACACCACATCCTTGATGCCCAACAGCTTTTCGATGGCCTGAAGGCGGTGCATGATCGGCTCCTTGGCCTGGGGCGAAAAAAAAGGGCGGACCCTTGGCCCGCCCTCGGTCCTGCAGGCGAACCTTCAGAACCGTTTAGTCGAAAAGCGCCGTTCTGGCAACTAATTCACGGCCTTCTTCAGCTTCTTGCCCACGGTGAACTTGACGACCTTGCGGGCCGAAATCTTGATCGGCTTGCCGGTCTGGGGGTTGCGGCCGGTGCGGGCGGCCTGCTTCTTCACCGCGAACGTGCCGAAGCCCGCCAGCTTGATCTTGTCGCCCTTGGACAGGGCCTTGAACATGATGCCGATGATGCCGTTCAGAGCCCGCTCGGCAGCCGCCTTGGAAGAGAGACCTGCCTTCGCCTTCAATTTCGCAACCAGATCAGCCTTGGTCATTTCCCCTTCTCCTTTCCTTGGAAGTCACGTTTCCTCAGCCAAGGCCCGGCCACGGGCTGGGCCCCTCCCACCGCCCCCCTCGCCGGCACAGACATCCGCAGGGGCGGTCTCCCGAGGTCCAGGCGGCACACCCTGCCATGCCTGCGACCTGCCGGAATCCGGCGGGCAGCCTCTGCGCCTCTGTGCAGGAAAAGCCGTGCTTCCATAGACTCCCCAGCCACTATTGACGGGAATCCAGAAGCCAAGGGCTCCTCCCGGGACTGCCCCCGGTTTGGCCAGAACTACGGCGAAAACGAGGGCGTTGTCGATGGGGAGACCTCCCGAATCATCTGGGGGTTTCTCCCGGTTTCGGCAAACGCTTGTTTATGGCGATCAACTGGACCAGGAATCCAGATCGATGAGCCCGATGCGCGCGGCGTAGCGCACGAGTTCCACGGTGTTCTGGAGGCCCAGCTTGCGCATGAGGTTGGTGCGATGGTTCTCCACGGTCTTGGGGCTGACGAACAGGCGCTTGGCCGCGTCCCGGGCCGAAAGGCCCTCGGCAAGCAGACGCAGTACCTCCTGCTCGCGGGAGGTCAGGGACTGGTAGGGCTCCACCACCGAACGCGACTCGCCGTCGCGGGTCAGGAGCTTGCCCACCACCTCGCGGGACAGGGCGCCGTCCAGGAAGATGTCGCCGCGGGACAGGGTTTCCAGGCCGGTGAGCAGGCTCTCGGTGGCCGACTCCTTGATCATGTAGCCCATGGCCCCGGCCTGGAAGGCTTCCACAATGTAATCCGCCTTGGAGTGCATGCTGATGACCAGAAAACGCGTGGAGGGCAGAAACGGCCGCAGCTCCCGGATGAGGCAAAGCCCGCTCTTGTCGGGCATGGAGATGTCCACGAGCATGAGGTCGGGCCGCAGGCTCCGGGCCACGTCCATGCCCTCGGCGGCGCTGCCCGCCTCGCCCACCACCTCGAAGCGGGAGTCCCGGCCGATGATGGTCTTGAGACCTTCCCGAAACAGGGGATGATCGTCAACGATGAGAATCCGCCTGAGCATCTCCATCGCTCCTCCCGGCATAGGGTACTTCCACCACGAGACGCGCGCCCTTTCCGGGGCTGGAGACGATGCGCAGATCGCCGCCCAGGATCCTGGCCCGCTCGGTCATGCTGCGCAGGCCCATGCGCCGGTTGCCGCCGGCCGCCGCCAGCACCGAGGCGGAATCGAATCCCAGGCCGTCGTCTTCCACCCGCAGCAGAATGTGGGGATGGGAAGCCACCAGCCGGACCCGCGCGCCCGACGCCCTGGAATGCTTGCCCACATTGGTCAGGGCTTCCTGGATGATGCGAAAGAGGTTGACCTCCGCATTGCTGTCCAATGGAATATTTTCCATGCCCACAGGCGAGAAGTCAACCGGGATTCCGGTCATGCGGGCGAAGTCCGCGCAGTGCTGCTCCACGGCCTTGACCAGGCCCAGCTGGTCCAGGGACGGGGGCCGCAGGTCGTAGGCGATCTCGCGCACCGAGCCGATGGCGTCCTGAAGCACCCGTGCGGCCAGGGCGGCCTTGTCCCGGGCTGGGCCCTCCAGGCAGGGCAGTTCGTCCAGCAGGGTCCCCAGCATGATCTTGAGCGAGGAAAGGTTCTGGGCCACGTTGTCGTGGAGGTCCCGGGCGATGCGCCGCCGTTCGGATTCCTGGACCTCCAGCAGCTCGCGGGTCAGGTCCCGGACCTGCTCCCCGGCCTCCAGGAGTTCCCGGGTGCGTTCGCGCACCCGCTGCTCCAGCTCCTCCTGGGCCGACTCCAGGGCGGCCTGGGCGCGCTTGCTCTCGGTGATGTCCGCGTGCGTGCCCACCAGGCGCAAAGGCCGCCCGGCGGGGTCGCGCTCCACCACGCTGCCGCGCGAGAGCATCCAGCGCCAGCAGCCCCGGCTGTCGCGGATGCGGAACTCGGCGCGATAGACCTCCCGCCGGCCTTCGCAATGGGCTCGCAACGCCTCCAACACCTGGGGCTTGTCGCCGGGATGGATGAGGTTGCCCCAGAAAATGCGGGCCTCGTCCTCCTGATCCCGGGAAAAACCGAGAAGCCGATAGTAGCTGTCGCTGAAATAGGTCTCCCCGGTCTCCAGGTTGTGGTCGAAGACCCCGTCCGAGGTGGCGTCCAGGACCATGCGCAGGCGGGCCTCGCTGCGCTGCAGGGCCTCGCTGTCCCGGCGCTGTTCGGTCATGTCGTGGAAGACCCCGATGTAGTGGGTGATCCGGCCGCGGCGGTCGCGCACCGAGTCGATGCTGGCCCAGAGCACGGCCTCCCGGCCGTTGCGCCCCTTGAACTGGATCTCGCCCTGCCAGGCCCCGTTCTCGCGCAGCCCCGCATAGACCTTGTCCCGCAGAAAAGCCGCGGTCTCCGGCAGGCAGGAGTCCGTGAGCGCGGTGCTCATGAACTCCTCCCGGGTCAGCCCGAGGATGCGGGCGTAGGCCGCGTTGGCGTAAACCGGATGGAGCTGTGCATCGCGGATGGCCATGCCGTCGCTGGAGGATTCCACGGCCTTGCGGAACAGGCGCAACCGCCCTTCGGCCTCGGCCTCGGCGGCCATGTGCGAGCGGCCCAGGCTGCGGTCCATGAGCAGGACCAGAAAGCCCAGGCTCAGGCCCGCCGTAAAGACCCCGAGCACCGCGGCGCGGTCCACCGCGGGGTGCAGAAGGATGAGCCAGATCGCCAGACCGGCCCACAACAGCAGAAGCCCGGTCAGGCAGAGGCGGACGAGCAGATGCGCGGAAGACGAGCGTTGCATGATCCCCCCGGATCATCGGGCCGCGTCCCGGAGAGACGCTTCCCGCACAGCCTATAGCAACCCTCCCGAGCCCTTGACAACCCGGCCACAAGCCCAGGTTCGTCTTGCTTTTTCCCAGGCGAGAACGCATAGTCTCGTCTTCAGGGGGTGGATGACCCGCGCCCTCCCGGCGGTGACCATGAGCGACCTGAGCATGCCCGAATACAAGGTCTCCCTGGACCAGCTCAAACCCGGCGTCTTCATCCGCCTGGAGCGGGTCAACTGGTTCAATCATCCTTTCCTGTTCTCCAGCTTCAAGATCCGCTCCCAGGAGGAGATCGAGGTCCTGCGCTCCCTGGGCGTCACCGAGGCCATCTGCGTGCCGGAGAAGAGCGACTGCCTGCCCGGCCCGGCGGAGCCAGGCCGCCCGGCCCCGGCCGCGCCCTCGGCGGACAAGGCCGGTCAGGACCTCTGGCGGATCAAGAAGGAGCGCATCGAGCGCCTGCGCCGGAAAAAGGCGCTCATCGCCGAATGCGAGGAACGCTACGCCGCCTCGCTCAAGGACCTGACCCGCATCCTCCAGGGCCTGTCCCGGGGCAATTCCCAGTCCGTGCTGGAAGCCCTGGCCTTTGTGGAACGGCTGCGGGACAACTTCCTGTCCGACGCCGAATCCACCCTGCACCTCATGAACGTCCTGCCCCAGTCCGAGAGGGTCTATTCCCACGCCCTGAACGTGGCCGTGCTCTCCATGATGGTGGGCCGGGACGCTGGCCTGAACGCCCAGGCCATGGTGGAGCTCGGCATGGGCGCCCTGTTCCACGACATCGGGGAAACCAGGATCGAGAAGCGCGTGTTGCGCAAGCGCGGCAACTTCACCCGGCCCGAGCGCGAGCTCATCGAGAAGCACCCGCAGTACGGCCAGGAGATGCTTGAAGCCATCGCGGAGTTCCCCCGCGGCAGCCTGCCCGTGGTGCTCCAGCACCACGAACGCTGAGACGGCTCGGGCTATCCCGCGGGCCTGGCCGGGGAGGACATCGCGCTCGCCGCGCGCATCGTGGCCATCGCCGACGCCTACGACAACCACTGCAACCATCCCGATCCCGAGGAGTCCTTCACCCCCTACCTGGCCCTGTCCTTCATGTTCACCCAGCAGAAGAAGCTCTTCGACAAGGACCTCCTGGCCCTGTTCATCCGCTGCCTGGGCGTCTATCCCCCGGGCACGGTGGTCCAGCTCTCCAACGGCGCCATCGGCATGGTCATGGCCGTGAATCCGGACAACCAGCTCTGCCCGAGCCTGGTGCTCTACGATCCGCAGATTCCCAAGAAGGAGGCCCTGATCATCGACCTGGCCGACGAGCCGGACCTGAAGGTGGAGAAAAGCATCCGCCTGAAGCACCTGCCCCAGGAGATCTTCGACTACCTGAGCCCGCGCACCCGCATCACGTATTTCGTGGAGCCCGACGGGAACGTGCGCTAGCCTTCTTCGCCCCGCCCCTGCCGCCCGTGGCGGAGCCGCCTTCCCCACCCCGGCGCAGGAGCCGCCCCACGCATTCCACCAGCTGGCGCTTGAGCAGGGGCTTCATGATGCAGTCCGCGATGCCCATGGAGCGCAGCCGCTCCAGGGACAGGCCCTCGCTGAAGCCGGTGCAGAGCACGATGGGGATTTCCTGGCGGATGCGCAGGATCTCGCGGGCCAGCTCCACGCCGGTCATGTTCGGCATGGACTGGTCCGTGAGCACCAGGTCGAAGTCGCGGGCCCGGTGGCGGAAGGCCTCCAGGGCCTCCACGCTGCTGGTGCGGGCCACCACCTCGAAGCCGAAGCCCTCGAGCATCTCGCGGCCGATGTCCACCAGGGGCTTCTCGTCGTCCACGAAGAGGATGCGGCCCCGCGTGGGCAGGAGCACGGGCTCGGCCGCGGCGGCCGGGCGCTCCAGGGCCTCGGCCCGGGGCAGGAAGATATGGAAGGCCGTGCCCTTGCCCGGCTCGCTCTCCACGCCCACTGCCCCGTCGTGGCGCTTGACGATGCCGTGGACCACGGCCAGGCCCATGCCCGTGCCCTCTCCCGGTTTCTTGGTGGTGAAGAAGGGGTCGAAGATGCGTTCCAGGACCTCGGGCTGCATGCCGTGGCCCGTGTCCCGCACCGTGAGCCGCAGGTAGAAGCGGCCATCGCCCAGGTCCGCGGGCAGGGGCGGCCCGCCGGGTTCCGCGGCGTCTGCCAGGACCACCTCCAACTCGCCGCCTCCCTCGCGCAGGGCGTGGGCCGCGTTGGTGCAGAGGTTGAGGAGGATCTGGTGCACCTGGGTGGGATCGGCCAACACCAGGTCGTCTTCGCTGCGCAGATCCGTGCGCATGGCGATGTTGGCGGGCAGGCTGGAACGCAGGAGCTTGAGGGCCTCCTTGATGAGCGGGGTGAGTTTCAGGCTGTGCCGCTCCTGCGGGGCCTGGCGGCTGAAATTAAGGATCTGGTTCACCAGGTCCCGGGCGCGGCTGCCCGCGGCCAATATCTCGCGCACCCGGCGCTCCAGGCCAGGGTCCCTGGCCGCCCCGTTCAGGATGATCTCGGCGTAGCCCATCATCACGCCCAGAATGTTGTTGAAGTCGTGGGCGATGCCCCCGGCCAGGGTGCCCAAGGCCTCCATCTTCTGGGCCTGACGCAGTTGCTCCTCCAGCCTGCGGCGCTCGGTCACGTCGTGGAGGTAGCCGCGGATTTCCTTGAGCGCCCCGTCCGCGCCGAAAACGCCGTCCAGTCCGCCGATGAGCTGCATGGCCGCGGCCGTGCCCTTGCGGAAGACCAGCTCCAGGTCGCGCAGCCTGTGGCCGTGGCGCACCATGTCCAGGAGCGTCCCGTCCTGGCCCTGGGCCGACTCCAGGGCCCTGCAGTCGAAGCCCCGCGCCTCCCGGGGCGAAGCGTAGCCGAAGAGCCGGGCAAAGGCCTGGTTGCAGTCCTGCACCACTCCGTCGGGTCCGGCCAGGAAGTTGCCGGTGATGTCCTCCTCGAACAACTGGCGGTAGCGCTCTTCGCTGGCCTGGAGCCGGTGCATGACCTGGGCCCGTTCCTCGATGTCGCGGCGCAGGCGCTCGTTGGCCGCGTTCAGCTCGTGGGTGGCCGCGGCCACGCGCTGGGTGAGCGTGGCGTTGAGTTCGCGCAGGCGGCGCTCGGTGTCCCACTTGCTGCACAGCGAAATGGCCAGCTGGCGCAGCTCCTGGGGCCGGAAGGGCTTGTGCAGGAAGAGCAGCTTCTCGGGCGGCGGGATGCGCAGGTTCAGCTCGCGCAGGGTCACGTCGGCATAGGCCGTGACCATGACGATCTCCACGTCCCGATCCATGGCCCGCACCTGTTCCGCGGCCCAGATGCCGTCCGGCGCCTCGGCCAGGCGCACGTCCATGAGGGCCACGGCGAACGGGCTGCCCTGCTCGCGGGCCTCGCGGGCCCGGTCCACGGCGGCCTGGGCCTGGGCGCAGAGCGTCACCTCGAAGCGCGGCCGCTCCTGCCCGGCGTCCGGCGCGACACCGGACGCAGAGAACAGGGCCTCCAGCACCGAGGCCTCCTCGGCCTCCACGCAGAGGATGTCGCGGTAGAGGGTGAGCATGCCCGGCTCGTCGTCCAGGGCCAGGACGCGGAACACGGTCTGCCCGTCTGCGGACAAGGCGGCGCTCCTTGGTTGGGGTACGCGGGCTGCTCAGCGAGGATAGGGCAATCCCCGCGAAAAAGGAAGTCTTGGGAGGTCCGGCCCGCCCCGCTGCCAGCGTGGCCGGGGGGACGTACCGCGCTCGGGGCGGGCCGGGAGGGGGGAGAGACGTCTCAGGGCGCGCTGGCCAGGACCTGGACCCCCACGGGGTTGTCCAGACGGTAGAGCGCGGCCTGCTGAAGGCGCAGGGCCTCCAGCACGCCGGGCCGGGCCAGGGCGGCCTCGTGGGCGCTGGCGTAGCTGCCGGCCATGACCCGGTACCACACCCCGCGCTCGGGAATCTCGGCCCGACAGACCTCGGCCGCGATGCCCCGGCCGCGCACCCGGGCGGCGTAGGCCTGGGCCTCGGCCAGGTCCTTCCACGAGCCCACGTGCACGCCCCAGGCCGCGGCGCTGCCGGAACCGGCCACCGGCACGGCCTGTGCGGCAGGCACGGTCTGTGCGGCAGGTGCGGCCTTGACTTCCGGCGCAACGGGCGCCGGCTCTTGCGCCGCCGCGGGCCGCACCACGTCCGCCGCCGTGGGCACGGGCACCGAGGCCCGCACCGTGGCGTTCAGGGACGGCGCGGTCTCCGCGGGCAGGCTCGACTCGTGGAGCGCGGCGGGCCGGGCCGGAGCCGAGACCTTGCGCACCACCGACGGCCGCTCGGGCTGCGGCTGCGGGGCCAGGGCCGCCGGGGCGGGCTGGACCGCGCGGGCCGGAGCCTCCTGGAAGCGCGCGGCCATACGCGCCCGCTTGAGGTTCTCCACGGCCAGCACGTAGTAGGACGGCGCGGCCTCGATGGCCTGCTGGAAATACGTGGCGGCCCGGGCCGCGTCGCCCTGGAGCAGGAGCACGTAGCCCATGTTGTTCAGGGCCTTGGCCTCGTCGCCGCCGTAGCGGAAGGCCTCCAGGGCCTCGCTTTCCCGGCCCAGGCGCACCAGGGCCAGGCCCATGTTGTTGTAGGTCCGCTTGTCCCCGCCGCCGGACTTGATGGCCACGCGCAGCTCGGCCAGGGCCTTCTGGGGCTCGCCCAGGGCCAGCCAGGCCACGCCCAGGTTGTTGCGCACCTCGGCGCTGGCCGGGTGCACGGCCAGGGCCGCCTCGTAGCGGCGCACGGCCTCGGCCTGCTCGCCCCGCCGACAGTGGATCACGCCCAGGGCGTTCTGGGCCTGCCAGAGGCTCGCGTCGCGCTCCACGGCCGTGCGCAGGTGGGTCTCGGCCTCGCGGTCCAGGCCGCTCTTGAGGAAGAGCAGGCCCACGCCCTCGTTGCCCGCGGCATGGTCCGGGTCCTTGGACAGCACGGTCTGGAACTCCTTGAGAGCCTCCTCGTCCAGGTGGCCGATGACCAGCACCGCGGCCTTCTTGACGCGGTAGTCCAGGTTCTCCGGGTCCTTGGCCAGGGCGCGGTTGTAGGAGACCAGGGCCAGCTCGGGCTTGCCCCGCTCCAGGTTGGCGTCGCCCTGGCGGGCCTCCTGCCCGGCCGTGAGGTTGCTGGGCTCCTCCTTGGCCGCGAGCATGTCCTTGAGGCTGCCGCCGGTTCCGGCGGTGTGGGCCGAGCAGCCGACCAAGAGCCCCAGGCAGAGGATGAGCGGCAGATACGGACGCATGATCGTTCCCCCCTTCCCGGATCAGTGGTTGATCCGGGCGAAGATATCCATGAGCTTGAGCCCGGCCGGACCCATGATGGCCACGAACAGGGCGGGCAGGATGCAGAGGATGAGCGGGATGAGGAGCTTCACGGGCAGCTTGGCGGCCTTCTCCTCGGCCCGCTGGTAGCGCCGGGTGCGCAGGGTGTCGGAATAGACCCGCAGGGTCTTGGCCACGCTAATGCCGAAGATGTCGGCCTGGATGAGCAGGGTGCAGAGGCTGTTCACGTCCTCCACCCCCACCCGCTGGGCCAGGCCGCGCAGGGCCTCCTGGCGCTGTTTTCCGGCCCGCAGCTCCAGCGTCATCTGCTGGAACTCCTGGCTGACCATGGGGCCGGACAGGCGCAGCTCGTGGCTCACCCGCTGGATGGCCTGGTCCAGGCCCATGCCCGACTCCACGCAGACCACCAGGAGGTCCAGGGCGTCGGGCAGCTCGTCGGTGAAGGTGATCTTGCGTCTGGCGATGCGCGAACGCAGCCAGTAGGCCGGTCCGAAGCAGCCCAGGGCCGCCAGGAACAGGGCCGCGAACATGGTCATGGGCAGGGACAGCTTGAGCGGCCCCAGGAGGCGCGCGACCAGGAAAAGCCCGGGCAGGGCCAGCAGGAGCCCGGCCCGCGCGCCCTGGTAGAGAAGCGCGGCGTTGGGGCCGCGCAGCCCGGCCCGCAAGAGGTCCAGGCGGTTGCGCGACAGCTCGGCGGCGTCCTTGGGACCCAGGGTCCGGCCCAGGCTGCTGACCACGTCCTCCAACCTGCGGCGGGCGCCCTGCCCGGCCGCGGGGAGCGGAACCGCTGGTCCGCCCACGCGGCGGCGCAGGCGCTCCATGCGGTCCGTGCCCGAGAGCCGGGCCATGGCCCCCAGGCCCAGGAGGAGCACGGCCGAGGCGGCCAGCACGGCGGCGATCAGCGGGACGAACATGCCGTTCACCGGGGACTCCTAGACCTTGATCCGGACCATGCGCCGGATGATGAGCGCGCCGAAGGACATGGACACCAGGGCCGCGCCCAGGAGCAGGCGGCCCATGGGCTTCGTGTAGAGGTCGGTCATGTAGTCCGGGTTGAGGAACTGGATGACCACCGCGATGAGGAACGGCAGGGCCAGGAGGATGGTGGCTGAGAGCCGCCCCTCGGCCGAGAGCACGCGCACCTTGCCCAGGAGCTTGAAACGCTCGCGCACCAGGCTGGCGATGTTGCCGATGATCTCGGCCAGGTTGCCGCCGGTCTCGCGCTGAATGTTCACCGAGACCACGAAGAACTTGAGGTCCGGGCAGTCCACGCGCTCCAGCAGGCCGCGCAGTGCCTCGTCCACGTGCGCGCCGAAATTGATCTCGTCCAGGGTCTGGCCGAATTCCGGGCCGATGGGGTCGTCGAACTCGTCCACCACCATGCGCATGCCGCCGTCAAAGGTGTGCCCGGCGCGCAGGGCGCGGGCGATGAGGTCCAGGGCCTCGGGCAGCTGGCGCTGGAAGGCGTCCATGCGCCGGGCGCGGCGGCGGCGCACCCACCAGAACGGCAGCACGGCCAGGACGAAACCCGCGGGCAGGGCCGCCAGGAACCAGCCCGAGGCCGTAAGCGTGAGATAGAACCCGGCCAGCCAGAGGAGCAGCGAGGCCAGCACGTAGAGGCCCGGATTGCCCGGAGCCCCGGCCTGGCGCAGGAGGCGGGCCAGCCGTGCGCTCCAGTCCATGCGCGAAAGCAGGCGGTGGAGCCAGGGCAGGCCGCTCAGGGTCTCGCGCCGAAGCACCTCGCGCGAGCCGGACCCGGCGGGGCCCAGGGCGCGCACCCGGCGGCTCGCCTGGCGCTCGCCGCGCTCGGCCACCCGGCGGCCGACGAAAAAGACGACAGCGAGCGCCGCGAAGAGCACGGCCGTGACCGCCCCGGCCAAGGCCGCGGCCATCATGCCCCCACCTCCTGGGCGTACTGGGCGAACAGCTCGGGCTCGAAGACGATGCCCTGGGCCTCCAGCTTGGAGGCGAAGCGCGGCCGGATGCCCCGGGCCACGAAGCGGCCCTGGACCTTGCCGTTCTGGCCCACGCCGGTCTGCTCGAAGGCGAAGATCTCCTGCATGGTGATGGTCTCGCCCTCCATGCCGGTGATCTCCTGGAACGAGAGCATCTTGCGCGAGCCGTCCATGAGCCGGGCGTTCTGCACGATGACGTCCACGGCCGAGGCGATGTAGCGCTTGAGCGAGCGGTCGGAGATGGAGAGCCCGGCCATGGCCACCATGGTCTCCAGGCGCATGAGGGCGTCGCGCGGGGAATTGGCGTGGATGGTGGTGAGCGAGCCGTCGTGGCCGGTATTCATGGCCTGGAGCATGTCCAGGGCCTCGTGGGAGCGGACCTCGCCCACGATGATGCGGTCCGGGCGCATGCGCAGGCAGTTCTTGACCAAGTCGCGCTGGGTCACTTCGCCGCGGCCCTCGATGTTGGCGGGCCGGGTCTCCAGGCGCACTACGTGGTCCTGCTTGAGCTGGAGCTCGGCCGCGTCCTCGATGGTCACGATGCGCTCGTCGTGCGGGATGAAGCGCGAGAGCACGTTCAGAAGCGTGGTCTTGCCCGAGCCCGTGCCGCCGGAGATGATGATGTTGAGCCGTCCGCGCACGATGCCCTCGAGCACCCGGGCGATCTCCGGGGTGAGCGCGCCGAAGGCGATGAGGTCGTCGGCCTCCAGGGGGTCCTTGGAGAACTTGCGGATGGACAGGCTGGGACCGTCCACGGCCAGGGGCGGGATCACGGCGTTCACGCGCGAGCCGTCCAGGAGGCGCGCGTCCACCATGGGCGAGGACTCGTCGATGCGCCGCCCCACGCGGGACACGATGCGCTCGATGATCTTGCGCAGGTGGGTGTCGTCCTTGAAGCGGGCGTTGGTCAGCGCGAGCTTGCCCGAGCGCTCCACGTAGATGCGGCGATAGGTGTTCACCAGGATGTCGTTCACCGTGGGGTCCTGGATGAAGGGCTCCAGCGGCCCCAGGCCCAGGACCTCGTCCTGCATCTCCAGAAGCAGGGCGCGGCGCTCGGCCTGGTTCAGGGGCTCGTGCCGGAACTCCTCGCGCAGGATGGTCTCCACGGCGCGCGCGATCTCGGCCCGCATCTCGGCCTCGGGCAGGGACCCGATCATGGTCAGGTCCAGGAGGTCGATGAGCCGGGAGTGCAGCCGGGTCTTGATCTCGTAATACTGGGCGGCCTGGGGGGCGGCCACGGGCGCGGAGGGCGCGGGCGGGGCCGGGACGGGCCGCGCGGGCGCGGGCCTGGGCGCCGCCGACGCGGCAGGACGCGGACCCGTTCCCCGGGCCAGGCGGGCGGCCAGGTTC
>JAWRKD010000074.1:0-8147 GCA_040307135.1 Desulfovibrionaceae bacterium
CGCGAGTCCTGGCGGTCCCGGCCACGCGCCGGCCGCGGCGGCGGGCGGGAATGGCTGGTGGCGTCCATGCCCTCGGAGACCCAGGCGGCCCTCACGTTGGCGCTGGCCAAGACGGCCGAGGCCGCGGCTCCAGCCGTGCGCGGCCGGTCCGCCGACGTGGTGGTCCCGGACTGGGCCTTCCGCCTGGCCAAGGCCCGATTCCGGCTGGTGGCCGAGTGGCGGGCCTACACCGCCGCCCAGATCAAGCAGGGCCGCAGGACCCGCGAGGCCACCGAGGCGTTCCTGCTGGCCTACGCCTCGGGCCAGTATCTGCCGCAGATCCGCGAGATCGTGGGGGACGTGAGCCTGCCCACGCTTTACCGCTGGGACAAGGCGCTGCGCGATTCCGGCCAAGACCTGGAAGCCCTGGCGGACCGCCGGGGCGGCTGGTCCAACGGCCGCAAGAAGGGCCTGGGACGGATCAGCGAGGAGGCCCAGCGGGCCTTCCTGGCCGCCTATCTCGTGGACACCAAGCCGAGCCTGATGCTGGCCTGGAAGAGCATGGAGCTGGCGCTCAAGCAGCGGGGCCTGGAGGTGCCGAACTACGCCTCGGTGCGCCGGTTCTTCCGGCGCTTCGACTCCTACCACCACGACCTGGTGGTCTTCCAGCGCGAGGGGCTCAAGGCCCTGGAGGACAAGGTCGGGCCCTACCTCTCCCGCGACGACAGGATCCTTCAGGTTGGCGACGTGCTCGTGTCCGACGGCCACCGCATGAACTTCCAGGTCATCAACCCCGAAACCGGAAAGCCATGCCGCATGACCCTGGTTGGCTGGCAGGACTGGGCCAGCCGCATGTTCGTGAGTTTCGAGATCATGCCCGAGGAGAACACGCAGGCCATCGCCTCCTCGCTGTTCCGGGCCATCCAGAACCTGGGCCGCAAGCCCAAGGCCGTGTACCTGGACAACGGCCGCGCCTTTGACAACGAGTACTTTTCCGGCTCCGCCGACATGGGCGGGCACGACGGCCTGTACCTGAGCCTGGGCATCCAGGTGCTGCACTCCGCGCCCTACGTGGCCCGGACAAAGATCGTGGAGCGCTGGTGGGGCGACTTCGACCGCCAGTGCTCCCGGCTCATGGACAGCTACGTGGGCGCCAGCATCGACGACAAGCCCGCGCACCTGCACCGCAACGAGACGTGGCACAAGGAGCGCCATTCCGGCCAGGTGCCCACCCTGGAGGAGGCCAAGAAAGTGGTGGCCGCCTTCGCCTTGTGGAAGGCGCAGCAGCCGCACCCCTCTCGGCCAGGGAAGACGCCTCTGGAACTGTTCAACGCGGGCCGGGGACCCGGCTTCAACGAGGACGAGCTGGCGGCCCTCTCCCGCCAGTTCCTCTACAAGAGGAAGGTCACGCCCACCCGCTGCCGGATCCGGATGCTCGGGGTCGAATTCGAGGCTGGATGTCTTTACGGCATCAACAAGCAGCTCACCGCCTACTATTCCTATTCCGACCTGTCGCAGGTCTGGCTGTACGACGAGGAGCACCTCCTGGGCACGGCCAGGCCGGTGACCACGGTGCACCCGGTGGCCGCGCTCCTGGGCAACGAGTTCGATCTGGAGCAGCTCCGCAGCAAGCAGAAGGAGCACACCCGTCTCAAGCGCGACACCGTGAAGCTGGCCTCGCAGATGGCTCCGGCCGCAGCCGGCGTGCTGCACCAGCTGCCGCACATGCGGCCGGTGTCCGAGCGGCGCACCCCGCTCCAGGCCCAGGGCAAGAAACCCCAGGCTCTGCCCGCCGAGCCCGTGCTGACCACGGCCGAGCGCGAGCGGATGGAAGACGCCCGGCAGAAGGCCCTGGACGCCGCGGCGTCGCGCCCGGCTTACGAGCGGCGGGCGGCGTTCGCCAGCCCCCTGGAGCGCTACGCCTACCTCTTCGACGTGGAGGTGGCCCAGGGCCTGGCCCTCACTCCCGAGGATGCGGCCTGGGCGCGCAAGTACGAGCAGAGCGACGAGTACCGCGAGGCTGCGGCCCCGAGATTCGAGGCCCTGCGCCGCGTCTACCGCAAAACCGCAACCGCTTAGGAGGTCACGATGCGCAAAGGGATTTTCATCGAAACCGAGAACGTGATCCGGTTCCGGGCGGTGATGCGCCAGGCCCTGGACACGGAGCGCGGCCGGCCCGGAATGGTCTGTGTCTGGGGCGCGGCGGGCCTGGGCAAGACCCTGGCCGCCGAGCAGCACTACGCCCAGCACGGGGGGGCCTACGTGCGGGTCTGGGAGGACTGGACCCAGCAGGCCATGCTCCAGGCGATCTGCTACGAGCTGACCGGGGCCCGGCCGCACGGTGCGGACCGTTGCAAATGGGCCATCGTCGAGGCCCTGCGCGAACAGCCCCGGGTCATCTACGTGGACGAGGCGGACCGCCTGCACATCAAGCGGATCGAAGACCTGCGTGACATCTACGTGTACACCGGCACCCCCATCGTGCTCATCGGCGAGCCCGGCCTGCCGGTGAAGCTCACGGCCCGCGACCGGGTGGATGACCGCATCCCGGACGAGCTGCGTGTGGATTTTCAGGGGATCACGCCGACGGACGTGCTGCTTTACGCCCAGGAGGCTGCCGGGCTGACCCTCACTCCCGAGGCCTGCGCCCTGGTGGCCAAGACCACCAAGGGGAATTTCCGGCGCGTCCACAACATGCTCCTGAGCCTGGAGCAGGCCGCCGCGGCCGCCGAGACGGCCGAGGTCGATGCGGCCATGGTCCGGGGGCTGCGGTGAAAACCTTCGACATGACCCGCCTGCGCGACGTGATCCTGGGTCTGACCGAGGGCGGCGCGCGCCCGGTCACGAACGCCCTGCTCTTCCAGACCCTGGGCCTCAATGACGAGGCCGGGAAGCGCCGCCTGTACCGGCAGATCCAGGACATGGCCAACCGGGGCGAACTGGTGCGCACGGGCCGTGGGGAGATGCGTTACGACCCCAACGCCGCGTCCGCGCGCCACGGGAAGCTCTACGAGCGGATCTGGCGGGCGGTGCGGGCCAAGCAGCCCGGCTTCTCGGTGGGCGACATCGCCCTGGTGACTGGAGCGGGCAAGAATCACGCCTACAAGTACCTGCGCTGGCTGGAGGCGCAGGGCTACCTGCGCCGCCATGGCAAAAATGGCAACTCCGTGCTCTACGCCGCCACCGGCCGGGCCCGGGAGCGCCGCGAAACGCCCTACCCGCCCGCCGGGATCCAGGACGCTTTCGAGGCGGAGCGCAACGCCGCCTGCCGCCTGGTGCGCCTGCTCATGGAGCGGGAGCCGTCAGTGCTGCGCGCCCGGATCATGGAGAACTGCGCGGTCATCATGGACCGCTTCGGCAAGGACAAAACCGCCGGGCAGGCCCCGGCAGGAGGCGAATCATGATCAGCGAGAACATCGAAGGCGCGGCCCTCATGCTGCGCGGGCTGGCCGGACGGGTCGGCGAGCCGGAGTGGGAGGAGATCCGCAGCGCGGTCCGGGTCCTGGACCAGGCCGCCGAGGATGCCCAGAACATGGAAACCGGGGTGGCGCTGAGCGCCGTGGCCATCGGCCTCACGGCCGGGCCGCTGGCCGAAGCGTCCCGCGCGACCGAAGGATAGGAGGGGACATGGCGACGAGAATCAAGCCCCAGGCCCTGATCATCAACGACGTGAAGCAGGCGGACGAGGCCCTGGCCGAGCTGGCCGCCATCATGCGCGAGGTCGGGGAGATCGAGGCGGCCATGAACGCCATCATCGACGGGGCCAAGGACGCCGCGGCCAAGAAGTCCCAACCCATGCAGGATCGACGCAAGGAGCTGGAGGCGGCCCTGGCCACCTTCGGCAACCTGCGCAAGCCCGAGCTGTTCAAGGACAAGAAGTCCCTGGAGCTGAACTTCGGGATCATCGGGTTCCGCAAGTCCACGTCC
Organism: Desulfovibrionaceae bacterium; assembly: GCA_040307135.1. Taxonomy (GTDB): domain Bacteria; phylum Desulfobacterota; class Desulfovibrionia; order Desulfovibrionales; family Desulfovibrionaceae; genus Aminidesulfovibrio. The sequence continues at coordinate 3,907 of JAWRKD010000074.1, forward strand.
CTGCGCACCAAGGCCAAGACCACATGGGCCGCGGTGCTGGAACGGCTCAAGGAGCTGGGTCTGACCACCGGGATCCGCACCAAGGAGGAAGTGGACAAGGACGTGTTGCGCGCCTGGCCCGAGGAGCGCCTGGAGGCCGTTGGCGTGCGCCGTGACGAGCGCGACGAGTTCTACGTGGAGGTCAAGCAGGAGGAGGTGGCGTCATGAACGAAACCGTTCCGGCCGCACCCGCCGAAGTGCCCATCTCCGCCGGACCCCAGGGCCGGGAGGGCCTGGCCCGGGCGTTGCGCGAGGCCGAGGGACGGAGCCTCCAGTACCTGGGGCTCATCAAGCGCATGGGCGCCGCCCTGCGCCGGGCCGTGGAGGAGAACACCCTGCCGACCGCCATGCGCGCCGAGGCCACGGCCCTGGTGAGCCAGGCCGAGGCTGCCGGTTGCGGAGACGCCAGCGGACTGCGGACGACGGACCAGATCCGCATCAGCCAGCTGGCCGACCTGGCGCGGCGGCAGACCCGCTACATCGAGCAGCTCCAGGACAGCCGCGTGATCCCCCTGCACATGCGCGGCGAGGCCAAGCACCTGCGCTCGGAATCGGCGCGGCTGGTCCACCAGTAGGAGGCGCGTCATGCTCTGTCCCCAGTGCGGCGATGACAACAGCCGGGTCATCAAGACCCGGGCCAGCGAGAAGGAGAGCGCGATTTTCCGGGTGCGCGAGTGCTGCTCGTGTGAGCACGTCTGGCGCACCCGCGAGGTCGAGTTCAGGGACGAAAAACCCAAAGGAGACGCATTATGACCAAGGCAGACCTGATCGGCAAGGTGAGCAAGGCGACCGGCGTCCCGCAGACGGCCGTCGAGAACGTCCTGAACGCCCTGGGCGAAGTGGCCGCGTCCGAGCTGCGGCAGAGCGGCGAGATCCCCCTGCCGGGAATCGGCAAGCTCAAGATCAAGCAGCGCGCCGCCCGCGAGGGCCGCAACCCGCGCACCGGGGCCACCATCCAGGTGCCCGCCAAGAAGGCGGTGGTTTTCAGCGTGGGCAAGACGCTCAAGGAGACCCTGGCCTAGTGCGAAACCGGCCTCCTCTCTGCGGAGACGGGGGCCGGTCGTCCGGCGGTGGCGCGCCGGGCCTGATGAGCAGCCACAGGAAAAAAGCATGAAGGCCAACCGCTACTGCCCCATCCGCGACGAGCAGATCACGGCCGAGGAGTGCGCCGGGATCATCCTCAACGCCACCCAGGACACGCTGGACCAGTGCCTGGAGTGCGAGCACGGCAAGGCCAAGCGCGGCACGTCGCCCCTGGCCGCCGCGCCCCGGGTTGAGGAGATGCCGCAGCCCCCGCCCCGGCCCGACGTGGAGCCCACGCCGGTGGAGGGCTACGAGGCCGCCGAGCAGGCGAGCGCGCGCTCGAAGCCTCCTGTCGAGGTGCGGGTCCAGGTGGCTGAGAGCGTGTGGTCCAGGCTCGTGACGCGGGCTCCCGCACCTGTCGAGGTGCGGGTCCAGGTGGCCGAGAGCGTGGCCTCGGCCACGGGACTCCGCGAGGACCAGTGGGAGCGGCTGCCTGACGAGACCGCCTGGGAATACGTGAGCCGCTGCACCGGGATCGAGACCAAGAAGGCCCTCGCGCAAAAGATAAGGATCGCCCCGCCTACGTTATACTGGGGGCTCCAGCGCCTGGACCAGGATAAGAGCGCCGGGACTGTGCCCGACAAAATTTGCTCCAAATACCCGGCCATATCCAGGGCCGCGCTCGTGTCCGGCCCATCGGCCCGGGTCGCAGAGGACCACACCGAGGTCGGTGAGGGCGTGGACGAGGATATCCGTGAGGCCGAGACGGCCCAGCGCCAGGCCCTGGAATCCCCGGCGCAGCCGCAAGAGAGAGAGCCGAGGCCTGGCGAGGTGGCGCACCATCTACAGGAGCTGGCCCGGCTCCTGCCCGGCGTGAGGATCACGCTGGCGTGGGACTAGGGCAGCTCATCGCGGCCCTGCGCGAGCGGCTGCCCGGCGTGACCATCCCTTGACCCTGTAGTGAGGACCGCCATGCACAAGATCATGAAGCCCGGCCGTAAGTACTTCGTCATCAACACCGACGAGCCCTATGCGTCAGATGTCTACGCCATTCTGAAAAATGGTCAGATGGCCAAAGGGGCTTGGCCTGAGGGCGACATCACTTTTGAGGAATGGATGGCCAGGACCTGGCCGCCGCAGCCGGAACACGGCGCGGAGTTCGAGGACGCCATGCGCCGGATCCACGAGGCCGCCGGGACCCGAACCCAGGTGCAGCTGGCCGCTGTCCTGGATGTGCGCCAGTCCAGCATCTCGGACGCCAAGCGCCGCCGGAGCATCCCGGACGGGTGGCTGCTGGCCCTGTTACGGCGGCATGGGGTCAACCCGGAGTGGATCATGTCCGGCAGCGAGCCCAAGTATCTGCGGCAGGCGCAGTAACCATGCGCCTGCCCCTGACCCTCCACGCCGCGCGCCGGATGCACGAGCGCGACATCACCCTGCCCATGCTGGCGGCCGTGGTCTTGAGCGGCGAGGTGGAGCCGGGCATCCAGCCGGGCACGTTGTGCCTGTCCCTGTGCGGGCTGCGCGTGGTGGTCAGCCGGGACACCCATGCCGTGATCACGGTCCTGTTCCCCCGGCCCAGGGCCAAGCTCAACCCAAAGCGCTTGGCCAGGATCCCGGGGCAGCTCCGGCGGCGCGCCGAACGTGAAGCCCGGCGATGCTACCGGGCCAGGGATTGAGCATGGCCGAGCAGCGGCGATATTCGCGCCTGATTTGCGTCTGGGCAGGCGCAAAACGGGAGTGCAAATTAGAGTTGTTCCCGTCCGAGCAGTGGCCGGACGGCGCGCCCGGGCGCTTTCGGGTGCGCGTTAACCGCCGCTGGCTGGATGCTCCCGAGGGCGGGCGCATGTACCTGGACCAGGCGCAGGTGGGCGCGCTCCTGGCTGAGCGCCTGGGCGGCCCGGCTCTCCAGGACGGTGAGGTCCCGGACCTGCGGCGCGGACAGCCCGTGCGTGTGCCCAACGGCCGCCAGGCCGAGGACGGCTCGCCGCTCCACGACCTGACCCGAGTGGCGGGCGCGCCCATCCGGGGATTCGACGGCCGCTGGCACGTGCCGGTCGTGCTCATCGGCCGGGGCCTGGTCCATGTCCCGGCAACGGAAATTTTGCAGGAGAGATGAGAATGACGACCAACCTCCGCATGACCGATGGCCAGCGCCGCGGGCTCCTGGCCAAGGCGCACCACGGCAAGAAGCAGCTCGGCCTGGACGACGACACCTGGCGCGAGATGCTCCTCAATCTCTACGGCAAGCGCTCCTGCGCCGACCTCGCTGGCGTGGAGCTGGTCCGGCTCGTGGACCACCTGGCCAGCCGGGGCGCGGTGTTCACCTCGCGCACCGAGCCCCGGAACAAGCCGGGCTACCAGGTCAAGGCGTCCGGGCGGCGCTCGGACTTCTATGAAATTCCGTCCGGCCCGCGCGCCAGGGTCAAGCGGTACATCGCGGCCATGTGGCGCGACCTTGGATACGACATGGTGTCCCTGGACACCCGGGTGCAGCGCGAGTTCAGCGTGGACTCGTTCCGCTGGCTGGAGGACGAGGCGGCCTTGTCCCGGCTGGTGGCTGACCTGGAGAAGCGGCTCAAGGCCCGGGAGCGGACCGAGGCCAGGCAGGACGCCGAGTGAGCGAGGCCGACGACATCGCGGCACTGCGCAGCGAGATCCTGACGCGGTTCCACACGGTGCACCAGTTCTGCCGGGCAGTCCGGCAGCGAATCAACAGGAGCACGGTGTATATGGTGCTCTCGGGCCGGTACGGCGGCAACGTGCCCCGCCAGGTCGCACGGATCCGCGAGATCCTGGCGGGCGGGGGCCAGGAGCAAAGGATGTTTGAGGCTATCAAGCGGGTGGCCTGCGGCCGGTGCAGGGTGCACGGGGCATGTTCCCGTTGCGACGATCTGTTCCGGGCCCAGGCAACAGCGGCGAAACAATCCATCGAATAGGAGCCGACCATGACCATCGCATCCCAGATCTCCACGGCCTCGTTCGCGGGCAACGGCGTGACCGTGAGCTTCCCGCTACCTTTCCGGTTCGTGTCCAATGCCGACGTGGCCGTGGTCCTGCGCAGCGCGGACGGAACCGAAACCCTGCTCAGCGAGGGGACGGACTACGCGCTGTCCGGGGCCGGGGCCGCCTCGGGCGGGACCTGCGTGCTCGGGAGCCCGCCGCTGCCGGGCCAGACC
>JAWRKD010000075.1:0-2551 GCA_040307135.1 Desulfovibrionaceae bacterium
CGCCGCAATCGTCTGGAGAGATCATGCTGGTCATGGACGCGCAGAGCCTGGAAAACTACGCCGATGTCCTGTTCTGGGCCCTGACCGTGTCCAGGGGCCGGAAGTTCAAGAGCGGCGACCTGGTCATCGTGCGTTTCGACGTGCCTGCCGTGGCCCTGGCCGAGGCCGTGTACGTGCGCCTCATCGACGCCCACCTCCACCCCCTGTGCCTGTCCCGGCCCACCCCGGCCATGGAGGCGCACCTGCTGGAGCAGGGCAGCTTCGGCCAGATCAGCAGCGAGCAGCCCGGCGAGACCGAGCTGTACCAGAAGGCCGCGGGCGTGCTCACCATCCTGGCCCCCACCGACCCCGGCCACCTGGCTCACGTGGACCCGCGCGTGGTGGACCAGGCCCGCCAGGCCCACCTCCACGCCCGCCAGGCCCTGGAGCGCCGCCGCAGGGCCGGAATCCTGGGGTGGACCACCTGCCTCTATCCCACCCAGGCCCTGGCGGACGCCGCCGGGGTGGACCTGGAGGAATACGCCCGGCTTCTGGCCCGGGCCTGCTTCCTGAACATGGCCGAGCCCGTGCGCGAGTGGCAGCGGCTGCGCTCCGAGGTGGAGGAGGTGGGCCGCTGGCTGGACGGCCTGAACGCCGTGAGCTTTCACCTGGAGTCCGCGTCCTGCGACCTCACGCTGGAGCCCGGCCCGCACCGCCGCTTCGTGGGCGTGAGCGGGGCCAACATCCCGGGCGGCGAGCTGTACCTGGCCCCGGACTGCCGCACGGCCCGCGGCGTGTTCCTGGCGGACCAGCCCTCCCTGCACCTGGGCCGCCTGGTCCTGGGCGCGCGCCTGGAGTTCCAGAACGGCGTGGCCGTGCGCGCCGAGGCCGCCCGCGGCGGCCAGTTCCTCCAGCAGCGGCTCTACGCCGACTCCGGGTCTCGGCACATCGGGGAATTCTCCCTCACGGATTCCCGCTTCTCCCGGGTCACGCAGTTCATGGCCCACACGCTGCTCGACGAAAACCTGGGCGGCGAGCAGGGCAACTGCCACATCGCCCTGGGCTCCGCGCCTCTGGAGAGCTACAGCGGCCCCCTGGAGGCCCTGACCCCGGAGATGGAGGCCGAGTTCGGCTTCAACGCCTCGGCCCAGCACTGGGACCTGGTGAGCACCGAGCCCCGCAGCGTGAGCGCGGTCCTGCCCGGCGGGGAGACGCGGCGCATTTACGAGAACGGCCTTTTCCTGCTCTGAAATCCCGAAAAACGGCATCCGGTCGCCCCCTTGGCGGTTGACAACCCGTCTCACGTGCTTACTTCATGGGCGCGGCGGTTTCTCGCCGCGATTTTTTGCGAGGTGAACGCATGTCTGAGCAGGAAAACAAGGGCCAGGAAATCCCCGTGAACCAGGCTGCCGAGGCAGGAGCCCCGGAGCTGAGCCTGAGCGAGGAGGAGCTGGCCGCGCTCTGCAAGAGCCACGTCTGTCCCAAGTGCCAGGTCATGGCCCAGGCCGAGGACCTGCGCCTGCGCTCCCTGGCCGAGGCCGAGAACACGCGCAAGCGGCTCATGCGCGAGGCCGAGGAGCTGCGGCGCTACGCCGGACAGTCCGTGCTGGCCGACCTGCTGCCCGTGCTGGACAACCTGGACCTGGCCCTGAATCACGCCCCGGCCGACGGGTGCAAGGATTTCGTCCTGGGCGTGGACATGACCCGCAAGATCTTCCTGGACATCCTCAAGAACCACGGCCTCAGCGTGGTGGAGGAGGCCGGGGTGCTCTTCGACCCCAACCGCCACGAGGCCCTGGGCGCGGTGCAGGACCCCAATCTGCCCGACGGCTTCGTGACCCAGGTGGCCATGAAGGGGTACGTGCTCAAGGACCGGCTCCTGCGGCCGGCCAAGGTCCTGGTGAACAAGCCCGAATAATGGCGGGTCGGGCACTTTACAAACGGACAACAGGACTTAATTCCCTCGGGACGGCGGGCATCCCCGCCCCGGAAAACACAACCAATTCTTCCAATCGAGGAGGACGGCATAATGGGCAAGATCATCGGGATCGACCTCGGGACCACCAACTCCTGCGTCTATGTCATGGAGGGCAAGGACCCGAAATGCATCACCAATCCTGAAGGCGGCCGGACCACGCCGTCCATCGTGGCCTTCACCGACAAGGAGCGCCTGGTGGGCGAGCTGGCCAAGCGCCAGGCCGTGACCAATTCGGAAAAGACCGTCTTCGCCATCAAGCGGCTCATGGGCCGGTCCTTCAGCTCCCCCGAGGTGGAGAACTGGAAGGGACACTGCCCGTACAAGATCGTGGAAGGCAAGAACGGCGACGCCTGGGTCGAGATCGCGGGCAAGAAGTACAGCCCGCCGGAGATCTCGGCCATGATTCTCCAGAAGCTCAAGGCCGACGCCGAAACCTACCTGGGCGAGCCGGTCACCGAGGCGGTCATCACCGTGCCCGCCTACTTCAACGACTCCCAGCGCCAGGCCACCAAGGACGCGGGCAAGATCGCGGGCCTGGAGGTCAAGCGCATCATCAACGAGCCCACGGCGGCCTCCCTGGCCTACGGCTTCGAC
>JAWRKD010000076.1:0-13623 GCA_040307135.1 Desulfovibrionaceae bacterium
GCGGGGACGCCATGCTGGCCTGGGACCGCGAGGTGCGCTTGCTCGTGACGGAAAAATCGGGCATGGACCCTGCCATTCTGGACTTCCTGTTCGGCCGCCCGCTGGAGCAGCTCGCTCCGGCCCTGGCTGCGGCCCGGAGACGCGCATGAAGGACGAACGAGGCCTCTACTACCATCCCAGCCTGCAGGACCACGACGCGCGCATGTACGTGCGCGACAACATGGGCCGCATCGAATTCCGCCTCTGGAACCGCCAGGACCCGGACGTCTGGGAGCGCCACGGCTGGCTCTCCCTGGAGATCGTCCAGGCCGCGGCCCGAATGTTCCAGGAGCGGGGCACCGGCCGCAACCCCCTGGCCCTCTACGACCTGGACGTGGCCAGGCGACTGCTCATGGACGGCGAATGAGCCCCAGGAGCAGGGCCTCGGCGCGGTCCAGAAGCCGCTCCAGGGAATAGCGTTCCAGGACGCGGGCGCGGGCGGCCCGGCCCCGCCCCCCCGGCTCCTGGAGCATCCGGCCCAGGGCCAGGGCCAGGGCCGCGGGGTCCTGCCCGGGCGTCACCAGCCCCGTTTCCCCCAGAATCTCCCGTACGTCCCCGGCGTCCGTGCCCACGCAGGGCAGGCCGCAGGCCATGGCCTCGGCCAGCGCGTTGGGGAACCCCTCGCTGCGGGACGACAGGCAGCAGACCTCCAGGGCGTTATAGACCGCGGGCATGTCCCGCCGCTCTCCGGCCCAGGCCAGCCGCGCCTCCAGGCCCAGATCCCGGGCCAGGATCCGCAACGGTCCGGCCAGGGGGCCGTCCCCCACGCAGACGAAGCGCGCCCTCTCGTCCTCCCGGGCCAGCAGGGCCGCGGCCCGCAGAAAGGTGGCATGGTCCTTGGCCGGATCCAGCCGAGCCACCAGGCCCACGAGCCTGCCCCCTTCCCCGCCCCATTGCGCGCGCAAAGCGGCCCCTGCCGCGCGGTCGGGCCGGAACCGCGCCGTGTCCACGCCGTTGGGGACGACCGCCAGCCTGTGCGCCGGGAAGCCCCGGGCCAGGGCCGCGGCGCGGCCCGCCTCGCTGTTGGCCACGATGGCGTCCGGCATGCCCGCCAGCAGGGTCTCGGCCCCCTGGCAGACCCGGGCCAGGAGGCCTCTGCCCTCCACGTCCCCGGGCCCGGCGCGCAGGCCCCAGGCCAGCCGGACGCCGGGCAGCAGGGGCCGGAGCAGGGCCGCGGCCAGGTTGGGCGTGCCCAGGAAGGAATACAGCACATGGGGTTGTTCGGCGCGCAGGAGCCGGGCCAGCCGCCACAGGAACCCGGCCACGTCCGCGCGGCCGGTCTTGGCCAGGTCGAAGGTCCGCACCTGCGGGGCCACCTCGGCCAGCAGGGGCCCCTGCCTCCGGCACAGGACCAGGCCCGCGTCCCAGCCCCGGGCCGCCAGGCCGTTGGCCAGCAGCACGGCCTGGCGCTCGGTTCCGCCCGCGTCCAGGGACGGCAGCAGGAGAAAGACTTTGCTCATGCGCCCCACTCCGCGAGCCAGGCCTGGAACATGAGCACGTTCCAGAGCCGGTGGCAGAGCCCGCCCTCGCCCGCCGCGAACTCCCGGCGCAGCCGCGCCACGCGGCCCGGGTCCAGGACGCCCTGCCGCCGCAGCAGGGCCGGGTCCAGGAGGTCCGCGGCCCAGTCCTTCAGCTCGTGGCGCAGCCAAGCCTCCAGCGGCGCGCCGAAGCCCCTCTTGGGCCGTTCCGTCAGGCCGCGCGGCAGGTGGCGGCCGAGCATCCGGCGCAGCACGCGCTTGCCCTGCCCGTCCGCGGCCTTCATCGCCTCGGGCAGGCGGGCCGCGAACTCCGCCAGCCGGTGGTCCAGGAACGGGGAGCGCAGCTCCAGGCCCTGGCCCATGCTCGCCCGGTCGGTCTTGACCAGGATGTCGTCCGGCAGATAGGCCAGCGCGTCCAGCAGGGTCATGCTCCAGAGGCGGCCGTGGCGCTCGGGCAGGTCCAGGCTCCAGGCCGTCTCCGGCTCGCGCGCGCCCGGGACCAGGAGCTGCGGCCGGGTTTCGTGGCTCATCAGGCAGCGGTAGAAGTCCTGGAAGCGCCGGGCCGTGAGCAGGTCCAGGCGGCGACGCATCCTGCGGCCCAGGCTCCCGCCCAGGCCGAACAGCGCGGGCGGCAGGATCCTGAGCAGCCCGGCCACGCTCCGCCGCAGGGCCAGCGGCAGGGCCTGGATGCGCTCCCAGAGCCCGCTGCGGAGATAGCGGCCGTAGCCGCCGAAAAGCTCGTCCCCGCCGTCGCCGGTCAGGGCCACGGTGACCTGCTGCCGGGCCAGGGCGCAGACGCAGGCCGTGGGAATCTGCGAAGAGTCGGCAAAGGGCTCGTCCCAGAGCCGGGGAATGCGGGGCAGCACGGCCAGCATGTCCCGGCCCGTGACGTAGAGCTCGGTGTGCTCCGTGCCCAGGGCCGCGGCGCAGGCCCGGGCCTGGGCCGCCTCGTCCAGGTCCGGCTGGACGAAGCCGATGGAGAAGGTCCGCACCGGCCGGGCGGCGGCCCGCTGCATGAGCGCGGTCACGCTGGCGGAGTCCAGGCCGCCGGAGAGCAGCGCGCCCACTGGCACGTCCGCCGCCATGCGCAGCCGCACGGCGTCCTCCAGCAGGGCCTCCAGCCGGTCCGCGGCCTGGTCCAGGCTCCCGGCGAAGGGCTCGGCCGCTCCCTGCTCCCAGACCGCGCGGGCCGACCAGTAGGCCGCGATGCGGGGCTCCCGCCCGGGTCCGTCCAGGTACAGGATGCGGCCCGGCTCCAGCTTGCGCGCGGCCCGGTAGATGGTCCAGGGCGCGGGGATGAAGTTGTGCCGGAAATAGAGGGCCAGGGCGTCCCGGTCCAGGTCCGGCGCGAACCCCGGGAAGGCGCGCAGGGCCTTGAGCTCCGAGCCGAAGACAAAGGCCTCCCCGGCCCGGCCGTAATAGAGTGGCTTGACCCCGAAGCGGTCGCGCGCCAGGGAGAGCCGCCGTTCCCGCCGGTCCCAGAGCCCCAGGGCGAACATGCCTGCGCAGCGCTCCACGGTCCGTTCCATGCCCCACTGGACCACGGCGGCCAGGAGCGTCTCGGTGTCCGAACCGCCCCGGAACACGTGGCCCAGGGCGGCCAGCTCGCGCCGCAGGTCCAGGTGGTTGTATATCTCGCCGTTGAAGGTCAGGACAAAGCGGCCGCAGGCCGAGAGCATGGGCTGGGCTCCCAGGTCCGAGAGCTCCAGCACGGCCAGGCGGCGATGGCCCAGGCCCAGGCCGCCCTCCAGCCAGAGGCCCGCGCCGTCCGGTCCCCGGTGGGCCAGGGTCGCGGCCATGGCCGCCAGGTGGGCCTCCTGCACCGGGGCGGGAGAGAACACGCCGCAGACGCCGCACATCTCAGCGGCCTCCTGCGCAGGCCCGGGCCAGGCAGAGGTCCCAAAGCCCCAGGACCCGCTCCAGGGAAAACCGCCCGGCCGCATCCCTGGCGCGGCTGCCCAACCGCTGCCTCAGGAGCGGGTCCGAGAGCAGCGCGTCCAGGGCTCCGGCCAGGGCCGGGGCGTCCCCGGGCGGCACCAGCAGGCCGTCCTCTTCCTGGCGGATGAGGGCGGCCGGGCCGCCGCCCGGACAGTCCGCGGCCACGCAGGCCAGACCCGCGGCCATGGCCTCGCCGAGCACATTGGGAAAGCCTTCGTAACGGGAGGGCAGGACAAAGACCCGGGCCCGGGGCATGCGCTCCGCCAGGTCCGGGACCCAGCCCGGCAGGCTGATCCGGCCCTCCAGGCCCGCGGCCCGCGCCTGCTCCTCCAGCATGGGCCGCAAGGGGCCTTCGCCATGGATGACCAGACTCCACCGGGGGTGCTTCTGCGCCAGCAGGCCAAAGGCCCGGATCAGGAGGTCGAAGCCCTTTTGCGGCACGAGCCGCCCGGCGGCCAGGAGCACGGGGCCGGGGTCCGCGCAGGCTGGTCCGGCCGCGAGCACGGGATTGGGAATGACCGGGACGCGGGCGTTCCACCTCCGGCACCAGCGGCCGATCTCCGGTGTCTGGACCACCAGGGCCGCGGCCCGGGGATAGAGCGCCCGGCGCAGCACGCGCCAGGCCCGGCCCAGGGGCTGATGTCCGGGATGGACGCGCTCCGAGACCACCACGGGCAGGCCCGTGCCCAGGCAGGCCAGGAGCGCGAGCACGTTGGCCTGGTCCAGGAAGCCCAGCACCACGTCCGGCCGCAATCCGCACAGGGCGCAGCGCAGCCTGCGCGCGCTGCCCAGTTCCCGGGCCAGGGCCTGGAGCTTGTGGCGCGCGGGCCAGAGGCCGTCCAGCCGGAGCACGGGCAGGCCCGGGTCCAGGCCGTAGGCGGGAACGGCGTCCGGCGACTCCAGGGTGACCAGGGTCACGTCCCGGCCCTGTCCGCGCCAGGCCCGGGCCAGGACCGCGGCCACGCGCTCGGCCCCGCCTCCCTGCAGGGAGCCGATGACCAAGGCGATACGCCGGGGCCGCGGGCTGGGTGGGGGATCAGGGGCCATGGCCGGATGTGTACCGGAGAACCGGGGGAAAAGGCAGGGGGAAAACGGCCCCGGCCTCAACGGATCGCATAGATGCGGACATCCGGCGAGCGGTCCACCACCAGCCGGAAGGCGGCCGCCAGGTCCGGCTCGGCCGGGTCGTCCAGGAGCAGACGCGCGAGCATGCTCCGCCGCACCGGCGCGCCCAGGAGATAAGCCTCGTTCCGGCCCACGTTGAGCGCCAGGCGCGGACCATCCCCGCGATCATAGCTCCGGCGCAGCACGTCGCGGCCCGTGAAGAACTCCATGCCCGCCAGCCGCACCGCCTCCCCGGAATGACGCAGCGCCACCACGCCCCGCTCCATGTCGATGTCCGCGTCGCTGCGCAGGCGCAGGATCTCGCCCCCGCTGCTGGCCCCGGCGGCCAGGTTCCACTGGCCGTAGAAGGTGATCCAGCGGGCCAGGTTCAGGTCGTCCCAGGCCACCACGAGGTACAGCGGCGGCCCCGGCGGCAGGTCCAGGTCCCGCTCCTTGAGCCGGGCCAGGAATTTCTGGGCCTGGGCCGCGTCTCCCCGGCTCCAGCGCGCCTCCGGGTCCGCAGCGGCCAGGCGCAGAACCTGTGCCGCCTGCCGGGCGCTCTGCGTGGTCAGGGCCAGGGCCAGGGGGTAGAGGTCGCGGCCCTGATGGCGGCCGCCGTCCACGGCCGTGCGGATTTGCGCGAAATATTGCGCGGCGTAGCCGTAGTCCCACCAGGTCCAGACCAGGGACCCGGGCGGGGCCTGGCGGCGCAGGTCCAGCAGGGCCTCGGCATGGGCCTGGTCCAGCACCGGGTTCACGGGCAGCTCGCGGTAGAGCCCGGCCAGGGGCAGGATCAGGGCCAGGGCCAGGCCGCACTGGGCGGCCAGGGCCGCGATCTCCCGGCCCCTGCCGGTCCAGAGGCGGCGCAGGGCGAGGTCCAGGCAGACCCCCAGGCCCAGGACCACGGCCGGGCCGCCGTACATGCTGAAGCGGTTGCCCAGCCAGAGGCTGGCCAGGCCCAGGCCCAGGGTGGGCAGCAGGAGCAGGGCCCGGGGCCGCAGCGCGAAGAGCAGCGGCAGGCAGGCCAGGCCCGCGCCCCCGGCCCAGGCCGTGCCGCCCAGGCGGGCCAGGGTGTCCGGGATGTCGATGACCAGGACCTCGCGGATGCTCTGGGTCACGCCGGGCCAGAGCGGACCGCCCGGCGCGCCGCCGTCGCTGGCGGGCCGCAGGTAGTCCCCGGCCTGACGCAGCAGCTCCAGCAGCGAGTCCTGGGCCTGCACGGCCAGGAGCAGAAGCGCCAGGGCCGCGAGCCAGACCGAGGGCCGGTCCAGGACGCGTTGCGCCCCGCGCAGGCGCAGCCGGGGCGGCAGCGCCAGACCAGCGGCCAGGACCAGGCCCAGCCCGGGCTGCCAGGGCGGCGCGCCGTCCTGCCAGCCCGGAAAGGCGGCCAGGCCGAACACGAGGTACAGCCGCAGGCCGCGGGCCAGGGCCGGGCCGCTGGTGCGGCAGAGCAGAAGAGACACGGCCAGGGCCAGGGTCAGAAAGCCCAGGGATACGTTGGCGTGGTGCGGCAGGTTGAGGAAACGGCAGAGCAGCCCGGCGGCCAGCCCGGTCCAGGCCGGGGCCTGTCCGGGCAGGGCGGCCAGGCAGAGGGCCGCCACGAGCGGCCCCAGCAGGGTGAAGACGTCCGTGTCCCAGTAGCCCATCCGGGTGCGGATGAAGAAGCCCGGCAGGATCGCGCCCGTCAGGCCCGCGGCCAGCCCGGCGGTGCGGCCGCCCAGGAGCAGGCCCCAGAGGAGCGTGGCCGGAGCGACCAGGGCCGCGAAAAAAGCCGGGGCCCAGAGGGCCAGGTTTCCGGGCCGGGCCCCCGTGATCTCCTCCAGGGTCCGCGTCAGGCGGGCGAAGGGAAAGGCCGCGTAGTCGCCCAGGCCCTGGGCCCCGGCCAGCCAGGCGTAGCTGTCGTGGGTGGCGGCCAGGTATTCCCCGGCCGCCTGGAACTCGGCCGATTGCCACTTGGGCAGCTCGGCCAGGCGCGCCTCCAGGGCCAGGCCGTAGGCCAGGAGGCAAAGCAGCACCGGCCACAGCCAGCGCGTCCGGCCGTGGGCCGCGCCCGGGGCGTTCCAGGGAGACGGCGAATCGCTCATGGCCTTGCCTTGTGCAGGGGTCTGGTCCGTTTTTCCCCTACGCGCTCGCCGCCCTGAACGCAACGGCGGCCCGTTGCGTCCGGGGTGGATTCCGTGCCGCGTGAATGTGTCTTTATTGCGCAGGGCGCATGTCTCAATGAGCGCGCGCCCGCAAGGTGCATGGACGTGCTCCTGTTTATATTCATGCCGCACAAGATTCGGCATATTTCCCATATCAACATGATTTTCTCTGAAATATGTCCATGCATGACAATCATTCATCCATGATGCTGAAAATCATTTCTTGAGTGCGTCACGTATTTTGAAACAAAAAAATCGTGTTTTGAACATTATCTTTCATGCATGAATCATGTTTGGACAAAATATGATCGCATAGGATTAAAGATGCTTCATTTATAAAATCGTCACTCTCAATATGAGACCATAACCTGCACACATCGGAGCAGAATCAGAAACGTTTCCAAATGGGAACAATTCATACACATTCCTCATGACGCGAGAAAATTTCATCCACACCTCATTTTTTTCTTTACAAACCTTGCGAGAAACCCTATCCGCATGTCCCCGGCGTGTGAAATCCATGCCGGTCCTGCAGAACCCCCTGGGGACGGGTCCCCTCGGAGGGAGGACGATGGTCAAGAAGGACACCCTGGAACGCTGGAACGCGGAAAAGTCCGCGGAGCTCTACAACATCCGCAACTGGAGCGCGGGCTATTTCGACGTCTCCCGCGAGGGCCACGTCGTCATCACCCCCTTTCCGGACAACAGGAAGGTCCGCGTCTCCATCCCCCGCATCATCAAGGGCCTGCGCGAGCGCGGCCTGGACATGCCGGTGCTGCTGCGCGTGGAGAACATCCTGGACGCGCAGATCTCCCAGTTGCACGAGTGCTTCCGCGCGGCCATGGAGCGGCTCCGCTACCAGAACGTGTTCCGCGGCGTGTTCCCCATCAAGGTGAACCAGCAGGAGCAGGTCATCGAGGAGATCACCCGCCACGGCGGCCGCCACCACCACGGCCTGGAGGCCGGGTCCAAGGCCGAACTGGTGGCCGCCCTGGGCATGCTCCGCGACCCCGAGGCCTGCCTGGTCTGCAACGGCTACAAGGACGAGGAGTTCATCGACCTGGGGCTCTACGCCCGCAAGATGGGCTACAACGTGTTCTTCGTCCTGGAGATGCCCTCGGAACTGGAGCTCATCCTGGAGCGCGCCAAGGCCCTGGGCATCGAGCCCATGCTCGGCGCGCGCATGAAGCTGGCGGCCAAGGCCGGCGGCCACTGGACCGAGTCCGGCGGGGACCGCTCCATCTTCGGCCTGGACACGGCCCAGCTGGTGGCCGTGGTGGACCGGCTCAAGGCGGAGGACAGGCTCCACTGCCTGCGCCTGCTGCACTACCACCTGGGTTCCCAGATCCCGAACATCCGCGACATCCGCGCCGCGGTCATCGAGGCCTCCCGGGTCTATTCCGGCCTGGTGGACGAGGGCGCGGCCATGGGCTTCCTGGACCTGGGCGGCGGCCTGGCCGTGGACTACGACGGCTCGCACACCAACTACGTGAACTCCCGCAACTACAGCCTGGACGAATACTGCGCCGACGTGGTCGAGGCGGTCATGCAGACCCTGGACGAAAAGAGCGTGGCGCACCCGGTGATCATCACCGAGTCCGGCCGCGCCCTGGTGGCCTACTACTCGGTGCTGCTCTTCAACATCCTGGACACCTCGCGCTTCGAGGCCCAGCCCCTGCCCAAGTCCCTGCCCGAGGGCACGCCCACGCTCATCGAAAACCTCTTCGAGGCGGCCCGCTCCATGACCCTGCGCAACGTGCAGGAGAGCCTGAACGACGCGGTGCACTACCGCGACGAGGTGCGCGGGCAGTTCCGCCACGGCCACCTGGGCCTGCGCCAGCGCGCCCTGGCCGAGACCATCTTCTGGCACATGGTCAACCGCGCGGCCCGGCTGGCGCGCCAGCTCAAGCAGCCCCCCCAGGAGCTGGAGTCCTTGAGCGAGTCCATCAGCGACATCTACTACGCCAACATGAGCGTGTTCCAGTCCCTGCCCGACTCCTGGGCCATCGGCCAGACCTTCCCGGTCATGCCCCTGCACCGCCTGGACGAGATGCCCACCCGCCGCGCCATCCTGGCCGACATCACCTGCGACTGCGACGGCAAGATCGACCGCTTCATCGATCCCCACGGCGAGGCCAAGACCCTGCCCGTGCACGAACTCGACGGCGGCGAGGAGTACTACCTGGGCGTGTTCCTGGTGGGGGCCTACCAGGAGACCCTGGGCGACCTGCACAACCTGCTGGGCGACACCAACGTGGTCTCCATCCGCGTGCACCAGGACGGGACCTTCGACTTCGTGCGCGAAGCCGAGGGCGACACCGTGGCCGACGTGCTCTCCTACGTGGAGTTCAATCCCAAGCGTCTGCTCACGCGCTTCCGCGAGACCGCGGAACGCGGGGTGCGCGAGGGCCGCATCACGGCCCGCGAACGCCGGGAGATCATGCGGGCCTTCGAGGACGGCCTGCGCGGGTACACCTACTTCGAACGCTAGCCCGGCGACGGGAGCATCGCAGATCAGCCAAAGCGTCGAAAGACAGCGACGCTAGGCGCGACGACGGCGGGGAGCGAGACGTACTCTTACGGTACGTTGAGCGACACGCCGAGAAGCAACGCCGCGACGCGCACTTCCGGCGCTTTGCGGAAAGGAGGGGACGCCATGTCCAAAGTTCTCATCATCGGTGCAGGCGGCGTGGGCCGCGTGGTGGCGCACAAGTGCGCCCAGGCTCCGGAGATCTTCTCCGAGATCATGCTGGCCTCGCGCACAAAATCCAAGTGCGACGCCATCGCCCGGGAGCTGCCCCGGCCCGTGCGGACCGCGCAGGTGGACGCGGACAACGTGCCCGAGCTGGTCGCGCTCATCCGCAGCTTCCAGCCCGCGCTCGTGCTCAACGTGGCCCTGCCCTACCAGGACCTGCACATCATGGACGCCTGCCTGGAGACCGGGGTGGACTACCTGGACACGGCCAACTACGAGCCCCTGGACGTGGCCAAGTTCGAGTACAGCTGGCAGTGGGCCTACCAAGATCGCTTCCGCGAGGCCGGGATCATGGCCCTGCTGGGCTCGGGCTTCGACCCGGGCGTGACCAACGTGTTCACGGCCTACGCCCGGAAGCACCACTTCGCGCGCATGGACAGCCTGGACATCATCGACTGCAACGCGGGCGACCACGGCCAGCCCTTCGCCACCAACTTCAATCCCGAGATCAACATCCGCGAGGTCACGGCCCGCGGCCGCTACTACGAGCACGGCGAGTGGGTGGAGACCGATCCCCTGTCCTTTTCCTGGACCTACGACTTCCCGGCGGGCATCGGCAAGAAGAAGTGCTTCCTCATGTACCATGAAGAGCTCGAGTCCTTGGTGAAGCACTTCCCTGAAATAAAGAGGGCCCGCTTCTGGATGACCTTTTCCGAGAACTACCTGAAGCACCTCCAGGTGCTGGAGAACGTGGGCATGACCCGCATCGACGCCGTGGACTACCAGGGCCGGAAGATCGTCCCCATCCAGTTCCTCAAGGCCGTGCTGCCCGACCCCGGCTCCCTGGGCCCGCTCACCAAGGGCAAGACCTGCATCGGCTGCGTGGTGCGCGGCGAAACCAAGGACGGCCGCAACCGGCCCTACTACATCCACCAGATCTGCGACCACGAGGAGGCCTACAAGGAAACCAACTCCCAGGCCATCTCCTACACCACGGGCGTGCCCGCCATGGTGGGCGCGGCCATGATGGTCCAGGGCCTCTGGAAAAAGCCCGGGGTCTGGAACATGGAGCAGTTCGACCCGGACCCCTTCCTGGCCGAGCTGGCCAAACGCGGCCTGCCCTGGACGGAAACCTGGCTGTGACCGGCCTGGCCTTTGATCCGCGCAGCGTGCCCTCGCCCGCCTTTGTGGTGGACGAGGGCCTGCTGCGGGCCAACGCCGCGGTCCTGAACCGGGTGCGCCGGGCCACGGGCTGCAAGATCCTCCTGGCGCTCAAGGCCTTCGCCATGTGGAGCGCCTTCGGCCCCCTGCGCGAGGTCCTGGACGGCACCTGCGCCAGCTCGCCGCACGAGGCCCGCCTGGGACGCGAGGAGTTCGGCGGCGAGGTGCACGTGTTCAGCGCGGCCTATTCGGAAGCCTCCCTGGCCGGAATCCTGCCCCTTGCCGACCACCTCGTGTTCAACTCCCTGGGCCAGCTGGAGCGCTTCCGGCCCCTGCTGGCCGCCTCGCCCCGGCCCCTGACCCTGGGCCTGCGGGTGAACCCGGGACGTTCCGAGGGCCACACCCCGCTCTACGACCCTTGCGCCCCGGGCTCGCGCCTTGGCCTGCACCGCTCCGAGCTGGGCGGCCGGCTGCCCCCGGGCGTGCGCCAGCTCCACTTCCACGCCCTGTGCCAGCACGATGCCGACGCCCTGGAGCGCATCGTGGCGGCCTTCGAGGAGCGCTTCCGGGACCTGCTGCCGGGCCTGGACTCGGTGAACTTCGGCGGCGGCCACCACATCACCCGGCCGGGCTACGATCTGGGGCGGCTCTGCCGCGTGGTGGCGGGCTTCCAGAAGCGGCACAAGGTGCAGGTCTATCTGGAGCCGGGCGAGGCCGCGGCCCTCGACGCGGGCTTTCTCGTCACCGAAGTGCTGGACGTGCTGGAGCGCGGCGGCCGGGCCATGGCCATCCTGGACACGGCCGTGCCCTGCCACATGCCGGACGTGCTGGAGATGCCCTACCGGCCGTACGTCGTGGGCTCGGGCCTGCCCGGCGAAAAGGCCCACACCTACCGCCTGGGCGGGGTCTCCTGCCTGGCCGGGGACGTGGCGGGCGACTATTCCTTTGACCAGCCGCTTTCGCCCGGCGACCGGCTCGTGTTCACGGACATGGCCATCTACTCCATGGTCAAGACCACCACCTTCAACGGCGTGAACCTGCCCGCCCTCTGCCTGCTGGAACAGGGCCGGAGCGTTCCGCGGGTGGTGCGGACCTTCGGGTACGAGGACTTCAAGACCCGCCTCTCCTGATCCCTTCGCCTGCAAACTCAAGTTTGCACCCTGGACTGCGAAGTTGGCAGTCCCGCGCGCCACGGAATAATTTTTTCTCTTGATTCCAGCCTGTTGGATTTTTCCTTCCTCTGGCCTGCTTGTTGCTTTGCACCTGCCGTCATCCTGTCGCAGTCCTGCCCGCCGCGCTGCGCCGGACCGGGCGGGAAGATCGCACTTCAAGCAACTGGAAGGGAGGAATCATGGCAGCAAAGACTGGGTTTACGGAAGACAAGATGGCCCTGCTCCTGGGGCTGGCCATCTTCGTCCTTGGCGGCTTGAACGTCTTCGGCGTGGACCTCTTGGGCTGGGCCGTGAAGACCAACATGTGGCTCTCGCCCGAGAAGGCCCTCTCGGCCTCCACCGGGACCTACAAAGGGGTGCCGGGCATCGTTTCCCTGCTCCTGACCTATGTGGGCCTCACCGCGGTCCTGGCCTGGGCCGTCAAGGTGCTGCAGGGCGACGTGGCCAAGTTCATCAAGGGCTTCACCATCGCCTTCTTCGTCAGCTACATCTGCTTCGCCTGCGGCAGCTACGCCTACATCGCGGCCACGCCCGACATCCTGAAGAAGGTGGGCATCCCGTGGTCCATGGGCCTCACCGGCGAGGCCGGATTCATCCTGGCCCTGCTGGCCGGCATGTTCGTGGGCAACTTCATGCCCGGCCTGGCCGACAAGCTCAAGGAGGCCTGCCGGCCCGAAATGTTCGTGAAGATCGCCATCGTCATCCTGGGCGCCGAACTGGGCGTGAAGGCCGCCGGCGCCATGGGCCTGGCCTCCTCGGTCCTGTTCCGGGGCCTGTGCGCCATCGTCGAGGCCTACCTGATCTACTGGACCGTGGTCTATTACGTCTCGCGCAAGTACTTCAAGTTCAGCAAGGAATGGGCCGCGCCCCTGGCCTCGGGCATCTCCATCTGCGGCGTGTCCGCCGCCATCGCCACGGGCGGCGCCATCCGCGCCCGGCCCGTGGTGCCGATCATGGTCTCCTCGCTGGTGGTCGTATTCACCTGTGTGGAAATGCTCGTCCTGCCCTTCGTGGCCTCCTGGTTCCTGCACAGCGAGCCCCTGGTGGCCGGCGGCTGGATGGGCTTGGCGGTCAAGTCCGACGGCGGCGCGGTGGCCAGCGGCGCCATCACCGACGCCCTGATCAGGGCCAAGGCCCTGGCCCTGGACGGCGTGAACTACCAGGAAGGCTGGGTGGTCATGGTCACCACCACGGTGAAGGTCTTCATCGACGTCTTCATCGGCGTGTGGGCCTTCATCCTGGCCTGGATCTGGTGCGCCAAGATCGAGTGCAAGGAAGGCCAGCGCATGAGCTTCGGCGAAGTCCTGCAGCGCTTCCCCCGTTTCGTGCTGGGCTACGTCCTGACCTTCCTGGTCCTGCTCATCCTCTGCTCGCAGTCCAAGGAGGGCATGGCCCTGGGTTCGGCCATGGTCGGCGCCCTGGGCTCCCTGCGGGCGATCTTCTTCATCCTGACCTTCTTCACCATCGGCGTGGTTTCCAACTTCAAGAAGCTGCTGGAAGAGGGCATCGGCAAGCTGGCGGCCGTGTACGTGGTCTGCCTGTTCGGGTTCATCATCTGGGTGGGCCTGTTCATCTCCTGGCTGTTCTTCCACGGCGTGCTGCCCCCCCTGGCCGCCTAACCGTTAAGGAGTCGAGACAATGGAACAGATGAAGGATCTCAAGTTCCACGAGGAACTCCAGAAGATGGAGTACGAGCCCCTCACCGCCGTGGAGAAGAAGCTCTGCGCCTGGGGCTTCGGCCTGGGCGTCGTCCTGTTGGTGGTGCTCTACCTGGTGAGCACCCTCATCCCCACCACCCACGGCGTTTAATCCGGCCGGGGGGGGGGGGGGGGGGGGGGGGGGGGGGGGGGGGGGGGGGGGGGGGGGGGGGGGGGGGGGGGGGGGGGGGGGGG
>JAWRKD010000077.1:0-14996 GCA_040307135.1 Desulfovibrionaceae bacterium
CCCCCCCGCCTTTGTTTCCGGGTGCGGCCGCCCGGTCCGGGGCAACCGGGAGGGGGGAGCGCCGGGACGGCCGCGCGGGGAAGTTGTGCTTCCTCGACCAGACCCTAGCGCAGGAGTGTTACGGGAATATGACGCCGGCTCCGCCGGTTTTAAGGCGGGGCTTTGGCCTTTCCGTGAAAGGGGCGAAGCCCCCTAGCCCCCGGGCTGGGGCTCGGGATCGGGCCGCAGGGGCGAGTCCTGCCACAGCCCGAGGCCCACGGCCCGGGCCTGCTGCTCGTCGTCCAGCCAGAGGCGGCACACGCCCTGCACGCAGCGCGGCCAGTCCACCCAGGCCCGGCCCAGGCGCACCATCTCGCGGCTCAGGTCCTGGAGGTCCAGGTACACGTGGCCGGTCTGGCGCGAGCCCTGGCCGGAGAGCGGCAGCACGTCCACCTGGCGGTCCCGGGCCAGGCCGTCCAGGGCCTGTTGCGCGGCGCGGCCCTCGGGCTCGGCCGGGGCCGGGGCCTCGATGCCGTAGAGCCGCACCAGGACCAGGCCGCCGTCCGCCGCGCGCACCAGCAGGGAGTCGCCCGTGGGGGCCTCCTGCACCCGGCCGGTCCAGGACCAGGCGGGCGCGGCGGCGCACAGGGCGAAGAGCAGGAAGGCAAAGGTTTTCACGCGGGCTCCGGGCCGCTGCCGGCCCGCCCCCATCTAGCCCTGCCTTGGAAAAAAAGGCAAGGGTTTCCTATGCTTCCTGATCCGCGGCCTGCTGGCAGTCCACGCAGCGGCCGACCCCGGGCAGGGCGGCCAGGCGCTTCTTGGGGATGGGCTCGCCGCAGTCGCGGCAGCAGGCCACCCCGTTGACGTATTCCGGACCCTCGCCGTCGCGGCGGTTGAGCACCAGGGAGATGGCCGCGGCCACCTCGCGATCCTGAACAAGCTGAGCCATGTCCGCGTCGTCGGCCATGACAACCTCCTTGTCCTTGCGCCGGGAAACGAAAAGGGGGCCGGGAGTGACCCGGTCCCCTGCATCGGCGCGTGTGGTCCCGGCCGTTGCGGCCGGGAGCGCAGGATATAGTCATCCCGGCCCGCGGCTGTCAAGGGGCGGCCTACGGGATGACGGCCACGGCCTCCACCTCCACCAGGAACCCGCCCACCAGGGCCCCGGCCGCCAGCATGGTCAGCGCGGGGCGGATCCCGGAAAAGACCTCGCCGTGGGCCTTGCCCGCGTCGTCGAAGTCCTTGATGTCGGCCAGGAACACGCGGGTGCGCACCACGTCCTCGATCTTGGCGCCGGCCTGCTCCAGCGCCCCCTTGATGATCTCCAAGGCGCGCCTGGTCTGGGCATAGGCCCCCTGCGGCGCGCTGCCGTCCGGGTTCACGCCCACGGTGCCCGAGACATAGACCGTGTTTCCCGCGCGCACGGCCCGGGAATAGCCGATGACCGGCTCCCACTTGGAACCCGAGGAAACGAGCTGCTGCTTGCCCATGAGGGGCCTCCTTGAAGGGAAGATGTGGTTGAGCGCTAGGGCATGGCGCGGCGTGCTGTCAAGACGGAGGGAGTGTGACGATCCGGCGGCGACGGCCCGCAAACCTGGACTCCCGGCGGCTCCGGGGCTAGACTCCGCCCCATACCCCCAACCCGAACCCAGGAGGCAGGCAATGGCGGTCAAGAAAATCCTCATGCTCGTGGGCGACTTCGTGGAGGACTACGAGGTCATGGTCCCGTACCAGATGCTGCTCATGGTGGGCCACGAGGTGCACGCCGTGTGCCCGGGCAAGAAGGCCGGGGACAAGGTCATCACCGCGGTGCACGACTTCGACGGCTACCAGACCTACAGCGAGAAGCCGGGCCACTTCTTCGGCCTGAACGCGGACTTCGATAAGGTCAAGGCCGAGGACTACGACGCCCTGGTCATTCCCGGCGGCCGCGCCCCGGAATACATCCGGCTGGACCCCAAGGTCATCGACATCGTGAAGAAGATGGCCGCGGCCAGGAAGCCCATCGCCGCCATCTGCCACGGCCAGCAGGTGCTGGTGGCCGCGGGCGTGGTGGGGGGCCGCACCTGCATGGCCTACCCGGCCGTGCAGCCGGACATCGAGGGCTCGGGCGGCACGTACGTGGGTCCCAACGCCACCTTCTCCAACGCCGTGGCGGACGGCAACCTGGTCACGGCCCCGGCCTGGCCCGCGCACCCGGAATGGATGCGCAAGTTCCTGGAGGTGCTGGGCTCCACCATCAAGGCCTAGCAGACGATTGCGATCCCCGCTGCGGCGGGACGGCGAAGCGCGGCCTTTTCAGGGGCCGCGCTTTTTTTAATTTTGGATTTCGGAGAATAAAATTTTGCGACGTTTTTTGAATTAAGGCCGCCCGAAGGCGGCCTTTTTCATGGCTCGCGGCCGGCGCGCAGGCCCCGCAGCGTGACCGCGGCCAGGACCGCGGCCCCGCCCGCAAGCGCCCAGGGGCCGGGAATCTCGCCCAGGCCCAGGGCCACCCAGAGCGGATTGAGGATGGGCTCCAGGGTCATGACCAGGATGGCGGTGAGGGCGCGCGCCCGGCGTATGGCCCAGGCATAGAGGGCCAGGGACAGGCCCTGCTGGACCACGCCCAGGTAGAGGAGCCCCAGCAGGGAGCCCGGCCCGGGCAGGGGCGCGGCCGCGATCCAGGGCAGGCCGCAGAGCGCGGTGAGCGCGTGGCCCAGGAAGGCCGTGGCCAGGGGCGAGGCGTCCTTTTCCGCGCGCATGGCCAGGGTGAACCCGGCGTAGGCCAGGCCCGTGCCGCAGGCCAGCACGTTGCCCCACAGCCCGCCGGGCGAGAGCCGGTCCAGGAAGAAGAGCGCCATGCCGCCGCAGACCGCGGCCACGAACCCCCAGTCCCCGGGCCGCGTGGGCTCCTTGAGGAGCCTGGGCGCGGCCAGGGCCACCCAGAGCGGCGCGCTGTAGGCCAGGAGGATGGCGTTGGCCGCCGTGGTCAGCCGGGTGGCGGTCACGTTGGTCACGAGCATGCAGGCGTAGGCCGCCGCGCCCAGGACCTGGGCGCGGGAAAAGGTCAGGCCCGGCCTGCCGCGGGCCAGGACCAGGAGGGTGAGGGCGGCGAGCGCGCTGCGCGCCCCGGCGACGGACATGGCGGGCGCATCCACCAGCTTGATGGCCAGGCCGCCGGAGCTCCAGACGAGCGCGGTGAGGGCCAGGGCCAGGAGCGCGGTCCGGTCGCGGTTCATGCGCAATCCCCGGCCAGGGCCAGCAGGCGTTCCAGGGCGGGCGGGGCGGGCTCGGGCCAGACCGCGGCCAGCTCGATCTCCGGCAGGGCGCCGTCCACCTCGCGCAGCACCACCCCGCGCCGTTGCCAGGCCCGGCTGGCCTCGGGCGTCAGGGCCAGGCCCAGCCCGGCCGCCACCAGGGACAGGGTGGTGTGCTTGGACACGGCCTCCTGGGCCACGCGGGGCTCGCAGCCCGTGGCGCGCAGGGCGGCCAGCATGGCGTCGTGGAGGAGGGGCTGCGCGGCGCGGGGGTAGAGGATGAGCGGCTCGCGGGCCAGGGCGGCCAGGGGCACGCGCTGTTTCCGGGCCAGGGGGTGGCCTGCGGGCAGGGCGGCCACGTAGCGTTCGCGCCGGACCACGGCGTGGCGCAGGCCGCGCAGGTCCTGGCCCGCCAGGCGGATGAAGCCCGCGTGCAGGCGTCCGGCGGCCAGCTCCTCCAGCTGGACCGCGCTGGGCAGCTCGCGCAGGTTCAGGCTCACCCCGGGGTTTTCCTTGCGGAACGCGGCCACGGCGCTGGACAGGAAGCCGTCCATGGCCGGGTTCACGAAGCCCAGGGCCAGGCGTCCGGCCGTGCCCGCGGCCGCGGCGCGGGCCTCGTCCACGGCCCGGGCGGCGCGCTCCAGGGCGGCCCGGGCCTGGCCCAAAAAGGCCTCGCCCGCCGGGGTCAGGGCCACGCTGCGGCTGGTGCGGGCCAGGAGCCGCGCGCCCACCTCGTCCTCCAGGTCGCGGATCTGGCGGCTCAGGGGCGGCTGGGCCAGGTGCAGGCGGGCCGCGGCCCGGCCGAAGTGCAGCTCCTCGGCCACGGCCACGAAATAGCGCAAATGCCGCAGTTCCATGATTGATACCTGTCACGTATCAATGATCGTGTAAATATATATTTCCCATCCTGAAACGGGCGGCGCACACTGGGGCCGAAACAGGGAGGACGCCATGAGCGCCGACTTCGACACCGGAATGGCCTTGCTGGAACGCCTCAACCCGGGGGCCTTCGCCGCGGTGCGCGCGGACCTGGAGCCCCTGGCCCCGGACATGGTGCGCTGGCTCGCGGAGTTCTGCTACGGCCAGGTGCTGGCCCGGCCCGGCCTGGACCTGCGCGCCCGCCAGACCGGCACCATCGCGGCCCTGGCCGCCCTTGGCAACGCCGCGCCACAGCTGCGCTTCCACCTGGAGGCCGGGCTCGCGGCCGGGCTCACGCCCCGGGAGATCGTGGAGATCGTCCATGTGACCGCGGTGTTCGCCGGATTCCCGGCGGGCCTCAACGCCCTGCAGGAGGTGCGGGCCGTGTTCGCGGCCCGGGGCCTGGCGCCCGAGCCCGCGCCGGTGCTGCCCGGCACGCCGCGCGAACGCGGCCTGGCCTGCCTGGAGGCCACCAGCAAGGGCGCGGGCCAGGCCGTGCTGGACTCCCTGGCCGACATCGCGCCGGACATGGCCCGCTTCATCCTGGATTTTTCCTACGGCGAGGTCTTCTGCCGCCCGGGCCTCGAGCCCCGGCTCAAGGAGGTCGCCATGATCGCGGCGGCCGCGGCCCGGGGGACCATGGGACCCCAGCTGGCGGTGCACGTGCGCGCGGGCCTGGCCGTGGGGCTCGCGCGCCGGGAGATCGTGGAGCTGCTCATGCAGATGGCGGTCTATGCCGGGTTCCCGGCCGCGCTCAACGCCCTGGCCGCGGCGCGCGGGGCCTTCTAGGCCGGGCGGCCTCGTTTGCGCAGCCGCCGCAGGGCCAGAAGCGGGATGAGCGCGCCCAGGAGCGAGAGGACGCCGATGAGGGCGACCTTGCCGCCCCCGCCCAGGGAGACGCCCTCCATGGCCAGCGCGCCCAGGAGGAAGTTGGCGAAGGTCATGACGGCCGAGGCCGCGCCCACGTCCGTGGGCACCTCGTCCAGGATCATGCTGTTGCTGATGGGCCGGTTCATGCCCAGGAAGAAGCTCACCGCGAACATGGGCAGGGCGAAGGCCGCCGGGGTCGCGCCGTTGAGGATGAGCATGGCCAGCGCGCCCAGGAGGATGCCGGCCAGGGACACGTGAAGGATGGTGCGCGAGTCGAAGCCCACGCAGAACCGCCCGGCCAGGAACGACCCGGCCATGAGCCCCAGGGCGTTGAAGCCGAAGAACAGGCCGAAGCGCTCCTCGCCCAGGCCGAAGCCCGCGATGTAGATGTCCGCCGAGCCGCCGATGAAGGCGTAGAAGCCCATGGACATGAAGGCGAAGGCCAGGGCCAGGACCAGGAACGGGCCGTTTTTCAGGAGCAGGCCGTAGCGCCGGAACACGGCCCCGAGCCCGCCCGTGGAGCGCTCGAACGCGGGCTCCCGGAGCCGCAGCCCGCCGTAGAGCGCAGGCAGGGCCGAGAGCCCCTGGAGCAGGAAGATGGCCCGCCAGGACATCACCTTGAGCAGGAAGCCGCCGAGCATGGGCGCCAGCATGGGGCAGAGCGGCACGATGACGCCGATCCAGGCCAGGGCCTTCTGCCGGGCGTGGCCGGCGTAGAGGTCCTTGGCCAGGGCCAGGGACAGGGTGGCGGCGGCCGCCGCGCCCGCGGCCTGCAGCAGCCGGGCCAGCACCAGCTGGAGCAGGGACTGGGCCCCGGCGCAGGCCAGGCTGCCCGCCACGTAGCAGGCGACGCCCGCCAGGAGCACGGGCTTGCGGCCGTAGCGGTCGGACAGCGGGCCGTGGATGAGCAGGCAGAGGCTGAAGCAGAGGAAGAACAGGGACAGGGAGAGGTTGGCCGCGGCCATGCTCACGCCCCAGAGCTCCTGGAGCATGGGGATGGCGGGCAGGTACATGTCCGTGGACAGGGCCGGGAACGCGGCCAGCAGGATGATGAGCACGAGATGGGGCATGGCCGGGAGAATCTCTGAAGGGTCAAGGGTTGCGGCGCGAGCCGGTTGCGCAGAACATAGGGCAGGGCCGGGAAAGGTCAAGGGAAAAGGCGACGGCCCGGAGCCGTCAATCGAACGGCGCGCCGAAAAAGACCAGGAACCAGAGCGCCAGAAGATAGGTGCTGACCAGGGCCTGGAGCCCGGTGGCCACCCGGAGCCAGCCCGTGGGCTTGAGATCGTACTCCTCTTTCTGGAGCCTTTTCAGCCAGATGCCGATGTTGATTTCGCGCCAGCCCACCGTGGTGGCGGCCAGGAGGCTGAAGTACAGGGCGCGGCCCAGAAGCCGCAGGACGGGCCCCGGCTTGCCCCCCGCAGGATCGCAGACCCAGGGCTCCCCCTGGCTCTGGCCCGGAGGGTCGGTGGTGCGGCGGACCTTCGCCGTGCACTTGCCCGCCAAGGGGCAGAGGTAGAGCAGGGCGCAGAACGCGATGACCCCGGCCAGGACCACCAGGACCCGCCATGGGCTCAAGCCGTAGCCCGAGATCAGGTCGAAAAAGACCCAGCGGCCGAGCGCCTCCAGGAGCATGAAGGGGAAGGCGAGGTATTCGGCCGGGTCCGAGGGCGGCGTCAGGAGTTCCTTGGTCCGGCGATGTTCCAGGGCGTAGGTCAGCTCCCGGGCCTCCTGGACGCAACCGGCCTCCCGCAGCTTCTTGCGCAGGGCGATCATGCCGATGCGGCCGTGGGGGTGCACGATGACGCTTTTCAGGCCCTTGATGCCCACCACATGATCCGAAGAAGGGAGGGCGTTGATGCCGCAGGGAACCGGCCCGGGTTTGGCCTGGGCGGGGTCCGGCTCCGGGATGGACAGCGTGGCGCCGGTCAGGTCCGCGAAGCGGAAATCGGCATCCGGAATCTGCATGCTCTGGATTTTCGCGTCCTTGAACGAAGCGTTCGTGAGCGGGGTCTTGCTGAACCCCACATCGAGCAGGGTCGCGCCATCGAACACGGCCGAGGTGAAGTTGGCGTCCGAGGGGGCCACGCCTTCCAGGTGCGCCTTGCGGAAATACGCCTCCTTGGCGGAGACCCGGTTGAAGGTGCAGCCCCGCAGCGTGGCCTCGTCAAAGTTCGCATTGTCCAGGAGTGAGCAATCGAAAGAGCAATTTTCAATGGTCGCGCCTGAAAAGGAGAACCGGCGCAGGTCCTTGTTTTCAAAGAGCGATGTGTCTTTTTGGCAGTTGATCTTTGCGCCCTGAAGGGAGAGCCGGGGGATGCCGCACAACAGTGCGTCCACCTCGGCTTTGTTGTTGTCGGCTATGGCCTGGGCGAGCTCGCTGGGGCCGGGGGCGGCCTTGGCGCATTGTTCAGGCCCGGCGGCCGGGCCGAAGCCCGGGAAAGCGAGAATGAAAAGGAGAATTCCCTCGAGGACCGTCAGGAAAGAATGGCCGCGCATGACTCCCTCCCTTCGCACGAAGTTTGGAGATGGCACGTTTTCCGCCACAGGGCTGCGGAGCAGGAAAGAAGAATCGTGTTTCATTATACAGCACGGACGATATCAAGAGCAAGCCACAAAAAAACCAAGAATAAAAACGCTTGCCATCAAGTTGCGGGCGTTTGCCCGCAAGGCCTCGCCCTGTGCCCGGAAGCGGGAGGCTGCGCCCGGGAACCGTTTCTCGCCGCAGTCCGTTGACCCGGTTCGCATGTCTTGTATAAGGACAGGGAATGCCGCGACTTCCCGTTGCCCTGGCCGCCTTGCGGTCCTGTTGATGTCCTGTTGCGCCTGGAGGTTGGCCATGGCCGATCCTGCCCCTCCGCCCGGCCGGGGAAGCCTGGAAGCACGAGTTCGACTACTGGGAGGCCCGGGGCTGGGCCTGACCCAAACAATCATTTCCCCTCTCCGGGGGAGGATGTTATCCTGGCTGCGGAGAGTTCCATGCCCGAACGGTTCGCCTCCGAGAACGCCCGCCGCCAGACCGTGCTCGCGGTGGTGGCCGCCTGCGGCCTCACCGTGGCCGTGCTGGTCCTGGCCGTGAGCATGGGCGTGGCCAGCTGGCGCGCCACCCTGGGCGTGGCCCGCGAGAACGCCCGTTTCGTCTCCAGCCTGGTGGCCGGGCAGATGGCCATGGTGCTCCTGGACGTGGAGGACAGCCTGGCCGAGCTGGGACGGCTTCTGGAGGTGCTGCCGGATCACAGGCAGGGGGACCACGACCGCCTCCTGCGCTCCCTCCTGCAGGGGCTCCAGCAGGACCGGCCCTACATCCGCAGCCTGTTTCTCACCGACGCCCAGGGCCGGGTCACGGACTGGACCGAGGAAGGCGAGCCGCCGGACGTGTCCAGCCGGGACTACGTGCTGGCCCACCAGGCCGGCGTGCAGGGGCCGTTCGTGGGCCGCCCGGTGATCAACCAGCACCGGGAGGGGGACTGGCTCTTCGGCGTGAGCCTGGGCCTGCGCGACGGCGAGGGGCGGCTCACGGGCATCGCCGTGGCCCTCCTGGGCCTGGACCCCCTGCTGGAGGTCTTCGACCGCCTGGACCTGCCCGAGGACGCGGGCCTGGCCATCGCGGACCTGGAGGGCCGGATCTACGTCCACACCCCGGGGCACAACGCCCTGGCGGGCCGGATGGTCCCGGGCCTGGGCCGGGGGCTGCAGAACGGCGCCTACATGGGGCCGTCGCCCCTGGACGGGACCGAGGTGGTGGCCGGGAGCACCCAGGTGAGCCGCTATCCCCTGCGGGCCTTCGCCGGCTTCCGCAAGGACCAGGTCCTGGCCCCCTGGCGGCGTCAGGCCCTGGCCTACGGCGGGGCCTCCCTGGCCCTGGTGGCGGTGGCCGGGGTCCTCTCCGTGCTCCTGGTGCGCGGCCAGGTGCGGCTCGCCCGCCAGGGCCGCGAGCTGGAGATGCTGGCCTCCACGGACCCGCTCACCGGGGCGCTCAACCGCCGGGCCTTCCTGGCCGCGGCCGGGCGGGAGTTCGCCCGGGTCCGGCGCTACGGCGGGCCGCTCTCCTGCATCATGTTCGACCTGGACCATTTCAAGTCCATCAACGACACCTACGGCCACGCCGCGGGCGACCAGGCCCTGGCGGCCGCGGCCGGGTTCATCCGCAGCCGGCTGCGCAGCCCGGACCTGCTCTGCCGCCTGGGCGGGGAGGAGTTCGTGGCGCTGTTGCCGGGCACGGACCAGGACGGCGCGGAGCGGGTGGCCGAGGACCTGCGCGCGGGCCTGGCCCGTCTGGAGCTGGAGGCCGAGGGGGTCTGCTTCACGCTCACGGCCAGTTTCGGGGTGGCCGGAGTCCTGGCCTCGGACGGCACCCTGGAGCAGTTCCTGAACCGCGCGGACCAGGCCCTGTACCAGGCCAAGGACCAGGGCCGGAACTGCGTGCGCCGGGCCTGCCTGCCGGAGAACTGGGCCTGAAGGGGGGAGCCGTGGCGGCCGTGACCGGACAACGCGCGTACTACGTGGACAACCTGCGGCTGGCCATGATCGTGCTCGTGGTCCTGGTGCACGCGGGCGTCACCGTGAGCGGACTGGGCAGCTGGTACTACGTGGACCCCGCGCCCAAGGGGCCGCTTTCGTTCCTGGCCCTGACCCTGTTCCAGGCCGGGTGCCAGTCCTTTTTCATGGGCCTGCTCTTTTTCCTGGCCGGGTACTACGCCCGGGCCTCGCTGCTCAAGAAGGGCGGCGTCGAGTTCGTGCGTGGCCGCCTGGTCCGCCTGGGCCTGCCCGCGCTCTTCTACATGGCGGTGCTGAACCCGCTGACCATCTACTGGCTGGCCGACTCGAGCGGGGTCCAGGGGCGCATGGGCTTCGGGACCTTCCTTGCGGGCTATTTCGCCAAGGGCTACGTGTTCGGCGGCAGCGGCCCCCTGTGGTTCGCCCTGGCCCTGCTCGCCTTCTGCCTGGCCTACGCCGGGCTGCGTGGCCTGCTCCCGCGCCGGGACCCGGGTCCGGCCCGGCCCTTCGGCGGCCGCCAGGCCCTGGGCCTGGCCCTGCTCTGCTTCGCGGGCACCTTCCTGGTGCGGCTGCGCTGGCCCATGGGCAGCGCGGTGCTCAACATGCAGCTGCCCTATTTCACCCAGTACGTGCTGTTCTTCGCCTGGGGCCTGGCCGCGCACGGGAACGGCTGGCTGCAGAGCCTGGACGCGGGCCTGGCCCGGCGCTGCCTGCTCCTGGGGGCCGCGGGGCTGGCGCTGCTGGCCGTGACCATCTGGCCCGCGGCAAGCGCCCCGGACGTGGCCGCGGCCCTGGCGCCCTTCCGCGGGGGCTGGACCTGGCAGGCCGCGTTTCTCAGCGCCTGGGAAGGAGGCATGGGCGTGGCCCTGAGCGTGGGGTTCCTGGGCCTGTTCCGCGAACGCTGCAACGGGACGGGACCGTTCCTCAAGGGGCTCACGGACTCGGCCTTCGCGGTCTATGTCTTCCACGCGCCCCTGGTGGTGGTGCTGGGCCGCCTGCTGGTCCCGCGGCTGGAGGCCCCGGCCCTGGCCAAGTTCCTGGTCCTGGGCGCGCTTTCCCTGCCCGTGAGCTTCGCCGCGGCCTGGCTCGTGCGCAGGACGCCGCTGCTCAAGGACCTGGTCAAGGCCTAGCGCCGGGCTTGACGCCGCAAGCGCATCCCTGGCCATACCGGGCCAAACCCGGGCCAGGAGCGCGATCGCGGGCAACGTGTTCCGGCTGGACGCCGTCGTCTCCCGGCACGCAGGACCATTCCGACGCCATCCCCCTCCTGCGGCCCAAGGCCCGCTTCGTGTCCCTCGCGGGCTCCTGCGGCCGGGGCGGCCAGACCGTGGAGGCCCTGGCCGAGACCATCGCCGGAAAGCACGCGGAGCTGGGCCTGGCCTAGGGCGCAAGAAAAGGGGCGGACCCGCGGACCCGCCCCTGCCTCGCGCGTTTCCCGCGCCCCTCAGCCCCCGGCCCGTTCCATGACCCGGGCCAGCTCGCGCCGCAGGTCCTCCAGCTCCATGGGCTTGGCCAGATAGCCGTCCATGCCCGCGGCCAGGGCCTGTTCCCGGTCCTCGGCCAGCACGTGGGCCGTGAGCGCGATGACCGGCACCCGGCCCCGGCGCTGGAACACCGGGTCCTCGCGCAGGATGCGGGTGGCGGCCAGCCCGTCCATGCCCGGCATCTGGATGTCCATGAGCACCACATCGAACTGGCCGTCGGCCAGGCGCTCCAGGGCCGTGAGCCCGTCCTGGGCCTCGCCCACGCTGTGGCCCAGGCGCTCCAGCATGCGGCGGGCGGCCAGCCGGTTCACCCGCTCGTCCTCCACCAGGAGCACGCGCAGCGGCCCGGGCTCGCGCAGGGGCGTCTGGACCTCCCGGCCCCCCTCCTGCGCCCGCGAGAACGGGAGGGTCACGTGGATTTCCGTGCCCTGGCCCGGCTCGGAGCAGATGCTCAGGCTCCCGTCCATGAAGCCCACCAGGCGGCGCACGATGGAGAGGCCCAGGCCCGTGCCGCCCTGGCGGCGGGTGTAGGGGGTCTCCACCTGGATGAAGGGCTCGAAGATGTCCTTGAGCCGCTCCTCCGGAATGCCGATGCCCGTGTCGATCACGGCCAGGTGCAGGCTCAGGTCCGCGCCCGGAGGCCGCAGGGGCAGGGGGTAGGCCTCCAGCCGCACCTCGCCCCGGGCCGTGTACTTCACGGCGTTGCCCACCAGGTTGAAGAGGATCTGGCGCAGGCGGCCCGCGTCCCCCGCCAGGAGCCCGGACAGGGCCGGGTCCACCTCGGCGCTCAGGCGCAGGCCCTTGTCCCCGGCCGTACCCTCGAAGGCCCCCAGCACCGGGGCCACCACCGCGTCCAGGCTGAAGGGCGCGCGGCGCAGGTGGAGCTTGCCGGACTCGATGGAGGAGAGGTCCAGCACGTCGCTCAGGATCTGGTTCAGGTGCCTGCTGGAGGCCAGGGCCGTGTCCAGGAATTCGCCCTGCTCCCGGTCCAGGGCCGTGCCGCGCAGGAGCTGGAGCATGCCCAGCACGCCGTTGAGCGGGGTGCGGATCTCGTGGCTCATGATGGCCAGGAACTCGCTCTTGGCCCGGTTGGCGGTCTCGGCCGCCTCCTTGGCCTCCACCAGCCGCTTCTCCATGGTTTTGCGGTCGCTCACGTCGCGGGTGATGGTGATGACCATGGGCTCGTTCCCGATCATGGCTCCGCTGGCCCCCACCTCGGCGTCGTAGGTGGAGCCGTCCTTGCGGCGGTGCACGGTCTCGAAGCGGGCCCGGATGCCGGCGATGTCCTTGAACTCCTCCCGGATGCTCGCTTCCGAGTAGCTGGCCTCCCAGTCCCAGGTGTGCAGGCCCGTGACCTCTTCCATGCCGTAGCCGAGCATGCGGGCGAAGGCCTCGTTGGCCTCGATGACCCGGTGCTCCCTGTTGAGGATGGCGATGCCGTCGCTGGCCATGTTCATGAGGGTGCGGGATAGGCGGCCTCGGCGGCGACCTTCTGCTCCGTGGCCAGGCGCTCGCTGATGTTCTGGCAGCCGCCGTAGAGCACGTGCGAGGAGGGCTGCAGGGGGTCGCCCTCGCACTGGGTGAAGGACTGGAGCCAGACCACCTGGCCGTCCTTGCGCCGGATGCGCAGGACGCAGGTGGCGTGCCGGCCCGGCTCCAGGCCCTCCACGTGGGCCGAGAACAGCGGCAGGTCCTCGGGCAGGACCAGGAAGCGCCAGCAGCCCTGGGCCAGGATCTCCTCGCGGGAATAGCCGGTGATCTTCTCCGTGGCGCCGGTGAGCCAGTCCAGCGAGTAGATTCCGTCCGGGCCGCGGCGGCAGGAATAGGCGAAGTCCGTGATGAGCCCGGAAACCGCCTCGAAGCGCTGGGCGTTGGTCCGGGCCGCCTCCTCCACCAGCCGCCGCTGCTCCCGGTCCTGCTCCAGGTTCTGGGCCATGGTGTTGAAGGCCCGGGCCAGGACGCCCAGGGAGCCCTGGTTCCCGGCCAGGTCCGAGCGGGCCGAAAGGTCGCCCGCGCCGATGCGCCGGGCCGTCTCCACCAGCGCCCGCACGGGCCTGAGGATGCCGTAGCGGCCCGTGAGCCAGGCCAGGATGCCGGACAGGGCCAGGGACAGGGCCAGCCAGCGCAGGCCCTCGGCGGTGACCGCGTCGGCCCGGGCCAGCACCAGGGCCTCGGGAATGCCCACGAAGATGTTCAGGTAGGGCTCCTCGTCCGGGTACAGGCGCAGGCGCGAAAGCCCGTAGATGCGCGGGACGCCGTCCGAGTTCGAGGCCGTGAACAGGCCGCCGTCCGGCATCTGCCGGATTTTTTTCCAGACCGGGCCGAACACGGGCGTGCCCGGGGCCAGGTTGTCCGTGGCCGGGTGGCGGAACAGGCGCGTGCCCTTGTGGTCCGTGAGGCCCACGAAGGAGCCCGGAGGCAGCAGGGCCTTGTCGAAGTCCCGGGCGAATCCCTGGAGGTCCAGGCTCACCAGGAGCACGGCCTTGAGCCGGCCCTGGCCATCCAGCACGGGCAGGGTGAAGGGCAGGATGGGCACGCCGCTGGCCCGGCCTACGGAATATTCCCCGGCCGAGAAGCGCAGCCGCGTGCTGGCCAGGATGAAGTCCCGGCGTCCGGACAGGTTGACCTTGGAAAAGGCCAGGGCCGAGGCCAGGGCGTTGCCCTCGGCGTCGAGCAGGGCGATGTTGGCGAGACGTGGGTTGGCCTGGTTGAAGTTCTGGAACAGGCGGGTGCAGGCCGCAACGTCCAGGGCCTGGACCTCGGGGAACAGGGCCAGGGCCGAGAGCAGGTTCTGGGCGCTCCGGGCCAGGGTCTGCTCCTGCCGGGCGAAGGACTCGGACAGCCGGGCCACGGTGAGCCGGGCTTCCTCCATTTCGCGCTCGCGACGGTCCAGGCCCGAGGCCAGGATCATGACGAGCATGGGCAGGATCCCGGCCAGGACCACCAGGGTGAGGTTGAGGCGTATGGACTTGGGCATGCGCATGGTCGCCTCCCGCTTCCGCGCGCGACGCGAATCCTCCCCGGCGGTCCTGTCCGCCAAACAGGCCGCGGACCTTCCGGGCCGAAGAGGCCATTATCGTTTCAGTTGATAGGGAAAAGCGCGGGCCAGGGCAATGAATTTTCTCTCCACGCTCCGACCCCCGCCGGGTCTGTGTTTGCGGATGACGGCCTCAGGAATGTCTGCCCGCGTAAGGCCCTGGCGGACAAGCCTGGGCTGTGTCCAGGGCGCGCACCTTTCCCGGGCCCGGGCCGGACAGGCGCCCGTGCCCCACAGCCGGCCGCCCGCGAATCCTTGGCCCGCGCAGCCCCTGGACAATGAATGGGGAAAGGGGCCATACAGGAAAAGGATTTTTCCATGGGCGCCCAGCCGCGCCCGGAACAAGGAGGCCCCATGCAGATCGACCGCGACCGGCGTCTGGCCCTGCTCGCCGACATGCTCCTCATCCGCGCCTTCGAGGACCTGGTGGCCAAACTGGCCCGCGAACAGGGCCGCCTGCCCGGCATGCAGATCACCTGCCACGGCCAGGAGGCTGTGGCCGCCGGGGTGGTGCAGGCCCTGACGGCCGAGGACGTCATCGTCACCAACCACCGCAGCCACGGCCACCTGCTGGCCCGGGGCGTGGACCCGGGCGCGCTCCTGGCCGAGATCATGGGCAAGGCGGGCGGGCTGAACCGCGGCAAGTCCGGCACCCTGCACCTGGCCGACCCCGGCCGCAACGTGCGCATGACCTCCACCGTGGTGGGGGCCGCGCCGCTTTTGGCCATGGGCGCGGCCTTCGCCCAGCACTACCGGGCCGAGCGCGCCCTGACCTGCGCCTTTTTCGGCGACGGCGCGGCGGCCGAGGGCAGCGTGCACGAGGCCATGAACCTGGCCGCGGTCTGGAAGCTGCCCGTGCTTTTCGTCTGCGAGTCCAACTGCTGGGCCGGGGCCCAGGCCCACAGGGAGCACTGCCCCATCGGCCGGATCGCGGACCGCGCCGCGTCCTACGGCATGCCCGGCGAGGCGGTG
>JAWRKD010000078.1:0-23660 GCA_040307135.1 Desulfovibrionaceae bacterium
CCCCCCCCCCCCCCCCCCCCTTTTCCGGAGCAGTCATGTCCCAGCGAAGCGACATCTGGGCCGTCATCGTGGCCGCCGGATCGGGCTCGCGCCTGGCCGCGGCCGGTCTGGACCGGCCCAAGCAATACCTGGACGCGGGCGGCGTGCCCCTGTTCTGGCGCTCGGCGCGGACCCTGGCCCGCGTGCCCCGGCTGCGCGGGCTGGTGCTCGTGTTCCCGGCCGCGGACCTGGAGGCCATGCAGGCCCGGGTGGCCGCCCTGGCCGCCGCCGACGGCCTGGGCTTGGCCTGGACCGCCGTGGCCGGAGGCCCGCGCCGCCAGGACTCCGTGCGCCTGGGCTTGGCCGCCCTGCCGCGGGAGTGCGGCTTCGTGCTGGTGCACGACGCAGCCCGGCCGTTTGCCTCCGCGGCCCTGGTCCAGCGGCTCATCGCGGCCCTGGACGCCGGGGAGCAGGCCGTGATCCCGGTCTGCCCGGTGAAGGACACGGTGAAGCGCGTGGAGGGCGGCCGGGTGCTGGGCACCCTGGCCCGTAGCGAGCTGGCCCTGGTGCAGACGCCCCAGGCCTTTGCCCGCGACCTGCTGGAAGAGGCCCATGCCCGGGCCGGAGAGGCCGAGGCCACGGACGACGCGGCCCTGGCCGAGGGACTCTGCCCCGTGGCCGTGGTGCCGGGCGAGGAGGGCAACGTGAAGATCACCACCCCCGCGGACCTGGACCTGCTGCGCGCCGAGACGCGCCTCTGGCCCTGCGTGGGCTACGGCTACGACGTGCACCGCTACGGCGAGGGGCGGCCCATGGTCCTGGGCGGGGTGCCCATCCCGGGCGCGCCCCAGGTTGTGGCCCACTCGGACGGCGACGTGCTCCTGCACGCCCTGGCCGACGCCGTGCTCGGCTGCTTCGGCGGCGGGGACATCGGCCTGCATTTCCCGGACACGGACCCGCGCTGGTCCGGGGCCAACAGCGCCGTGCTGCTCCAGGAGACGCTCGCCATGGCCCAGGCCGCGGGCCTGAGCCTGGAGCAGGCCGACCTGACCATCGTGGCCCAGATTCCCAAGATCGCCCCGCACCGCGAGGCCATTGCGGCCAACGTGGCCCATCTCCTGGGCCTGGAGCGCTCGCGCGTGAACGTCAAGGCCACCACCGAAGAGGGCCTGGGCTTCACCGGTGAGAAGAAGGGCATCAAGGCCGTGGCCGTGGTCACGGCCACGCGGAGCGCCGCATGAGCGGACGCGGCAAGCGCCTTCTGGGGATCTGCCTGGCCCTGGCGCTCCTGGGCCTGGGCGGCTGGTTCGGGCTGCGGGCCTGGCTGGAGAGCCGGGTGAACGCGGCCCTGGACGGCCTGCGGCCCAGGGTGGACGTGACTTACGGCGGCCTTGAGCTGGACCTGGCCGAACGCGGCCTGGCCCTGCGCCGGGTGGAGGCGCGGGTGGCGGACGGCCCTGTGCTGCGGGCCGAGCGCGCCGTGTTCCGAGGCATGGACCTGGAGCACGCCACGCCCTATCATCTCGACGCGGTGCTGCACGGCTTCACCGCCGAGGACCCGGTCTGGCGCTGGCAGGCCCCGGCCTGCGAGGTGGAGCTGACCTACCGCTACGATCCGGCGGAACGCCTGCTGGACCTGCGCACCCTGCGCGTGTCCCAGGCCCAGGGCTTCGAGGCCGCGCTTTCGGGCCGCTTCGGCAACCTGGACATGGACCGCTTTCTGGACGGGTATTATCTTGCGGCGAGCCTGGCCGGGCTGGAGCTGCGCTACACGGACCGCTCCCTGCTGCGCCGCCTTTTGCGGCAGGCTGCGGCCCAGTTCCGGGTGGACGAGACCCTGCTCGCCTCCCGCCTGGAGGCCTGGCTGGCCGGCCAGGAGGCGCTCGCGCGCTCCCGCGGCAACGTCGCGGCCGCCGCGGCCCTGGAATCCCTGCGCCGCTTCGCCAGGGATCCGGGCGAGCTGGACGTGACCCTGGCCCCGGCCGATCCGGTGCCCCTGCTCTATCTCGCGGCCGAGGCCAACCTGCCCGAGACGCTCGCCCTGCTCAATGCGAAAATCGAGGCCCGCTGAGGCCCGCTACCGACAACGGAGAACGAACATGCGACTGTACAACACCCTGGCCCGCGCCAAACAGGACTTCGCCCCGAGGGACGGCAAGCGGGTCAGCATGTATGTCTGCGGCATCACCGCCTACGACCTCTGCCACG
This sequence comes from Desulfovibrionaceae bacterium, assembly GCA_040307135.1. Classification (GTDB taxonomy): domain Bacteria; phylum Desulfobacterota; class Desulfovibrionia; order Desulfovibrionales; family Desulfovibrionaceae; genus Aminidesulfovibrio. Next base: position 2,188 of record JAWRKD010000078.1, read on the forward strand.
TGGGCCACGCCCGCTCGGCCGTGGTCTTCGACGTGCTCGTGCGCTACCTGCGCGGCAAGGGTTTCGAGGTCTTCTTCGTGCGCAACTTCACGGACGTGGACGACAAGATCATCAAGCGGGCCAACGAGCTGGGCCAGCAGTCCTCGGAGGTGGCCGAACGCTACATCCGCGAGTTCCACGTGGACATGGACCGCCTGGGCGTGCTGCGCGCGGACATCGAGCCCAAGTGCACCGAACACATCCCGGAGATGCTCACGCTGACCCAGGAGCTCATCGCCCGCGGTCAGGCCTACACCACGCTCTCGGGCGACGTGTATTTCCGGGTGCGTTCCTTCCCGGGCTACGGCAAGCTTTCGGGCCGCAACATCGACGACCTGCGCTCCGGCGCGCGCATCCAGCCCGGCGAGGAGAAGGAGGACCCCCTGGACTTCGCCCTGTGGAAGGCGGCCAAGCCCGGCGAGCCGTCCTGGGAAAGCCCCTGGGGCCCGGGCCGTCCGGGCTGGCACCTGGAGTGCTCGGCCATGAGCGAGAAGTACATGTCCCTGCCCCTGGACATCCACGGCGGCGGCCAGGACCTGGTCTTCCCCCACCACGAGAACGAGATCGCCCAGTCCGAGGCGGCCACGGGCTCGGAGCTGGCGCGCTTCTGGGTGCACAACGGCTTCGTGCAGATCAACTCCGAGAAGATGTCCAAGTCGCTCGGCAACTTCTTCACCATCCGCGACATTCTGGACAAGTTCCTGCCCGAGACCCTGCGCTACTTCCTGCTCTCCTCGCACTACAGAAGCCCGCTGGACTTCTCCTTCGAGGGCCTGGAGGAGGCCGAGAAGGCCCTGCGCCGGGTCTATGCCGCGCGCCAGCAGATGGCCGAGGAGCTGGCCAAGGCCAAGTGGTCGGCCTCGCCCGCGCCGAAAGAACTGGTGCAGGAGCTGGACGGCCTGGAGGCCGGGTTCGGCGAGGCCCTGGACGACGACCTGAACACGGCCGGGGCCCTGGGCCATCTCTTCGGCGCCGTGCGCCTGGCCGGACGCCTGGCCGAGGACAAGGGCCTGCGCAAGTCCGAGGGCGCGCGCGGGCTGTGGACCCGCATCGCCGCGGACCTGGAGGCCTGGAGCAAGGTGCTCGGGGTCTTCGGCCGCGACCCCGCGGAGTTCCTGGCCGAGCTGCGGGCCTGCCGCGCGGGCCGCAAGGGCATCGACCCGGCCCTGGTGGAGCGCCGCCTGGCCGAGCGCCAGGACGCGCGCAGGGACAAGGATTTCGCAGCCTCCGACCGCATCCGCGACGAGCTGGCGGCCCTGGGCGTGGAGGTCAAGGACACCCCGCAGGGCCAGGCCTGGGACGTGGCCTAGCAGCACAAGGAGGTCCGCATGGAGCGGGCGCGCACGACGGACGAGCTGGCCCGGCGCATCGCCGTGGCCCGGGGGGAGGTCCCGGCAGACCTCGTGCTCAGGAACGCCCGCCTGGTGAACGTGCTCTCGGGGGAGATCCACCCCGCGGACATCCTGGTGGACCGGGGCCTGGTCCTGGGCCTGCACGGCGGCGCGGCCCGGGCCGAGCTGGACCTGGGCGGCCGCCACGTGGTCCCGGGCCTCATCGACAGCCACATCCACATCGAATCGACCCTGCTCTGCCCGCAGGAGTTCGCCCGGGCCGCGGCCCCGCGCGGCACCGCCGCCGTGGTCTGCGACCCCCACGAGATCGCCAACGTGCTCGGCGCGACGGGCATCGAGTACATGCTGGCGGCCAGCGCGGACTCGCCGCTCACCTTCTACTTCATGATGCCGTCCTGCGTGCCCGCCACGCACCTGGAGACCTCGGGAGCTGCGCTTTCGGCCGAGGACGTGCGCCGCTTCCTGGAGGCCTACCCCGAACGCATCCTGGGCCTGGCCGAGATGATGAACTTTCCGGGAGTGCTCTTCCGCGACCCCGAGGTCCTGGCCAAGCTCCTGGCCGCCGGGGAACGGCCCATCGACGGCCACGCCCCGCTCCTCTCGGGCCGCGACCTGGACGCCTATGTCCTGGCCGGGCCGGGCAGCGACCACGAGTGCACCAATCCCGCGGAGGCCCTGGAAAAGCTGCGGCTTGGCATGCACGTCCTGTTCCGCGAGGGCAGCAGCGGGAACAACCTGGACGACCTCTTGCCGGCGCTCAACGAGTGCAACGCGGCCAACGTCTCTCTGGCCACGGACGACCTGCTGGCCACGGACATCCGCGACCGCGGGCACATGGACCACAAGCTGCGCCACGCCATGGCCGCGGGGGTGCCGCCGGTGCGCGCCGTGCAGATGGCCTCCGTCAACACGGCCCGCCACTTCGGCCTGCGCGGCCGGGGCGCGGTGGCCCCGGGATACCGCGCCGACCTGGCGGTCCTGGACGACCTGGAGCGCTTCCAGGTGGCCGAGGTCTTCCTGGCCGGGCGCAGGCTGCGCGACCTGCGCCTGCCCCGCGGGGCTGGGGCCAGACCGCCCGGGACCATGCGCCTGCCCGAACTGACGCCGGAACTGTTCCGGCTGCCCGAGGGCAGGGGCCGGGTGCGGGTCATCGGCGTGATCCCGGGCCAGATCCTCACGGAAAAGCGCCTGCTGGAGCCGACCCTGGACAAGGGCCGCCCCGTGGCCGACCCGGCCCGCGGCCTGGCCAAGCTGGCGGTCATCGAGCGCCACCGCGGCACGGGCAACGTGGGCCTGGGCCTGGTGCAGGGCTTGGGGCTTGCGGCCGGGGCCCTGGCCTCCAGCGTGGGCCACGACTCGCACAACCTCATCGTGGCTGGGCAGGACGACGCGGACATGGCCCTGGCGGCCAGGGAGGTCGCGCGTCTGGGCGGCGGCTTCGTGGCCGCGCTGCACGGCCGGGTGCGGGCCAGCCTGCCCCTGCCCCTGGCCGGGCTCATGAGCGACGCGCCCTTCGAGAAGACCGCCGCGCGGCTGGAGGCGCTGCTCGCCAGCCTGTCCCCGGCCATGGGGGCCTTCCATGGCAATCCCTTCGCCCTGCTGTCCTTCCTGGCCCTGCCGGTGATCCCGGCCCTCAAGCTCACGGACAAGGGGCTGGTGGACGTGGAGGCCTTCGCCTTCACTCCGCTCTGGGAGATGTGACAATATACTAGCCGACCCGCCGGGAGCCTGCTATTCTGCCGCAATGTCCGGCGATATCGAGAAACAGCCCTTTCCGCACGGGGGGTTGCGCAAATCCACCCTGGCCATCATCGGCCTCATCTTCTGTCTCGTGGTCTCGGTTCTCCTGTTCGTGTCCCGGGGCGTGCTCCAGAGCCGCTTCGCCGCCCTGGAGCAGAAGCTGGCCCTGGACAACCTCCAGCGCGGCCGCAACGCCCTGGACTCCAGCCTCGAAGACCTGAAGACCCTGTGCGTGGACTGGGCCTGGTGGGACGACACCTACCAGTTCGCCCAGTCGCCTTCCTCCGCCTACATCGAGTCCAATCTGACCCTGGACACCTTCCAGACCCAGAAGCTGAACATCCTGCTCATCTACAACGCCCGGGGCGAGATGGTCTGGGGCGGCTATGTGGACCCCCTGGCCGGGCTCTACGCCGAGGTGCCGGAAAACATCCGGGAATACGTGGGCCAGCGGGTGCGGCCCGGAGCCCCGCATTTCACGGGACAGGCCTTTGCCGGGCTCATGGTCCTGCCGGACCGGATATTCCTGGTTTCCTGCCAGCACGTGCTCACCAGCAACCGCGAGGGGCCCCCGGCCGGCTGGCTGCTCATGGGCAGGCTGGTGACTTCGGCCTTTGCCGCGCGGCTCTCGGACATAGTGCAGCTTCCCCTGGCCCTGGAGCGCGGCCAGAGGGACGGACTGGAGTGGAGCGACACCAGGATATCCGCGGCGCAGATCCTCACCGACCTGGACGGCAGCCCGTCCCTGTCGCTGGTGGTGCACACGCCGCGGGAGATCAAGAAGGCCGGGGAGCAGGCCACCCGGGACATCCTCCTGGCCATCGCCCTCACCGGCCTGGTCCTGGCCGTGCTGACCATGGTCTTCCTGGAACGCCAGGTCCTGGCCCGGGTGGCCCGGCTGGAGCGCCAGGTGGTGGCCGCGGCCCACGACCCGGCGCCCCGGCCCGTGTCCCTGGAGGGCGACGACGAATTGTCCAGCCTGGCCCGGGGCATCGACGGCATGCTCCGCGACCTGCGGGACAACGAGCGTTTTCTCAAGCAGGTCCTGGATTCCCTTCAGGTGGGCGTGATGCTGGTGGAGGCCGAGTCGCGCACGGTGACGGACGTGAACAGCCTGGCCTGCGAACTCACCGGGCTTTCGCGCGAGGAGATCGTGGGCCGGCCCTGTCACGGCTTCGTCTGCCCCAAGGCCGACGGGGAATGCCCGGTCCTGGACCAGGGCCACAGCGGGGAATCCTTCAAGGCCAAGATATTGCGCGGCGATGGCAGCTCCGTGGACGTGCTCAAGAGCGTGGCCCGGGTGGAGCTCAAAGGCCGCGCCTATCTCCTGGAAAGCTTTGTGGACATCAGCGCCCTGGAGGCCGCGCAGGACGCCCTGACCCAATCCGAGGAGCGCTACCGCGCGCTGTTCATGAACACCGGCACGGCCAGCATCCTCATCGAGGCGGACAAGACCATCCGCCTGGCCAACAACGAGTTCATCAGCCTGGTGGGCGGCGCGGGCGAGGCCGATGTTCTGGGCCGGCCCTGGCCCGGGTTCTTCCACCCCGAGGACCGGCAGCGCATGGAGGAATACCACGCCATGCGCCGCAAGGGCCCGGATCTGGCCCCGCGCAACTACGAGACCAGGGTCCTCACCCGCCGCGGCGAGGTCCGCGAGGTCTATATGACCGTGTCCGTGATCCCGGGCACGGAACTGTCCGTGGCCTCGGTCCTGGACATCTCCGAGCGCAAGGAGGCCGAGCGCCAGCTGGAGCGCCAGGCCTTCTACGACACCCTCACCGGCCTGGCCAACCGCCAGCTCTTTCAGGACCGCCTGAGCCGGGCCATGCGTGCGGCCTCCCGCCAGGACGGGCAGGTGGGCCTGCTTCTGCTGGACCTGGACGACTTCAAACACGTGAACGATTCCCTGGGGCATTCCGCCGGGGACCAGGTGCTGCGCGAGGTTGCCGCGCGTTTCAGCCGGGTGCTGCGCGACACCGACACCCTGGCCCGTCTGGGCGGGGACGAGTTCGCGGTGGTGGTGGAGGGGTTTTCGGGCGTGGACCATCTCCCGCGCATGGCCCAGGGCCTCATCGACTCCCTGCGCACGTCCTTCCACGTGGAGAATTCCGAGGTCTATCTCGGGGTGAGCGTGGGCATCGCGGTGCATCCCCTGGACGCCGAGGACCCGGAGCGGCTCATCCAGAACGCGGACCTGGCCATGTACCGGGCCAAGGAGCAGGGCAAGAACACCTTCTCCCTGTACCAGAAGGACCTCAACGACCAGGCAGTGCGCCGCCTGACCATGGAGGCCGAGCTGCGGCAGGCCCTGGCCGAGGGACGCCTGCACGTGGTCTATCAGCCCAAGGTGGACATCGCCATCAATCGCGTCGTGGGCATGGAGGCGCTGGTGCGCTGGCGCGAGCCCGACGGGACCCTGCGGCCGCCCTCGGCCTTCATCCCCTTCGCCGAGTCCAGCGGCCTCATCCTGGCCATCGACTTCCACGTGCTGGAGGATGCCTGCCGCCAGGCCGTGCGTTGGAACGAGGCCGGGTTCCCGGGCCTGGTCCTGTCCACCAACCTCTCGGCCCAGCACTTCCGGCAGATGGATCTGCCCGGCCAGGTCTTCGGCATCCTGGAGCGCACCGGGCTCGCCCCGGCGCAGCTTGAGCTGGAGATCACCGAGACCGCTGTGCTCAAGAGTTTTCAGGCCGCCAGGACCCTCATGGAGATCCTGCGCACCCAGGGCGTGTCCTTCGCCCTGGACGACTTCGGCACGGGCTACGCCTCCCTGAGCTACCTGGCGGGCCTGCCGCTGCAGACCATCAAGATGGACCGCAGTTTCGTGGAGCGCATCGGCGACCTGAGCGGCCGGGGCGGCGCCCTGGCCCGCACCGTGCTCTCCATGGCCGACAGCCTGGGACTGCCCGTGGTGGCCGAGGGAGTGGAGACCCTGGAGCAGCTGGAGTTCCTGCGCGGGGCAGGGTGCCGGCTGGTGCAGGGCTATCTCTTCGCCCCGCCGCTGTCCGCCGCGGACTTCGAGGCCCTGCTCCGCTCCGGGCCGCTGCGGCCCAAGCCTCCGTCCGCGTCCTAGAACTTGTCCCTGGCCTTGAGAAAGGCGGTCTTGAGCTCGCCGTAGGCCCGCTCCAGGCCGGTCTTGATCTCGGCCCAGGCCGGGCGTCCGGCCTGGCCGTATTCCTTGAGCCTGGCCGAGGCCTCGTCGGCCAGGCGGTGCAGGCCATCGGCGGCCTCCTTGGCCAGGCGGCCGGCCTTTTCCCTGGCCTGGCTGCGTTTCAGGAAGGCCTTGATCTCGCGTACCTGGGAGTCCAGGAGCAGGCTGTAGGTGCGCACGCCGAGCCAGTCCTCGCCCTGCTCGGGCGCGCGGCGCAGGCCGCTGCCCGCGCGAAAGACCACCACCCGGCGGGCCGGAATGGCGAGCGCCGCGCCGGTGCGCGGGTTGCGGCCGGTGCGGGCCTTGCGCTCGCGCACGCGGAAGGAGCCGAAGGGCCGCAGTTCCACGTCCCCGTCCTGGACCAGGCCTTCGGCCAGGGCGTCCAGCACCGCGTCGTAGGCCGCCTCGGCCGCGGCCCGGCTGGCGAAGACGCCGCTGTCCAGCATCCCGTCCACCACAGTCTGCTTGCTCATGGGTTCCTCCCGGGTTTCAGCGCCATTGTGCGCCGAAACCGCCGCGATTTGCAAGACCAGGGCGAAGAGGATAGAGCGGGGGAGACGGCAAACCCTTGGGAGCGTTCATGTCAAGCACCTTTCTCCTGACCCTGCGCATGGTCAAGGTGGAGCACTCCATCTTCGCCCTGCCCTTCGCCTACACCGGCCTGTTCCTGGCCGCGGGCGGCTGGCCCGGCTGGGGCCCCCTGCTGCTTCTGACCCTGGCCATGGTGGCGGTGCGCTCCTTCGCCATGGCCGCCAACCGCATCCTGGACCTGGAGATCGACCGCCGGAACCCGCGTACCCAGGACCGGCCCTTGGTCACGGGCGCGTTGAGCAGGCGCTACGCCCTGGGCTTCGCCGCGGGCTGCGCCGCGGTCTTCGTGGCCGCCACCGCATTCATGAACCCGCTCTGCCTCAAGCTCTCGGCGCCGGCTCTGCTCTGGTCCGGCTTCTATTCCCTGACCAAGCGCTTCACCTGGCTCTGCCATTTCGTGCTCGGCTCGGTGCTGGGCCTGGCCCCCATCGCGGGCTGGATCAGCCTGCGACCGGAATTCGCCTGGACCTGGCTCCTGCTGGCCCTGGCCGTGACCCTCTGGGTGGGCGGCTTCGACATCCTCTACGCCTCCCAGGACAAGGACTTCGACACGGCCCACGGGCTCTCCTCCATCCCGGCGCGCTTCGGCCTGGAAAAGGCCCTGCCCCTGGCCCGCAACGTCCACCTGGCGGCCGCGGCGCTCTTCTTCCTGGCCGGGATCACGGGCGGCCTGCGCTGGCCCTATTTCCTGGTGGCCGCGGCCGTGGGCGCCATCCTCTGGTTCGAGCACCGGCTCATCCGGCCGGACGACCTTTCGCGGGTCAACCTGGCCTTTTTCACCCTGAACGGCTTCGTGGCCATCCTGCTTTTCGCCGGGGTCCTCCTGGGCCTGTAGGAGACCGCATGAATCCCGTTTCCCTGGAACGCGTCCTGTCCGAGGTCTGGCGCTGGCTGGAAGCCAACCTTTTGTCTCTGGCCGGGGCCATGCAGGCCGTGGCCATCCTGGCCGCCGCGGTCCTCTCCTGGTTTCTCTGGGGCCTGGTGCGGGCGCGGGTTTCGGCCTGGATGGAGCGCCCGGCCTCGCCGGGCCTGGCTTCCTTCCTCCGCAACCTGGGCCGTTCGCTGCGTCCCTTTCTCCTGGCCTTCCTGAGCGGCCTGGCCGCGGCCGGGTTCGAGGCTCTGCACCAGCCCGCCTACCTCCTGGTCGTGGTCTCCTCCCTGAGCCTGGCCTGGGTGCTCATCGCCCTGGTCACCGCGCCCATGGAGGACCGCTTCTGGGCCGGACTGGTCTCGGTGCTCATCTGGTCGGCGGCGGCCCTCAACGCCGTGGGCCTGCTCAAGCCCGCCATGCGGCTCCTGGATTCCCTGGCCGTGAGCCTGGGCGAGGTCCGCGTCTCGGTGCTGGGCGTGCTCCAGGCCGTGGTGGTCCTGGTCCTGGCCCTGGAGGCCGCGGTGCTGGTGTCCCGCTTCGTGGAGAGCCGGGCGGCCCGGGCCGAGCACTTGTCCCCGTCCATGCGCGTGCTGCTGACCAAGGGCGCGCGCTTCGGGCTCTACGCCGTGGCCGCGCTCCTGGCCCTGTCCAGCATGGGCGTGAGCCTGGCCAGCCTGGCCGTGGTGGGCGGGGCCGTGGGCGTGGGCATCGGCTTCGGGCTCCAGAAGATCTTCTCCAACCTGGTGTCCGGCGTGATCCTGCTCCTGGACAAGTCCATCAAGCCCGGCGACATCATCGAGCTGGGCGGCAACGTGGGCACCATCCAGACCCTGAGCGCCCGCTACGCCCTGCTGCGCACCCTGAGCGGCAAGGACATCCTGGTGCCCAACGAGGACCTCATCAGCGGCCAGGTCATCAACTGGACCCGCACGGACCGCAGGCTCTGGTTCTCGGTGCCCGTGGGCGTGGCCTACGACGCGGACGTGCCCCTGGCCATGCGCCTGCTGGAGGAGGCCGCGGCCTCGGTGTCCCGCGTGCTCAAGGACCCGCCGCCCAAGGCGCACCTCACGGACTTCGGGGACAACAGCGTGAACCTCACCGTGGGCTTCTGGATCGCGGACCCGGAGAACGGGCTCCTGGGCCTGACCACGGAGGTCAACCTGGCCATCTGGGAGCGCTTCCTGGCCCACAGGATCGAGATTCCCTTCCCGCAGCGCGACATCCACGTGAGAAACCTGCCCGAAATCACCATCAGGAACGGAGGCAAGCCGTGAAGGGACTCGCGGTCCGCAGCATGACCCGCGCGGAGCTGCCCTGGGCGCTCGACCTGGCCGCCAGCGAGGGCTGGAACCCGGGGCTTTCCGACGCGGACCCGTTTTTCGCCGCGGACCCGGAGGGCTTCTTTGTGGCCGAGAAGGACGGCCGCCCGGTGGGCTGCATCTCGGCCGTGCGCTACGGCGCGGGCTTCGGTTTCATCGGCCTGTACATCGTGGCCCCGGACCAGCGCGGCCACGGCTACGGCCATCACCTCTGGTCCCGCGCCCTGCACCACCTGGAGGGCAGGCTCACGGGCCTGGACGCGGTGCTGGCCCAGCAGGAGAACTACGGCCGCTCGGGCTTCCGCACGGCCTACAAGAGCCTGCGCTTCCAGGCCGAGGGCGGGGGAGAGGGGCCGAAGCAGGTGCGGCTCATGACGGGCGCGGATTTCCCGGCTGCCCTGGCCCTGGACCGAGAGACCTTTCCCGAGGAGCGCGCGGTGTTCCTGCGGGCCTGGCTGGCGGCCCCGGGGGCCACGGCCCTGGCCGTGGACGGCAGGGACGGGCTGGACGGGTTCGGGGTGCTGCGGCCCTGCGGCACGGGCCACAAGATCGGGCCGCTGTATGCCCGGGACCCGGCCGCGGCCGAGGCGATCTTCCTGGGGCTCAAGGCTGCGGCAGGCAGCGGGTCGGTGTTCCTGGACGTGCCTGCCCCGCACACCGAGGGCATGGCCCTGGCCGAGAATCACCGGCTCAGGCCCGTGTTCGAGACCGCCCGCATGTATGACGGCCATGCCCCGCACGTGAACCTGAACTTGGTTTATGGAGTTACGACGTTCGAACTGGGGTAATTTTAGGTTTATTGGCAGGGGGCAGCGGGGATTTGGATATATGCAGGTCGGCAACATATCATTATCTAAAGAAGAATTTCACCGTTGCATGCTTAAAATTGATGACAAGCTTGCCGTGAAATATCCTAATGTCTTTGGGCGTGAACTGCATGCTTTGGTTGAGTTCGGTACGCTTTTTCCGAGTTTTTCCGCTGCATTAGACAAAAACAATCCAATATTTCAATGGTACACGGCGATGTACGGCGAGAAGCTTAAGGGGTTTGGGCCCTGGTCAGGCTTTATAATTTTAATCAAAGGGACTGTATATAAAGTAAACATTCCAGTTATGTATGGGGCTGAAATGTTTAATCCTATCAATTTGATAGAAGGAATAACTAGATTAAGGCTGAATTCTTTAACTGATGATGAAAGAAAGGCAATTTTTGAAAATATCGTAATGTTATTTAGTTGCATTGCTAGGATTCAAAATGTTGATTTGCTTTTATGGTATGGAGATTTGCATACATCGATTTCAATTATAATGGGTAAGCACCCACATTATGGGATATCAAAATGGGCTTCGCTTCAGATGGTTGAAAAAGTTATTAAGAGATTTTTAGAAGATAAAAGAACTAAACCACCAAGATCAAAATCTGGGCACGATCTCGACGCGTTATTTCTTAAAGCCTGCGAGTGCGGGATGAAGGCGCCAGATAAGGAATTAGTTAATGCTGTTAAGTGCACGGCGGGAGTGAGATATGGAGAGATATATGTTTCTGTTAATGAAGCGGTAAGCGCTCAGCATGCTGCTATACAACTTTGTGATCACATTGCGCAGACACAAGGAATTAGCCGAACCATGGAAATTAGTTTAAAGGAGTTCAATAAAAACGATATGGTATTTTGATGGGTTGAGAAATTAAAACCCATACCTTACATATTCCTTATCCCTTCTGTTCACGAACTGAATGTACCGGAATTCTCCCTTCAACTGCGACTCTTCCAGGATTTTGTAGCCCATGTTGCGGCAGGCGTCGCAGGCGTGGAGCGGAATCTCCAGGCCCAGGTAGAGCGGGTTGTTGGCGGAGCGCGACTCGATCTTGAGGATTTCCCGGCGGTTGGCTGGCCGCGCGGCCGTCCTGGACATTGCCCTGGCCGTGTGCTTTGCTGGAACTGGAGGCACAAACAGTTCCAGCAAGGAGGGAGAACCATGCGCAAGGCATTGTCTGTCCTGGCACTGGCTGTCTGTATGCTCCTGTTGACCGCAGGGTCCGGCTTCGCCGACGGACCCAAGAAGACCCTGGCCGGGGACATCACCCTGGACCAGGCCCAGCGCATCCTGCAGGCGGCGGTGGTCAAGGCCGAGGAGATCAAGGTGCCCATGAACATCGCCGTGGTGGACGCGGGGGGCAACCTGAAGGCCTTCTACCGCATGAACGACGCCTTCCTCGGCAGTATCGACATCTCCATCAAGAAGGCCGTCACCGCGCGCTTCTTCAACATGCCCACCCGCGCCCTGGGCGCTGCGTCCCAGGTGGGCGGCCCGCTCTACGGCATCGAGGTGAGCAACAACGGGCTCATCATCTTTGCCGGCGGCGTGCCCCTGGTGGACAAGAACAATGTCATCGTGGGCGCCATCGGCGTGAGCGGCGGCAGTGTGGATGAGGATGAGAGCGTGGCCCTGGCCGGAGCCAAGGTCATCGCCAAGTAGTCGAAGTCCGGATTTTGCCTGTGCCTCCACCAAGCCGGGCCCCAGTGGGGGGCCGGCTTTTTTTGCGCCATGCAACGGGTCAGAACCCGTACCTCACATATTCCTTGTCCCGCCGGTTCACGAACTGAATGTACCGGAACTCGCCCTTGAGCTGCGATTCTTCCAGGATTTTGTAGCCCATGTTGCGGCAGGCGTCGCAGGCGTGGAGCGGAATCTCCAGGCCCAGGCAGAGCGGGTTGTTGGTGGAGCGCGACTCGATCTTGAGCAGCCCCCGGCACTGGCCGCAGAGGTAGAGCATCTCGGTCTGGGCCTCGGTGATGCCGTCCGTGTCGTAGTAGATGTTCTTGGGCCGCACGAACCAGTCGCCCGCGAATGTCCCGTCCTTGGGCTCCCTGGGCGGGTCGAAGTAGAGCTTTGGGGCCAGGTCGCAGACCTCCTGCACGTAGTCCAGCACCTTCCTGGGCTCGCGCAGCCGCTCGGGGTCGTAGTTGGGCTCGCGCACCCCGCCGAAATCCAGGCCCGCCATGGCCAGGCAGATGCCCAGGTTCACGTAGGGCAGAGCGCCCTGGATGGAGTAGCCGCCCTCCAGCACCGCGATGTGCGGAGCAAGCCGCCGGTTCAGCTCGGCATAGCCCTGGGCCGAGACGTTCATGTTGGTGATGGGGTCGGTGAAGTGGTTGTCCTGGCCCGCGGAATTGATGACGAGCTCGGGCTGGAAGTCGGCCAGGATGGGCAGCACCACCCGGTCCAGGGCCATGAGGAAGCCCGCGTCCGAGGTGCCGGGCGGCAGGGGGATGTTGATGGTCCGGCCCAGGGCCGTGGGGCCGCCGCATTCCTTGGGAAAGCCCGAGCCCGGGTAGAGCGTGCGGCCGTCCTGGTGCAGGGAGATGAAGAGCACGTCCGGGTCGTGCCAGTAGATGTCCTGGGTGCCGTCGCCGTGGTGGCAGTCCGTGTCCACCACCGCGATGCGGCGGACGCCGTAGTGCTCGCGCACCCACTCGATCATCACGGCTTCGGTGTTGATGTTGCAGAATCCGCGCGCGCCGTGGACCACCTTCATGGCGTGGTGCCCGGGCGGCCGCACCAGGGCGAAGGCCCGGTCCTGCTCCTTGTCCATGACCAACCGGGCCGCGGTGATGGCCCCGCCCGCGGCGATGAGGTGCGAGCGCGTGGCCACGGCGTCCACGTCCGGGAAGCAGAAGTGCGCGCGCTCCACGTCCTCCACCGAGGCCACGCCGGGCTTGTATTCGCGCACGCCCTCGATGTCGAAGAGTCCCTCCTCCTTGAGCTGGTCCTGGGTGTAGAGCAGGCGCTCCTCGCGCTCCGGATGGGTGGGCGAGATGCTCCAGTCGAAGGCCGGGAAGAAGATCACGCCGAGGCTGTTTCCGGCTCTCAGCATGGCTAGCCCCTCCCGGCCAGGCGGAAGGCCACGCCCGGCTTGACTTGGCACTTGACCCGGATGTTCCGGCCCACGGTGCTCCGGTCGTCCACCATGTTGAAGGACACGGCCTGGTTGATCTGGATTTCCGAGGCGTCCAGGACCACGCCCAGGGAGCCCAGGTGGCCCAGCAGGTGGTTCACGGCGTCCTTCTTGGCCTCCTCCAGGGAGTAGGTGCGCGGGATGTTCTGGCGCATGGACAGGGAGGGAATGAAGAGCATGTTCTTTTCCGTGTCCGCGAAAAGCTCCAGGTCCCAGGTGGTGCGGGTCAGCGCCGCGCCGATGGCGTTGGCCACGGCGAAGTCTCTGGGCACCTCGGTGGAGAGCTGGAAGCAGCGGAACAGGGGCATCTTCATGACCTCGGCCGGGCCGCCCATGACATAGACCTTCTTGGGCACGATGCGCCGGCCCTCCAGCAGTTCGTGGATGGTATAGACGGGCCGGTCGTTGATCTCGGCCACCAGCTCGCGCACGGCCTCGTGGATGCTCCGGGCCGCGGCCTCCACCGCGCGCCGGGCCAGGTCCCCGGGCTCCAGGCCGTGGGCCTGGGCCAGCTCCGCCACGGCGGCGCGGGAGGCCGCCGCATCGCCGCGGGAGCAGAGGCCCGCGGCGTTCAGCGCGTCCACCAGGGTGGGCGCTGTCCCGCCCTCGGCCACGGCCGGGCCCAGGCGGTTGGGCCCCACGCGCACCGCGCCCTGGAGCACGGACAGGGCCGAGTCCCCGCCGATGCCGATGGAGCGGACCTTCAAGGCCCGCACCAGGGTGGGGTGGGAGCCGATGTGGATGCCGTCCTGCTCCACCAGGGGCGCGCCCGCGGCGAAGATGGCGATGTCCGTGGTGGTGCCGCCGATGTCCAGGATCACGGAGTCGTGGGTGATGTCGCAGAGCGCGATGATGCCCATGACGCTGGCCGCCGGGCCGGAAAAGATGGACTGCACGGGCAGCCGCCGGGACAGGGCCAGGGGAAAGGTGCCGCCGTCGGCCTTGAGCACGTTGACCTTCACGTGCCCCAGGTCCAGGTCGGCCATGGTCTTTTCCACGGCGTCGGCGAAGCGGTTGTAGAGCCGCCAGACCGCGCCGTTGAAGAAGGCCGTGGCCGTGCGGCGGGGAAAGTTGAGGCGGCCGCCCAGCTCGTGGCCCATGGTCACGAAGTCGGCCCCGGCGCAGCGCTCCTCGTCCCGGCAGATGGACAGGCGGATGGCGTTTTCGTGGCGCGGGTTGCGGGTGGAGAACTTGCCCACCACGGCGAAGACCCGGATGCCCGATCGCAGGCAGCTGTCCACCGCGGCGTTGACCTCGGCCTGGTCCAGCCGCCGGGCCTCGGCCCCGCGGTGGTCGATGGAGCCGGAGAGCACGTGGAAGTGGCGGCAGAGCATGGAGTTGTAGGGGTCGATGCCCGGCCCCGCGCTCACCAGCACGCCCACTTCCTCGGTGCGGCCTTCCACGATGGCGTTGGTGGAGAGGGTGGTGGAGAGGTTCAGGCGGCGGATCCTGCGCCGGTCCACCTGGGGCAGGATGGACTCCAGGGCCCCGCGTACCGAGGCGAGCAGGTCGCCGTGGTCCGTGCGCACCTTGCAGGAGGCGGCCACGCCGCTCTGCTCCACGGCCACGGCGTCGGTGTGGGTGCCGCCCACGTCGATTCCCAGCAGCATGAGGACTCCGGTTGCAGGTCAGGGTAGCACCGGCGGTCGTATCCCGTAAAGGCGCGAAAGCGGGCGGAGAAACCGCCCAACGGTCGGTGCGGCTCGGGGAGCGGTCAGTCCCCGTGCCGGAGGCAGTCGGCGCACACGCCGTGGAAGTGGATTTCCGCGTGGTCCACGCGCAGGCCCAGGTCGCGGGTCATGGCCTCCAGGTCCAGGTCCTGGGCCGGCAGGCATTGCAGACGGCCGCAGCGGGTGCATTGGAAGTGGCAGTGGCCCTGGGCCGTGCGGCCCTGGCCCAGGCAGTAGCGGAAGGCGCGCTCGCCCGCGTTGTGGCGCAGGGCCAGGCCGCTTTCCTGGAGCAGGTCCAGGATACGGTAGAGGGTCACGCGGTTCATGCGCGAGGGGCCCAGGAGGTCCAGGATCTCCTGGGGCGTCAGGGCGCGCCCGGCCCGGGCCAGGCAGTCCAGCACCTGGACCCGGTGGGTGGTGGGCTCCACTCCGGCCCGGCGCAGGGTTTCTTGTGCTTCCATGTTTCTCCCCCGGGGGTAGTTGTGCCACAAACGGCCGGGTTCGTGAAGAAGCGGGGCAAGGCCGCGGGCCATTGACAGCACTGGCTTGCAGCGGATAACTTCCTGTCTTCATGTGACAAATGCAAGGCGGTCCGGAGCTGGGCCGCAGGAACAGGAGGCCACTATGCGTGGACGGTTCTGGAAAACGGTGGGCGGGGCGGCGCTTTTCCTGGTGCTGGCCTGCCAGGGAGCGGCCTTTGCGGCCAAGCCCAACATCGTGTTCATGCTGGTGGACAACCTCGGCTACGGCGAGCTGGGGGTTTACGGCGGCGGCATCCTGCGCGGCGCGCCCACCCCGCGTATCGACACCCTGGCCTCGGAAGGCCTGCGCCTGCTCAACTTCAACGTGGAGGCCCAGTGCACGCCCTCGCGCTCGGCGCTCATGACCGGCCGCTTCGCCATCCGCTCCGGCACCTATGCCGTGCCCCTGGGCGGCCAGGCCGACGGCCTGACCCTCTGGGAGGTGACCATTGCGGAGCTCCTCTCCCAGCAGGGCTACGCCACGGGCATCTGGGGCAAGTGGCACCTGGGCAGCGCCGAGTCGCGCTTCCCCACCAACCAGGGTTTCGACGAATGGTTCGGCATTCCGCGCACCTATGACGAATGCCTGTGGAGCGCGCAGAACGAGACCGGGGGGCTTTGGCCCTCGCTGGGCGGCGGCCAGGGCTGGAACAAGAAGCTCGTGCCGCCCCAGAGCATCTACGAGGCCCGCAAGGGCGAGAAGCCCAAGGCCCTGCGGCCCCTGGACCTGGAACAGCGCCGCCTCATGGAGGCCGAGATCACCCGCCGGGGCATCGCCTTCATGGAGCGCCAGGCCAAGGCGCACAAGCCGTTCTTCGCCTATTTCTCGTTCTCCCTCATGCATTTCCCCACCCTGCCCAACCCGGAGTTCGCGGGCAAAACCGGCAACGGCGACTGGGCCGACTGCCTGGCCGAGATGGACCACCGCGTGGGCCAGGTGCTGGACTCCCTCAAGAAGCTCGGCATCGAGGAGAACACCCTGGTGATCTTCGCCAGCGACAACGGCCCCGAGGCCACCCATCCCTGGGAGGGCTGGGCCGGGCCCTGGCGCGGCACCTACTTCACGGCCATGGAGGGCTCGCTGCGCGCGCCCTGCATCCTGCGCTGGCCCGGCAGGATCCCGGCCGGGCGGGTGAGCAACGAGATCGTGCACATCGTGGACTGCTTCACCACCCTGGCCCACGCGGGCGGAGCCGCGACGCCCACGGACCGTCCCATCGACGGGGTGGACCAGATGGATTTCTTCACCGGCAGGCAGGAGAACTCGAACCGCGAGGGGTTCCCGGCCTTTGTGGCCAACCGGCTCACGGCCATCAAGTGGCGCAACTGGAAGGGCCACATCCTCTGGCAGGAGAGCATGTACGACACTCCGCAGATGTTGCCCATCCCCAAGCTGGTGAACCTGCTCACGGACCCCCGCGAGGAGCGCGACGTGGGAGCGCAGAACTCCTGGGTGGCCGACCGCCTCATGAGCATCGGCGAGGAGATGGGCAAGAGCCTCAAGGAGTTTCCGCCCATCCCCATGGGCGCGCCCGATCCCTACACGCCGCCCGCGCGGCCGTGACGCGGACCGCGGCTACTTGAGGGCCGCGCGGAAGACCCGGGCCACCTCGCGCAGGTTCCCGGCCCAGTCCTCGGCCAAGGGGTCGGCGGCCGTGACCTGGCCGCCGATGGCCTCGGCGATGGTCTGGGCCGTGCGCGCCGAGAACTGCGGCTGGATGAAGACCACCTTGATGCCGTCCTTCCTGGCCTCGGCCACGATGTTCGCCAGCTCCTTGGGTCCGGGCTCCTTGCCCTCGCTCTCCACGGCCTCCTGGGTCAGGCCGTAGGCCTTGGCGAAATAGCCCCAGGCCGGGTGGAAGGCCAGGAAGGTGCGGCGGTTCCTGGGCAGGCCGGAGAGGGCCGAGCGGATCTCGGCGTCCAGCTGGTCCACCTCGCGCAGGAAGCTCCCCTCGTTGGCGCGGTAAGCGCGGGCGTTGGCCGGGTCCGCCTCGCTCAAGGCCTCGGTCATGGCCTCGGCGATGTACTTGACCAGGGGCGGCGCGGTCCAGACGTGCGGGTCGTCCCCGGGTTCCTCGTGCGCCGTGGTCGGCTGACCCACGGTGTAGGACTCCAGCGGCTTGGTTTCCTCTTCTTCATGATGGTGATGGCGCCCGGCCATGGGAATCTTGGGGATGCGGGCGTCGGTGCGCACCACCTTGAGGCCCGGGTTGGCGGCCTGGAAGCGGGGCACCCAGGCCTCCTCGAACTCCAGGCCCACGGCGAAGTAAAGCCGTGCCGAGGCCACGGCGCGCATCTGCGAGGGCTTGGGCTCGTAGGTGTGGGCGTCGGCCCCGGCCGGAACCATGACCGTGGTTTCCACGAGATCGCCGCCGATCTTGTCCGCAAAGTATTTCATGGGCGCGATGCCCACGGCGATGGGCAGTTTTTCGGCCCAGGCCGGCGCCGCGCAGAGCAGACACGCCAGAATGAGGATGAGACGGCGCATTGCGGATACTCCTGTTTTTGTCTAACATGCATGCAACTTTGTTGCACGATGAGTGCAACAAAGTTGCATGCATGTCAAGGCCCGAGCCAGCACACCCATGGATCTGAACACCCTGCACACCTTCGCCGCCGTGGTCACGGCCATCGTCCTGGAGGCCGCGCCGTTCCTCCTGCTGGGCTCCCTGGCCGCCGGACTGGTGGAGGTCCTGGCCCCTCAGGGCGCCCTGGAGCGGCTGCTGCCCGCATCCCTGCCGGGCCGCATCCTGGCCGGGCTCCTGGCCGGGCTGGTCCTGCCCTCCTGCGAGTGCGGCATGGTGCCCCTGGCCCGCCGGCTCATGCGCAAGGGCCTGCCCGTGGCCGCGGCCGTGCCCTACATGCTGGCCGGACCTGTGGTGAACCCCATCTGCCTGCTCTCCACCTGGGTGGCCTACCGGGGCGACTGGGCCATGGTACTGCTGCGGATGGGGCTGGTCATGATCCCGGCCGCGGCCCTGGGCCTGATCCTGGGCCGCAGGCGGGCCGCCGAGGTGCTGGCCCCCAGCCTGGATACGGTGGAGGGCTGCGGCTGTGGCCACCACCACGGCCCCCGGCCGGTGGCCGTGCTGCGTCACGCGGCCGAGGAGTTCCTGGACATGGGCCGCTTCCTGGTCTTCGGCGCGCTGGCCTCGGCGGTCTTCAAGGTCTTCCTGCCCCAGGCCGCCCTGGAGTCCCTGGCCGGGACCCCGGCCCTGGCCGTGCCCGCCATGATGCTTCTGGCCGTGCTCCTCTCGGTCTGCTCCCAGGCCGACGCCTTCGTGGCCGCCAGCCTGACCATGTTTCCGCGCTCCGCGCACCTGGCCTTCCTGGCCCTGGGGCCGCTCCTGGACCTGAAGCTCATTCCGGCCTATCTGGCCGTGTTCCGCTGGCCCGTGTTCCGGCTCCTGATCTGGGTCCCGGCCGTGCTCATCTTCGTCCTCTGCCTGGGCCTGGGCCTGTTCTGGGGGTAGGGCGTGCGCGGCCGGCTCCTCTCCATCCTGGAATCCCTGGCCCTGCTCGCCACGGCCGCCCTGCTGGCCGGCCTGGCCCTGTCGGGCAAATACTGGCAGTTCCTGAACCCGCGTTTCGCACCGCTCTCCCTGGCCACGGGCGCTGTCCTGACTCTGGTGGCCCCCCTGGCCGCCTTCCGCCACCCCGGGCCCAGGCCCGGCGGCCTGCTCCGGCTCCTGAGCCTTGCCGCGTTCCTGGGCTTGGCCGCCTTTGCCGTGTTCTGGACCGCGCCGCCCCCGGGTGCAACGGCCCCGGCGGCGGCCGCCCCGGCTCCGGAGGTGGGGTTTGCCGCGATCCCGGCGGACCAGGCCCCGCGCACCCTGGACCCGGAGCCCGAGCCACTGCCGCCCTCCCGGGTGCGGCGCGACGGCCGCGAATACGTGCGCATGAACCTGGGCGAGCTGTTCCTTTTGGCCAACCAGCGGCCCCAGGACGTGCCCACGCATTTCGTGATTCTGGGCCAGGCGCGGCAGGGACGGCGGGCCCAGGCCGCTGGTCTGGCCCTGCTCAGCCGCACGGCCGTGGTCTGCTGCCTGGCCGACGCCGTGTCCTGCTGCTTCCTGGCCGATCTGGGCCAGGCCCCGGCGGGCCAGTGGCTGGAGGTGTACGGACGGCTGAAGCCGCTGCCCGACCCCAAGCTGGCCAAGTCGCCTCCGCCCGGGGCCGGGGCCGCGGTGAGCGCCTGCAACGAGCACTTCCTCATCGAGGTGGAGGCCGCCGAGCCGGTGGCCCCGCCGGAGATGCCCTACATGTTCGAGTTCCGCGAGCGCGAGCCCTTTGCCTGGTGACCCGGCCGCAATCCGCGGGCGTTCTGCGCTGGCATTCCCCTTGCTTGATTCCTCCCAAGCGCCTCAAAAACGCAATTTTTTGACGAAAAAGTCACATGTTTTCTTGATTCTTTGCTGTGAGCGAGCGATAACATCTTGTTTTCAACGAGTATTGGCGTAGAGCGGCAACTCGCGCCAGATTCGTCGCAGCAAAGGTGATTATTCCATTTTTTGTCAAAAAATCCGTTCGGCGCTGTCCGGGCTTGGTCGGTTTTTACACATCATTTCGGAGGGGTTTTCATGAACGCTGCGGATACCGCATTCGTCCTCGTGGCCTCGGCCCTGGTGCTCTTCATGACGCCGGGTCTGGCCCTGTTCTACGGCGGCCTGGTGCGGAGCAAGAACGTGCTCTCCACCATCATGCACAGCTTCATCATGATCGGGCTGGTTTCGGTGCTCTGGGCCGTGGCCGGGTATTCCCTGGCCTTCGGCAAGAGCCTGGGCGGCCTGTTCGGCGGCTTGGAGTTCCTGTTCCTGAACGGCGTGGGCATGGGGGTGGAAGGCAGCCCGGCAGCCACCATCCCGCACCTGGCCTTCATGATCTTTCAGTGCATGTTCGCGGTCATCACCCCGGCGCTCATCTCCGGGGCCTTTGCCGAGCGCATGAAGTTCGCGGGCTTCCTGGTCTTCTCCTCGCTCTGGCTGCTCCTGGTCTATTGCCCCATGGCCTACTGGGTCTGGGGCGGCGGTTGGATGCAGCAGATGGGCGCCCTGGACTTCGCGGGCGGCGCGGTGGTCCACATGAGCTCGGGCTCCGCGGCCCTGGTGGTGGCCATCATGCTCGGCCGCCGCAAGGGCTACGGCCACACCCCGTTCATCCCCCACAACCTGCCCATGACCGTGCTCGGCGCGGGCATCCTCTGGTTCGGCTGGTTCGGCTTCAATGCCGGCAGCGCCCTGGCCGCCAACGAGGTGGCCGCCAACGCCTTCGTCACCACCCACATGGCCACGGCCGCGGCCTCGCTGGTCTGGATCCTCGTGGAGTGGTTGCACGGCGGCAAGCCCACCACTTTGGGCGCGGCCTCCGGCGCGGTGGCCGGCCTGGTGGCCATTACCCCGGGCGCGGGCTTCGTGACCCCGGGCGCCTCGCTGATCATCGGCGCGGCGGCCGGCCTGGTCTGCTTCGGCGGCATCCTGCTCAAGAACAAGTTCAAGTACGACGACGCCCTGGACGTGGTGGGCGTGCACGGCGTGGGCGGCACCCTGGGGGCCCTGCTCACCGGCGTGTTCGCCAGCGTGAACGCGCAGGGGCTGCTGGCTGGCAATCCCAAGCAGCTTTGGATACAGTTGGTTTCCGTGCTGGCCACCTGGGCCTTCTGCGGGGTCATGTCGGCCGTGCTGTTCAAGGTGGTGGACGCCACCATCGGCATGCGCGCGGGCGACGAGGACGAGGTCAAGGGCCTGGACATCTCCCAGCACAGCGAAACGGGGTACCAGCCGTAGTCCGGCTGGCGCGCACTCCAGAGAGGAAACGCCCATGAAGAAGATCGAGATCATCACCAGAACCTTCAAGCTGGACGAGGTCAAGGATGCCCTGGCCCAGCTCGGCGTCAAGGGCATGACCGTCACCGAGGTCAAGGGCTTCGGCCGCCAGGGGGGGCACCGCGAGGTCTATCGCGGGGCCGAGTACCAGGTGGACTTCGTGGCCAAGGTCAAGATCGAGGTGGTCGTGGAGGCCTCCCGCGTGGCCGAGGTGGTGGAGGCCGCGCGCAAGGCCGCCCTCACCGGCCAGGTGGGCGACGGCAAGATATTCGTTTCGCCCGTCGAGGAAGTGGTCCGCATCCGCACTGGCGAAACCGGCGAGGCGGCCATCTAGGCCCACGCCGCATGGACGGCAGCCCCGCAGCCTCCCGCGCGGCGCTGGCTCTTCGCGCCGCGCGCGGCGCCCTGTTCGAAACGGCCCGGGCCCGGCACCGGG
>JAWRKD010000079.1:0-13414 GCA_040307135.1 Desulfovibrionaceae bacterium
CAAGGCCGTGACCGTGGACGGCCGTTTCTGGGGCCTGGCCACCCTGGCCCTGGACGTCTCCGCCCTGGTGGAGGGCACGCCCCTGCCCAACCGCACGGACATCCTTTTCGGCCTGGCCCGGGAGGGCCGGATTTTCTACGGCGATCCGGACCTGGCCCGGGCCCGGCCGGTGGTCGCTCCGGTGCCCCTGCCCGAGGGCCAGGGCTGGGAGCTCTGGGCCGTGCCCCGCGAGGGCTGGGCCGCCCGGGGCGCCGGGAGCGCCAGGGCCTTCCTGGCCACGGGCGGGGCCTTCGTGGCCCTGCTCACGCTCCTGGTCTATGTCTTCATCCGGCGCACGGCCCTTTTGCGCCGGGTCGTGGAGCTCACCGCGCTCCAGGCCCGCACCAGCGAAAGCCTCTACCGCCGGGTCTTCGACTCGGTCCTGGACGGCATCCTCATCTTCGACGCCCGGGGCCGGGTGCTCTCGGCCAATCCCGCGGCCTGCGCCATGCACGGCCAGCGCTCCATGGAAGGGTTCAGGCCCCGGGACTTCATCCACCCGGAGTCCCTGCGCCTGTTCCAGGAATTCCTGGAAACCGCCAGCCAGGGCCGCGAGTTCCACAGCCAGGGCCGGGGCCTGCGCGCCGACGGCACGGTCTTTCCCGTGGAGGTGCGCGGGACCTCCTTCGCCCTGTCCGGCGGGCAGCGCTACCTGGCCGTGGTGCGGGATCAGAGCGAGCAGGAGCGTCTGCGCGCCGAGCGCGAACGCTTCTTCGCCCTGACCCTGGACCTGGTGGGCGTGAGCGACCTGGACAAGGGCCTGTTCCGCCAGGTGAACCCGGCCTGGACCCAGGTCCTGGGCTTCGAGCCCGAAGAGATCATCGGCCGGCCCTGGCAGGAATTCGTGCATCCCGAGGACCAGGCCGCCACCCAGGCCGCCATCCGGGAGGCCGCCCAGGGCGCGGGGCTGCGGGGCTTCGTCAACCGCTGGCGCACCAAGGGCGGGGACTGGCGCTGGCTGTCCTGGAACGCCCAGCCCGACCGGGCCCTGGGCGTGGCCTACGCCGTGGCCCGGGACGTGACCGGCGAGCGCCTGGCCGCCCAGAAGCTGCGCGCGGCCAACGAGGAGCTGGCCGCCATGAACGAGGAGCTCACCTCCTCCAACGAGGAGATGGCGGCCCTGAACGAGGAGATGACCTCCACCAACGAGGAGCTGCTGGCCGAAATCTCCCGCCGCAGCGGCGCAGAGGACCTCCTGCGGGCCTCCCTGGCCGAAAAGGAGGTCCTGCTCAAGGAGCTCCACCACCGGGTCAAGAACAACCTCCAGGTGGTCTCCAGCCTCCTGGGCCTCCAGGCCGGGAGCGTCACCGACCCCGCCGCGCTCGCCCTGTTCGAGGAGGGCAAGAACCGCATCGCCTCCATGGCCCTGGTCCACGAGGAGCTCTACCGCTCCGACGACCTCTCCCGCGTGGACCTGCGCCAGTACCTGGAAAAGCTCGCGCGCCGCCTGGCCGGGAGCCTGGCCCGGGACGCGGCCGTGGACCTGGCCCTGGACCTGGAGTCCATCCTGCTCAGCGTGGACACGGCCATTCCCTGCGGGCTCCTGGTCAACGAGCTGGTGACCAACGCCCTGAAGCACGGCTTGGCCGGACGCGAGGTCCTGCGCCTGGCCGTGCGCGCCCGGCGCGAACAGGACCGGGTCCTGCTGCGGGTGGCCGACGACGGACCCGGGTTCCCGGCCCATCTCGATTTCCGCAACACCGAAAGCCTGGGCATGCAGCTGGTGGTGCACCTGGCCGAACAGCTCCAGGGCGTCCTGGAGCTGGAGCCCGGCCCGGGCTGCGCCTTCAGCCTGTCCTTCCCCCTGAGGGAGCCGTGAGCGACGCGGCCAGCATCCTGCTCGTGGAGGACGAGCGCATCATCGCCCTGGAGATGAAGGTCCTGCTCCAGCGCATGGGCTTCCGCGTGGCCGCCAGCCTGTCCGCGGGCGAGCAGGTCCTGGAGCAGGCCCCGGCCCTGTGTCCGGACCTGGTGCTCATGGACATCATGCTGGCCGGGGAGCTGGACGGCATCGAGACCGCCCGGCGGCTGCGGCGGGAGCGGCCCGTGCCCGTGATTTTCTGCACCGCCTACACCGACGCCGCCACCATGAACCGCGCCCGGGACGTGCTGCCCGTGGCCATCCTCACCAAGCCCGTGGACAGGGAAACCCTGCGCCGCGCCATCCTGAGCGGCCTGGACCCGGGGGCTGCGCGCCCTCAAGACCCCGCGCCGGGCTGAGCCCTGGCCAGGGGTTCGGGGATGGAACCCCCGGATCTTCCTCACAATGTCTTGGCGTAAACAATCTTGCTGTCGCCCGGGCCGTAGAAGTCGGCCAGGCAGGCTTCCTGGGCATAACCGCGGGCCTCGTAGAAGGCGCGGGTGGGCAGGTAGAGGGGGCGGGAGCTGGTCTCCACCCAGACCTTGCGGCAGCCCATGCCCTGCATGCGGGCCTCGGCCTCGGCCAGGATGCGGGAGCCCAGGCCCTGGCCCTGCCGGTCCGCGGCCACGGCGATCCAGTAGAGGTCGAAGCTGCCCGGCGCGCAGCAGCAGGGGCCGAAGCAGGCATAGGCCGCCAAGTCCCCGGCCGGGCCCAGGAACAGGAAGTGGTAGCCGCAGTCCGGGCCCTTTTCCAGGCGCTCCGCGGCCAGGTCCCCGGCCATGACGCATTCCTCTTCGGAAAAGAAGCCCGTGGCCCGCACCAGGGCGCGGATGGCCTCCACGTCCCGGGGCGTGACCTGGTCGCGATAGGAGGGCATGGGCGTGTCCTAACGGCCCCGGAGCGCGGCGTCCAGGATGCGGCCGGCCAGGGCCGGGTAGGCGATGCCGGCCCGGGCCGCGGCGGCCGGGAACCCGGCGTCCGGGGCGATGCAGGGGTTGGGGTTCAGGTCGATGACCTGGGGCGCGCCGCCGGCGTCCAGGCGGAAGTCCACGCGGCAGTAGCCGGACAGGCCCAGGCCGGTGAAGCAGTCGCGGGCCAGGGCGGCCAGCCGCTCCAGCAGGGGCGCGTCAGCGGCGGGAAAGTCGAAGGAGCGCGCGGTGTGGCCGTGCTCGAAGCTCTGCTCGTCCCATTTGGCGCGCCAGCCCAGGATGCGGGGGCGGCCTTCGTAGCCGGAAAAGACCATCTCGGCGCAGGGCAGCACCAGCGGGCCGTCCGCCTCCTCCAGCACCGAGACGTTGAACTCCCGGCCGGGAAGAAAGGCCTCGGCCAGGCAGGGCTGGCCCAGGGCGGCCTCCTTGGCCGCCAGGGCCGCTGCCAGGGCGGCGCGGTTTGGGGCGGGCAGGAGGTCGGATTCCTCGATGCCCACGGAGCCGTGCTCCAGGCGCGGTTTCAGGAGAAAGGGACCCTGCGGCTCCGGGCCGGGTCCGGCCAGGTCCGCGGGGCAGAACCAGTCCGGGGTGGGCAGGTCCAGGCGGCGCAAGGCCTTTTTCACGGCCAGCTTGTCCGCGGCGAGCTGAAGGCCCGCAGGCCCGCAGCCCGTGCAGGGCAGGCGCAGGGAGCGCGTCAGGGCCGCGGCGCAGGCGGCCAGGTCGTCGCGGCCGTCCAGGGCCTCCACCAGGTTGAACACCGCGTCCGGGGCCAGGGCGGCCAGGGTCTGGGCGGCCAGGGCCAGGTCCAGGCCGCAGCAGGCCAGGGTCGGGTCGTGGCCCAGCTCCGCCAGGGCCGCGGCGATGGCCCGGGCCTGGACCAGGTTGTCCTGCTCGTCGGCAGGGGCGCCCGGGGCCAGGCGGTCGTGCAGCACGGCTACGCGCACGGGGTGCTGCCCAGCCGCTCCAGGGCCGAGTCCAGGATCATGGCGATGAGGTCCTGGTAGCTCACGTTGCGCTGGCCGCAGAGGATGACCAGGTCCGAGATGACCGGGTTGATCCCGGCCAGGGGGTTCACCTCGATGAAGGAGGGGTTGCCGGCCGCGTCCAGGCGGATGTCGATGCGGCCCGCGTCGCGGCAGTGGAGGCCCCGCCAGGCGGCCAGGGCCAGGTCCTCGGCGGCGCGGGCCTCGGGGCCGTCGGCCGGGCGGTATTCCACGCGGCTCTCGAAGTCCTTCTTGTTGAGGTAGGTGTAGCCCGCCCCTTCGGCCCGCTCCAGGAAGACCACCTCCATGCAGCCCAGGCTGCGGGCCTTGGACCCGGTGCCTGCCAGGCCCACGGTGAACTCCCGGCCCGGCAGGTAGGTCTCCACCAGCACGGGCTGGCGGAAGCGGGCCAGCAGATCGCGGCACACGGCCTGGAGCGCCTCGGGCGAGGTGATCTTGGAGGCCCCGGAGATGCCCTTGCCCGTGCCCTCGGTGCAGGGCTTGGCGAAGAGCGGGTAGGGCAGGTTCACGGCCGCGATCTCGCAGGGCTCGCGCACCACGGCGAAGTCCGGGGTGGGCAGGCCCAGGTCGCGGACAAAGCGCTTGCAGGCGGCCTTGTCCAGGGTGAGCGCCAGGACCAGGGGGTCGGAGAAGGTGTAGGGGATCTGGTAGGCGTCCAGCAGCGCGGGCACCAGGGCCTCGCGGCCCGGACCGTAGAGCCCCTCCGCGATGTTGAAGACCAGGTCCCAGCGTTTGCCCGCGGCCAGGGCCTCCACCAGCTGGAAGGCGTTGCCCACGCGCTCGGTCTCGTGGCCCAGGGCGGCCAGGGCCTGCTCGATGCCCTCGATGGTGTCCTCGCGGTCGAACTCCGCGGTCTCCTCCAGGGAGTAGCCCCGGGCCAGGTACCAGTCCTGCAGGTCGAAGACGAGGCCGATCTTCATGCCAGGGCCCCGTCCGGGTAGCGGAAGGTTTTGCCCTCGTAGTTGGTGAGCACCAGGCCGCCGTCCGCGTCACGGCCCGCCACGTAGTCCGGGGACACCGGGATCTTGCCGCCACCGCCGGGGGCGTCGATGACGAAGTGGGGCACGGCGTAGCCCGTGGTGTGGCCGCGCAGGTTGCGGATGATCTCCACGCCCTTGTCCACCTTGGTGCGGAAGTGGGCCGAGCCCAGGATGGGATCGCACTGGTAGAGGTAGTAGGGCCGGACCCGGGCGCGGAGCAGGCCGTGGAACAGGGCCTTCATGGTGGCCGGGTCGTCGTTCACGCCCTGCAGGAGCACGGTCTGGGAGCCCAGGGGCGCGCCCGCGTCGGCCAGCATCTCGCAGGCCCGGGCGGTCTCGGGGGTCAGCTCGTCCGGGTGGGCGAAGTGCAGGCTGATCCAGAGCGGGTGGTGGCGGCGGATGACGCGGGTCAGGCTCTTGGTCACGCGCTGGGGCAGCACGGCCGGGACCTTGGAGCCCAGGCGCACGAACTCCACGTGGGGGATGCGCGAGAGCCGCGAGAGGAGCCAGTCCAGGGCCTCGTCCGAGAGGGTCAGGGCGTCGCCGCCCGAAAGGAGCACGTCGCGCACCTGCGGGGTGGCGGCGATGTATTCCAGGCCGCGCTCCCAGCGCTTCTTGAAGACGTGGGCCGCCTTGTGCCCGCCCACGGCGCGGGAGCGGGTGCAGTAGCGGCAGTAGGTGGAGCAGAAGTCCGTGACCAGGAAGAGCACGCGGTCCGGGTAGCGGTGCACCAGGCCGGGCACGGGCATGTGGCTGTCCTCGCCCAGGGGGTCGGCGGCCTCGCCGGGACCGGCCACGGTCTCGGCCATGCTCGGGATGACGCAGCGCCGCACGGGCTGGGCCGGGTTCTCCGGGTCCAGGAGCGAGGCGTAGTAGGGCGTCACGGCGAAGGGCAGGCCGCTGCGGCCCGGGAACATGGCCCGGCGCTCGTCGTCGGACAGGCGCAGGATGCGGGCGATGTCGGGCAGGGAGGTGATGCGGTTCTTGAGCTGCCAGCGCCAGTCGTTCCAGTCCTTGAGGCTGGCCTGGGGGAAGAAGCGCTGGTGGAAATCCTTGGTGCGCGCGCTGACGTGCACATGGGGCAGGGGTATGGCCCGGGCGCGGCGGCCGGGGGCTGCGGGGGCGTAGGCCAGGGGGTGATGTCCGGCGTCGAAGGCATCGGCGGAGGGCACGACCCCCGCGGGATCGGGAGGCTCGGCAGCGGCGGTCTCAAGGCATTCTTTCATGGTCACGCTCCTTGGCGCTTGGGTTTGGCGTTCAGGCCGACGTGGTGCCCCGCTGGGAGGTGGGGCAGGTCGGGGTCTTCTCGTCCCCGGCAGGGGGCTCCTGGGGGGTGATCACGATGTCGATGATCTCGAAAGTGGAGAGCACGAGGATCTGGTCGCCGTTCTCGTCGGCCCAGGTCACGCCCTCGCCGATGATGCCCTCGCCGGAATAGCGGGCGAGGTCCGGGCTCTTCACCAGGTAGTCCACGCCGGAATCGTCCTGGATGATGATGGAGCCGTCGTCGTCCACCACGATGACCCCGGACACGCTCACGGCCTCGCGTTCGGGCGCGGCGGTCTGGGCGGCCAGGGCCGGGGCCCAGGCCAGGAGCAGGGAGAGGACGGCGGCGCACAGTGCGGCGCGCGCGGGGCCGCGGGACATTCAGCAGACCTCCTCCGGCAGCGGGCAGGGGCCCGGCGCCGGGGACAGGGGTTCGTGGCCGTCCTCGAGACGGCGCAGTTCCAGGACCTCGAGCACCGCGTGTCCGTGGCTGCGGCACAGGGTCCCGCGCACGGCCACCACCTCGCCCAGGAGGTGGAGCAGGTCGCCGGGCCTGGGGCCGCGCAGCTCGATCTCCTCCTCGGTGTCCATGGCCATGCACAGCCCGGTCACGGCGCCCCGCTCGTCCCAGGAGCAGGGCTGGAGGATGCCGGAGCGGCCGGCAAGGGACGATGCGCGCAGGGCCATGGGGGCTCCCCGGTTTTTCCGGTGCTTTTGCGCGCCGAAAGCAAATCCGGGGCCAAAGGACAACACCCTGGAAATATTGAATAACAAGCGCAGCGGTCCGGGATGATGCCGGAACCATGAGTTCCTGTTTTTGGGGGCCGGACCGGGCCGGATGTGGGCCAGCGCCGGTCCGGACCGGGTCAGAAGGGGGTGCGCCGCGAAAACTTCAAGGAAAATTCGGGATTAAAAACAGTCTAGAGGAAAAGCGGAATTTATAATTCCGCGGAAGATTGGATCGGAACCGTAGATTCTTATTTTTTTGGGGTTAGGTTCAAGTCGAGACCAAACAGAAGAGGCTGTCCTTGCACAGTTCAAAATCAATAGTCACCCTTTCGGGCAAGGCACTAGGCCCCATCCCCCTTCATGCCTTTTTGCGGGTGTAAGGCTGAGATTCTTATTTTTTCGATCCCTTATTTACTTCCGGTTTTGCTTTTGGCTGGGCAGGAACAACGCCCCTGTTTCCGTCTTGATTTGACGGGCGCGCGGCTGGACGCGGGGGATTTACACCCTCTAAGATTGATGATTGTTTATTGTTACTCATGGTTATTTTTTAACGGGTTTAATTGGTGGTTGGGGTGGATTCTTACCATCATTTATTTTGCGAGGAGCTTGCTGACTCTGTGGGGGTTTGGGAGTAGGGTTTTCTTTTGCCATGCTGAGCCTCCTTTTATATATTTTTAACTGTAAAAAATATAAGAGATAAAACGCCAAATATAAAGAAACATAATGCGATAATGTTAAGTTTAGGGATAGCCGTACTCCACATCGATTTATATTGCTCAATGACTTTCCCGTGCAGCTTATAGTGAGAATCAAGCTGGTTTCTATATTCGGAACAGCAAGAACTTGATGCATACAGTGACAAAATAACGGAGAACACAGAAAACATAAATGAAACAATAAAACAGACTATTAATTCACGCCATTCTGCTGTGGCATTTTTAGATGCAATTTTATCATAAAATGTTACTGAGAATCCAAGAAATGATGCGGACAGTGTAAGTAAATATTTGTCGAAGAGGTTTGATTGGTTAGTCTCTAAGTCATTAAGCGCAGTCCTTGCATCGTTGTATTGTTTATCTTCATCTATAATATTGGAAATAGATAAGGGCGATGAGATGTGCTTTTTAGTAAAGCGGCGTACTTTGCGAGCTATAGCTGTTCGAGTGACAGTGGGACGCGGCGGCCTAAGTGCACCAAGGCGGTGGTCTGTCGGCTTATTTCGACCCATAAAATGGCACATAGTAAAAAATAAATAAAAAGGCAATGAACAGATTGAGTAGTCCTAAGACCCTGAGTGCATTTTGAAGGCTTCCTTTTTCAATCCGTGCCGGGTCATGAGCTTGTGCAGCTGGCGGGTGGTGACGCCCGCGTGGGCCGCGGTCTCCTTGATCCGGCCGCGGTGCTCGGTGAGCGCGGCCCGCAGGTAGCGCTCCTCCACGTCGTCCAGGAAGCGCCGCCGGGCCTCGGCCAGGGGCAGGCTGGCGTCCACCGGGATGAGGGCCGAGGCCGCGCCCTCCCCGAACATCTCGGCCGGGAAGCTCTCGGGCGAGAGCAGCTCGCCGGACTCCAGGATGTAGGCCCGCTCGATGACGTTCTCCAGCTCGCGCACGTTGCCCGGCCAGGGGTAGCGCCGGAAGGCCTCCAGCACCGCGGGCGAGAAGCCCCGGATGTCCGAGGGGTCGGAGCGCTTCATGCGCCGGAGGATGCCCTGGGCCATGAGCTCGATGTCCTCCACCCGCTCGCGCAAGGGCGGCAGCTCCACGGGAAAGACGTTCAGGCGGTAGAAGAGGTCCGTGCGGAACTTGTCCTGGCGGCAGAGGTCCTTGAGGTTTTCGTTGGTGGCCGCGATGATCCGCACGTTGGCCTCGATGTCGCGCTCCCCGCCCACGCGCTGGAAGGTCTTGTCCTGGAGCACGCCCAGGAGCTTGACCTGGGACGAGGGCGGCAGGGTGCCCACCTCGTCCAGGAAGATGGTGCCCCCGCCCGCGATCTCGAACTTGCCGAGCTTTTGGCGCACGGCCCCGGTGAAGGCCCCTTTTTCGTGGCCGAACAGCTCGCTCTCGATGAGCGTCTCCGGGATGGCCCCGCAGTGCACCGCGATGAAGGGGCGCTCCGCGCGGTTGGAGTGCAGGTGGATGAGCCGGGCCAGGGTGCCCTTGCCCACGCCGGTCTCGCCGGTGAGCAGCACCGTGGTCCGGGTGGGGGCCACGCGCCGCAGCTTGCGGAAGACCTCCTGCATGAGCGGGGAGTTGGTCTGGCTCACCTCCTGGGAGTCGCGGTTCCAGAAGCGGCCGCGCAGGTAGTCCAGCTCGTGCTGGAGCTGGTTCAGCTCCTCCAGGCTCTCGGTGACGTAGGCGATCTCGGCCGCGTCCAGGGGCAGGGTCAGGTAGTTGGCGGCCCCGGCCTTCACCGCCTTCACGGCCTCGCGCGTGAGTTCCGGCGGACAGAGCACGAAGACCGGGGTCTGGGGGGCCAGCTCGCGGAAGGCCGAGAGGTCCTGCTCGTAGCGCCGCTCCGAGCCCCGGCCCGGGCCTTCGCCCAGAAGCCGCACGTCGATGAAGGCCAGGTCCGCGTGGCCCGAGAGCGCCTTCTGGAACGGGGCCTTGGCCGGGAAGCGCTCCACCCGGCACTCGTCCTCGTAGCAGCGCTCCACGGCGGAGAGGTCGGTGGCGGGGTCCCCGCAGACAAGGATGGTCTTCATGGTTCTTCCGCGATCTTCCGCAATTCGCGGGACCTGTCAATGGCCTGGGGCCGGGCCGTCCGCCGGGCGGGGACACGGACGGAAAGCCGCGCCGGGCCGGGCCGTCCGGGAGGTCGGCCCGTAAATCATTGCAAACCGGCGCTGTTCTGATAAGGCAAGGCGTGAGCGGCAGGACGGACCGCTCCGGCTTCCCAAATCTCTCGGAGGTTTCGGTGCCCCATTGGTTCCGCCAACGCCTGGGCCTGACCTTTTCTGCGGCCCTGGCCCTGATCCTGGCCGTGGCCCTGGCGGGCATCGGCGGCGCGGTGCACGCCCGGCTGGCGGAGCTGGACGCGGTGCTCTCCAGCCAGAACGAGCAGACCGTGCGCGGCCAGGCCACCCTGCTCCTGGCCCGCGCCACCCAGGACGAGGCCGACCACCTCAACGCCGTTTTCCTCAAGTTCGAATCCTTCGCCATGGCCGTGGCGGCCCAGACCGGCTTTCTCCTGGAGCACGCCGAGGCCCATCTCTCCGGCCCGGAGGCGGTCCTGCGTCTGCGGCCCCAGGCCGACGGCCGTTTCCTGGACGCGGACGCGAACGGCGGACGGTCTCCGGCCTCCTACTGGGGCGGGACCGCGCCCAGCGAGGAGGCGCTGCGCAACCTGCGCGCCCTGGGCCATCTGCAGCCCCTGCTGGAGCGCTTCCTGGCGAGCGAGCCGCTCTGCGACGGGGCTTGGTTCGTGGGGGCCCAGGGCTACGGCCGCCTCTTCGCCCGCCGGCCTGTGGAAGCCCGCCGGCTCCGGGACCACGACCCGCGCGAGCGGAGCTACTACACCCTGGCCTCCCCCGAGCAGGACCCGGGCCGCGACGCGCGCTGGACCGGGGTCCTGTCCAGCGAGTACGGAGGCGTCCCCCTGGTGGCCGTGGTGGCCCCGGTCTATTCCCGCTCCGGGGCCTTCCTGGGCGTGACGGGCCTGAACCTGCCCCTGGCCTCCATCGCGGCCCACGCCTTCAACCGGCCCCATCCCAGCGTGACCCTGGACAAGACCACGGCCTCCACCCGGTTCACGGACGAATTCTCCCTGCTGGCCGGACCCGAGGGCGAGGTCCTGGCCGTGCGGCCGCAGGACCTGGCCGTCCTGGGCCTGCCCGCGGGCGGCCTGCAGGGCCGCGCCCCGGGCGAAGCCCTGCGCCTGAACCTGCAGGATTCGGAGAACCCCGAGGTGCGCAACCTGGCCGCGGACATCCGCGGGCGGCCGGGCGGCCAGGTCCGGCTCGGCCTGGGCGGGGCGCCCTGGGTGGTCTTCCACCATCCCATCCCCTGCACGGGCTGGAGCCTCTGCCAGTTCGTGCCCGAGGCCGGGATGCTCGCGCCCCTGGCCGGGGCCCACCGGGCCATGGTCCAGGCCGTGGACGCCCTGAACGCGGAGCTGGGCCTCATCTCCCTGGCCTTCCTGGCCGCGGCCCTCACCGCGGTCATCCTCTTCTTCCGCTACCTGCTCCTGCGGCCCCTGGCCCGGGTCCGGGAGGGCTTCGCGGACCTGGCCTCCGGCGACCTGGACGCCCGGCTGGACGAGAACCTACCCGGCGAGCTGGGCCTGCTGGCCAGGAGCTTCAACGAGACCGCGGCCAGCCTCGCCGAGTGGCACCAGGCCGCCCTGCGGGCCGAGCGCCGCTACCGCGAGATCTTCGAGAACGCGGTGAACGGCGTGTACCAGAGCACGCCCCAGGGCCGCATGGTGCGGGTCAACCCGGCCATGGCCCGGATGTTCGGCTACGAGTCGCCCTCGGCCATGCGCGAGCAGGTCCAGAACTTTTCCCTCCAGCACTACCTGGACCCGCGCGAACGCGAGGAGCTCCTGGCCCAGGCCCGCGAGCGCGGCGAGATCCGCGGCCGGATCATCGGCTTCCGCCGCCGCGACGGGGCGCGCATCTGGGGCTCGGTGAACGCCCGGGCGGTCTATGACGCCGACGGCGAGATGGCCCTCATCGAAGGCACGGTGGAGGACATCACCGAGCGCCGCCAGGCCGAGGAGGAGCGCCTGGCCCTGAACCAGCAGCTCACGGCCATGAACGAGCAGCTCACGGCCATGAACGAGGAGCTTTCCGCGGCCAACGAGGAGATGGCCTCCACCAACGAGGAGCTGGTCCAGACCAACGACGAGCTGGTGGCCGAGATGGCCCTGCGCCGCGAGAGCGAGGAGCGGCTCGTGGCCGCCCGCCGCGCGGCCGAATCCGCCAGCCGGGCCAAGAGCGAGTTTCTGGCCAACATGAGCCACGAGATACGCACCCCGCTCAACGCGATCATGGGCATGCTCCAGCTCCTGGCCCGCTCCGGGGGCATCGGCGGCGAGGAGCGCGAATACGCCGAGATCGCCCTGGTTTCGGCCAAGAGCCTGCTCTCGGTCATCAACGACATCCTGGACCTCTCGGCCGTGGAGGCCGGCAAGATGACCCTGGTGGAGGAGGCCTTCGAGCCCGCCATGCTGGCCCGCCAGGTGGCCGACGCCTTCGGCGGCGAGGCCCGCAACAAGGGCCTGGCCCTGTCCCTGGACATCTGCCCGGAGACGCCCCAGGTCCTGGTGGGCGACCCGGGCCGGCTGCGCCAGATCCTCTTCAACCTCCTGGGCAACGCCGTGAAGTTCACGGACCGCGGCAGCGTGGGCCTGGAGATCTGCGTCCTGGGACTGGACCAGGAGCGGCCCCGGCTGCTCATCTCGGTGAGCGACACGGGCATCGGCATCGCGCCGGACAACATCCGCCACGTGTTCGAGCCCTTCACCCAGGCCGACGGCTCCCTGGGCCGCCGCTACCAGGGCACGGGCCTGGGCCTGGGCATCGTCAAGCGCCTGGCCGAGCTCATGGGCGGCAGCGTGGCCATGGAGTCCGAGCTGGGGCAGGGCACCTCCGTGCACCTGGTGGTGCCCACGGCCCTGCCCGGACCGGCCCTGAAGCTGGCCCGCGAACGCCGCCGGCGCAGCAGCGTGCCCGGGGCCAGCCTGCGCGTGCTGGTGGCCGAGGACAGCCGCATCAACCGCATCCTGGTGGTGCGCGTGCTGGAGAAGCTCGGGCACCGGGCCGTGGAGGCCCACAACGGCCGGGAGGCTCTGTCCTTCCTGGCCGAGCAGCAGTTCGACCTTCTGCTCCTGGACGTCCAGATGCCCGAGGTGGACGGCCTGGAGGTGACCCGCCGCGTGCGCGAGGGCCGCGACGGGGTCCTGGACCGCACCATCCCGATCATCGCCATGACCGCCCACGCCATGAAGGGCGACCGCGAACTCTTCCTGGAGGCGGGCATGGACGGCTACATCGCCAAGCCCGTGAGCATCCGGGAGTTCGAGAATGTCCTGGCCGCGGTCCTGGGGCGTCCGGCGGCCTGACGGCCCGGGGCTTGCAGGACCCCCTGCAGGGGACGGTTTTCCGGCGGCCCGGCGCTTTACAAAAAACGCACATCGGGCTAAGGCCGGGACAGCAAACCCCGGAGCGCCATGAAACGATTCCGGTTCCTGCTTCTTCTGCTCCTCATCCCGACCCTGCCCGGCTGCATGGTGGTGGGCGCCGCCGTCAGCGTGGGCGGCTACGCCCTGGGCGGCCCGGCCCAGTATGCGGGCACGGCTTTGTCCCTCGCCGAGTACAGCTACGAGCTGGCGGTCAACGACAAGACCCCGGACACGGTCCTCAAGGACAAGGTGCTGGAGGTGGTGGACATCCTGGACGGCCCGGACTACGTGGGCGCCTGGGAAACGCCCCTGGCCGCCACCCGGCCGGTGCAGGACAACCCCGCGACCCTGGACGGCCTGGCCCTGGCCTACAACCTCCAGGACCTGCCCGAGGCCCTGCGGCCGGCCCCGGCCCTGCAGGGTCCGGCCCTGCCCGCGGCCAAGCCCCTGCCCCAGGCCCCGGCGCTCCTGGCCGAGGCCCGGCCC
>JAWRKD010000080.1:0-26166 GCA_040307135.1 Desulfovibrionaceae bacterium
GGCGCAGCACGACGCGACACGCTCGGCCCGGGCCAAGGGTGTTCACGTCACACAGGTTTGGGACCTGCGCGAGGTTTTCCCTCTTTTCAATGTTCCGGCCTGTGTCCTCTTCGCCAACCGTCAACACAACCAGGGCAAACCGGCTCCCAAGAGACTCCAAGGCCGTGAGTTCAAGGGGCGGCTGCCGGGTCACAACTTGAGTAGAGCCGAAGCAGACACCTACCTGGAAATCAAAACCGAAAGCTTCCACCTCTCGAAATTGGGAGACGCCACGGCCTGGACCTTCGGCAAAGCCCTGAATCTTGGCGGCACCAATGCCTATAAGTCCGAATTCAAACAAGGCGCAACCATTGTGCCCCGTTCCTGCTACTTCGTGGACATTGACCAGCCCTACCAAGGCTCGCTGAAAGACAGGACCGTGAGGATTCGCACCTCCAAGGCGGCGCAACGCGAGGCGAAAGAACCCTGGAGAGGTATTGAACTTTCAGGAAGTATGCCCACCAAATTCCTCTTCCGCACGGCCCTGTCCAACAACATCCTGCCCTTTGCCCTAAACAGCACCAAGCTCGTGGTCTTGCCTGGGCTGATTGAGCACAACAAGCTCAAGCTCCTGCGCCCCAGCCAGATGGAAAAACTAGGCGAACTGGAAGCAACAAAATGGTTTGGTGCGGTGGAGAAACTTTGGATAGAAAGAAAAACCGAGCGCGCTGAATCCATGACGTTTATCGATCGGCTCAATTTTCAAAACGGCTTGGCATTTCAAAATACTCAATCTCGGTTTGTTGTTCTCTACATCGCCGCAGGCACTAATATTTGCTCGGCTGTCATTGATCGATCCAAGATTGACGATCTGCCGTTCATTACTGACCATAAAACATATGTTTATTTCACAGACGATGAAGACCATGCCTACTATTTAACAGCTTTTCTCAATGGTAACACTCCCAATGAACTCATCAAACCGTTCCAATCCCGAGGGCTGCAAGGAGAACGGGACATCCATAAAAAAATCCTCGAGGCCCCGCTCCCCCGCTTTGACGCGGGCAATCCTGACCACCGGGCGCTTTCGGCCACAGCTCAGCAGGCCGCAGCCAAAGCTGAAGCCTATGTGGCGGCCTTGAATCTGGGATCGGACGGCGGCAACCTCCCGGCCAACAAGCTGGGCCGGTTACGCAACGAGATGCGCGAGCATCTGGCCCAGGAAATGGCCGAGATCGACACGCTTCTGGAGTGCATTTTGATGCGCTGACGGGCACAGAACTAGCCGAGCAGGACCCTTTATAGGCAGACCTCGTAGGCCCGGCACAGGCGGCCGGTGAACGCGCCGGAGAGCCCAGCCTCTTGCAGGCGATAGAAAACGTGCCAGGGGATAATTTCCCGACCAGTACGCGCGTACGCGCACGCGCGCGAAGCGTGCGTTTATGGTCAGGGGGATCAAAACTCCCGGGCTTTCTCACATAGACCGCCCGGCCAATCCGCGCACAGTTCCCCCAAAAACAGGGGTGAAAATGTGGCTCCCCCAGGGGGGGCTGCAAAACTCTGGCGCTTTTGATCCAGGATCGGCTGGGCAGCCGTTCGTTCCGGCTGTCAAAATGAAAGTGAAAATGACACAGACAGGCCTTCGGCTGAGTGATTTTTGCGACACGGTAAAAAGGAGAGGGGGGACTCCCCCGGGGGAGGTTGATTCAGGGCGTGAAGCTTTTGTGCAGGGGCTCTTTGCTACGCGGCTGAACAAAGGACTTTTTCTTGCCTCCTGCCGGGCCTCTTGTGTCCTGCACAATGCAACACTCCAACGCGCGAGAAACTGTCCAAAAACTTGTCCCCGTTGCGCCGGTTTGAAATGAAAGCATTAATCTTCAACCAATTGGAACAGTTGATTTTTTATTGACACTTTGGGTGCATATTGGGCGTGATGGTAACTGGACAGAACGCGGCGCAGGAGTGGCAAAAAGGACGCTACACTTTCAGCAAAAAGGGAACATGCCGGAGAGGCGGGGGAGGGGGGAGCCCCTGGCCTGTGGGGGCACAAGTGGGGGCATATTGAAAAAAACAGAAATAGAATAACTTTAAATAACAGGATATTGAAAATTCAATTCGACTGACTCCCCCTCCGCCACACCCGGTTTCCCTCAACCTATCCCGGGCAGCGCATTCTGCCCAGCGGCATGGCGAACTGGAGCAGGCAGGGCTCGCTGCGCAGGGTCCAGTGCGCCAGGGGCAGCGCGGTCCAGGCCGCGTCGGCCCTGGTCCGGATGCGGACCTCGTCCGGACCGAACTCCAGGCGCAGGGGCACGGGCTCGCGCTCGCCGTCCCCGCAGAGGCTCTCCCGGAACTCCGGGGCGAACAGGCGGCGCTCGCCGCCCGGGCCATCGGCCGCCACCTGGGTCAGGTTCGTGCTCACCCGCTCCACGCGGCCGTCCGGGCCGAAGCCCAGGGAATTCACGTCCCCGCTGATGCCCACGGCGTCCAGGTCATAGGCCTTGATCTCGCCCACAGGCGTGGGCACGGCCTGGGGACAGGCCGGCTCCAGGGAGCGCAGGCTGCCGTCCGGCCGGAAGCTCACGCCGATGCGCGCCGCCATGGGACCCACGGGGGTGGACACCTCCACGCTTTCGCCGGGCCAGAGGGTCAGGCCCAGGAGCGCCCCGGCCGGATTGAAGCGGAGCCCGATGATTCTGGCGTTGACGCGGCCCGCGGGGGTGCGCAGGTCCACGGGCCGGGCCAGGCGGCCCTCGTCCTCCTGGGACCAAAGGCCCGAGAGCTTGCCGTTGAGCGGAAAGGCCCGGCTCAGCGAGCCGTCCGGATGGAAGGTGACCAGCTCCACGGTCATGGGTCCGGCCGGAGTCTGGACCAGGGTGGGCTCTTCCAGAGGCAGGGCGCGCAAGAGCCCCGTGGGGTGGAAGGACACGGGCTGAACCGTGCGGCGGCGCAGGTCGTCGGTGGAATGCTGGGCCGGGAGCGGCCCCAGGGCGGTCTGGAAGACCGCGGGCCCGGCCGGGGTGCAGGAGCGCAGCGTGCCGTCCGGGTAGCGCTCCAGTGGGCCGTGGACCGCCAGGGGACCGTAGGGGGTGTGCACTGTTTCCATGGCTTTCATCCTCCATGCCTCCAAAGCAAGAACAGGTCCAGCGGCATGTTTCCCGGAAATTCCGTGTCCTTGGCGCAGCAGGGCGGGAAGCCGCCTGCAAAAATGACGTTTCCGGCTACAGGACTGTGCCCGGCGCAACCCTTGCCCCGGCCTGGGGAGACGGCTAGAAAGGATGGGCCGACGCTGCCCGGCGCCGGACAGGAGGATTTTCCGCATGGACCGCTATATCTGCCTCAGGTGTGGCTTCATCTACGACCCGCGCAAGGGCGACCCGGCCGGGGGCCTGGCCCCGGGCACGGAACTGGCGCAGGCCGGGCCGGACTGGCGCTGTCCGCGCTGCGGAGCCGCGGAATGCGACTTTGCCCGCAAGGAAGAAGACGGGTAGCCCGGTTGCGCTTTTTTTGCTTGACATAGAGCTCATTATCAATATTAGTAATTATTA
The DNA here is from genome assembly GCA_040307135.1 of Desulfovibrionaceae bacterium. Lineage (GTDB taxonomy): Bacteria > Desulfobacterota > Desulfovibrionia > Desulfovibrionales > Desulfovibrionaceae > Aminidesulfovibrio. The sequence goes on from JAWRKD010000080.1 coordinate 3,528, forward strand.
CTAATAAAAAAAGGAGGCATCCATGTCCAAGACCGAGAAAAACCTGAAAGAAGCCTTTGCCGGCGAATCCCAGGCCAACCGCAAATACCTCGCCTTTGCCCAGCAGGCGGACAAGGAGGGCTTCCCCCAGGCCGCCAAGCTCTTCCGCGCCGCGGCCGAGGCCGAGACCATCCACGCCCATTCCCATCTGCGCGCCCTGGGAGGCGTCCACGACACCGCGGCCAACCTCAAGGAGGCCGAGGCGGGCGAGCTCTATGAGTTCAAGTCCATGTACCCGCCCATGATCGAGGACGCGGTGGCCGAAGGCAACAAGGCCGCGGAGCGCAGCTTCCGCTACGCCCTGGCCGCCGAGGACATCCACGCCCAGCTCTACGCCAAGGCCTTCCAGAACCTGAAGAACGCCCAGGAAGTGAGCTACGCCATCTGTACGGTCTGCGGCTACATCGCGGAGAACGAGATTCCGGAGAAGTGCCCGCTCTGCGGGGCCGGAGCCAAGGCCTTCCGCAAGGTCGATTAGGAAAAGGCCGGAGGTGTCCCGCCGCGGCTGCGGCTGCGGCGGGGCCTCGGGATCAGGCGCGCAGGTCCAGGCGCATTCCCTTGCCTTCGCTACGGTTGCGGGCGGAGCTGCCGCCCTGGCCCTGCCGCGCGTCCCTGCCCGCGTTGCGCTCCGTGTCCTCCACGGGCCGGGGCGGGGTCTGATGCAGGGATGGGGACTGCTGGGCCGAGGCCGCGTGCTGGGGGAGGGGGGAGATAAACTGCGGCTGCTGTTGCGCCTGTGCCGGTTCGGGCGGCGGCAGGAGCTGCTGGGGGCTGGTGCTGCCGGCCACGGTGGCGATGGCGAGCGTGTCCATGGCGGTTCCCGGGGCGAAGTACGCCCGCATCCGCCTTATCGGCAGGCTGCTCCAGATCCTTTAGGCCCGCATGGGCACGATGCAATCCTCCGGCCTCAGGACTCCGCCTTGGCCTGGTCCCAAAGGCGGTTCATGGCGGCCAGGTCCTGGCTCGCCAGGTCCAGGCCCTGGGCCCGTGCCAGCTCCTCCATGCGCGCGAAGCGGGCCAGGAATTTGCGGTTGGCCCTGTCCAGGGCCGCGTTGGCCTTGAAGCCCCTGCGCCGACCGTATTCCACCAGGCAGAACAGGTAGTCGCCGTATTCCTCTTCCTGGGCCGCGCGGTCGCCCGAGGCCAGGGCCTGCTCCAGCTCCCGCCACTCGGAGCGCAACTGCGCGGCCATGTCCTCGTCGTTCTCCCAGGTGAAGCCGAAGCGCGCGGCCTTGGCCTGGATGCGGTAGGCGCGCAAGAGCGGCGGCAGGCCCTTGGGCAGGGAGTCGAAGAGCCCGGCCGGAGTGCCGCCGTTGTTCTCCTTCTTTTCCTCGCGCTTGATGCGTTCCCAGTTTTTGAGGAGCTCCTTCTGGTTTTCGAAGGAGGCGTCGGCAAAGACGTGCGGATGGCGGCGGACCATCTTGGCCACGTTGTTCTCGATGGCCTCGGAGAGGTCGAAGGCCCCGCGCTTCTCATAGAGCACCGCGATGAAGGCCAGGAGGAAGAGCACGTCGCCCAGCTCCTCGCGGGCCTCCAGGGCGTCGCCGTCGCGGATGGCCTCCACCAGCTCGAAGGATTCCTCCACCACGTAGTCGCAGAGGCTTTCCGGGGTCTGCTCCCGGTCCCAGGGGCAGCCGTCCGGGGCGATGAGCCGGTCAATGACGCCCAGCAGGCGGGCCAGGGACTGTTCCGCGTTCATGGTCGCTCCTTGTGCGAGGGTCTTGGGCAGGCGGGGTCAGGGCGTGCTCTTGTCCTGCACGGGCATGCCGTTTTTTTCCAGCAGATCGCGCAGGGACGGGGGCTGCTTGGGCAGGGCGATGCCCCGCTCCTCCAGGGTTTGGCGCCAGGTGTCCGGGGCCACCCCGGCCAGGGCCCGCAGGGCCGGGTCGGCATGCGGGGCCAGCTTGGACTTGCGCACCGTCTCCATGCCCGGCAGGAAGGTGTTCAGGCAGAGCAGGAGCACCAGGCAGACCAGCGCGCCCTCGGCCAGGCCCAGGGCTGCGCCCGCGGCGCCGTCCAGCCAGCCGAGCACCGCGACCCGGAGCAGGTTGCGCAGGAACAGGGCCAGGAGCCAGCAGCCCACGAGCACGGCCAGGAAGGTGATCAGGTAGCTCACCGCCGCGATGCTTGTGGTGTTTTCCATGTACACGGCCAAGTGCGGGGCCAGGACGCCGTGGTAGCGGGAGGCCGCCACGGTGGCGATGGAGAACGAGGCCAGGGAGATGGCCTCGCGTACGAAGCCCTTGGACAGGCCCCGGATGGCGGCCAGGATCAGGATGGCGATGATGACGACGTCCAGGAAGTTCATGCTGCTCCACAGGCCTGTGCGGCGCGTCCGTCCCCGCAGTACCAGAGGCCCGGGCAAAATGGAAGGGCAGGGCTGTGAAAAAGCTCGCCAAACCCGGTTCAGGGTTGTCTCCGGGACGGTTCTCGGCTATACCGGGCCAAGCGCCTTTCTGCGCAGTTTCCGAGGAGGAGAGCGTGTTCGTCACCGCCACCGAGTTCCCCGGTCTTCTGGTCCTGGAACCGCGGGTCTTTGAGGACAGCCGCGGGTTTTTCCTGGAAACCTGGAGCCGGCGGGCTTTCGGCGTGGCCGGACTGGACCTGGATTTCCTTCAGGACAACCATGCCCATTCGGTCCAGGCCGGGGTGCTGCGCGGGTTTCATTTCCAGCGGCCGCCCCAGGCCCAGGCCAAGCTGGTCTGGGTGTCCCGCGGCGCGGTCCTGGACGCGGCCCTGGACCTGCGGCGCGGCTCGCCCACCTTTGGCCGGGTCTTCGGCCTGCGGCTTTCCGCCGAGAACCGCCTGCGCCTGCTCCTGCCCCGAGGCTTCGCCCACGCCTACCTGACCCTGGCCCCGGACACGGATTTCCAGTACAAGGTGGATGCGCCCTATGCCCCGGAGCTGGAGGGCGGCATCCTCTGGAACGACCCGGACGTGGGTTTTGCCTGGCCCGAGGCCGCCCCGCTGCTGTCGGCCAAGGACGGGCTGCTGCCCCGGCTGCGGGATTTTCAGACCCCCTTCGTCTTCGAACAGGGATGAGCCGAGCATGAGCAAGCCCGTCCACACCCCCGCCAAGGCCGCCCCCCAGGCCCCGGGCCAGGCCATCATCCTGGCCGGCGGCGCGGGAACGCGGCTCTGGCCCCTGTCCCGCACGCTCTTTCCCAAGCAGCTCATCACCCTGAACGGGCAGCAGTCCATGCTCCAGCAGACCCTCCAGCGCGTGTTGCCGGCCTTTGATCCGGAGCGCGTCTGGGTGGTGACCAACGAGGAGCACGTCTATGAGGTGCGCGCCCAGGTCCGGGCCCTGGAGCCCAGGCTCGAGGCCCACGTCCTGGCCGAACCTCTGGCGCGCAATACCCTGCCCGCGGTGCTCCTGGGCCTGGACAGCATCCTGGCCGCGGGTGGCGGGGACGGCGGCATCCCGGTGGCGGTCTTCCCTTCGGACCACCTGGTGCAGGACCAGGATGCCTGGCTCAGGAACCTGTCCCAGGCCATGGACCTGGCCCGGCAGGGACACTTCGTGACCTTCGGCGTCAAGCCGCGCCGGGTGGACACGGGCTATGGCTTCATGGCCCGGGGCGAGGCCTTGGCCCCGGGAGTCCATCAGGTCCGGGAGTTCGTGGAAAAGCCGCCCCTGCACCTGGCCGAGGCCTTCCTGCGCAGCGGGGTCCACTACTGGAGCAGCGGCATGTTCTTCTTCCAGGCCAAGAACTTCCTCAAGGATGTGGCCCGCTTCCAGCCCCAGCTCTGGGACTGGTGGCTGCGCCGCGACAAGACGCCCATGGCCCAGGGCTACCGGGACATCCCCGCCATCTCCCTGGACTACGGCGTGCTGGAGAAGCTCCAGGACATCGTCATGGTGGAGGCGGCCTTCCAGTGGGACGACCTGGGCAACTGGGAGGCGGTCTATCGGCTGGGGGACAAGGACGCATACGGCAACGTGCTCCAGGGCGACGTGCTCAACCTGGACTGCCGGGGCTGCCTGCTGGTGTCCACCAGCGGCAAGCTGGCCGCCATGGGCCTCACCGACACCATCGTGGTCCAGACCCGCGACGCCACGCTGGCCATACCGTTCCGGGAGGTGCAGCGGGTCCGGGACGTGGTGGGCCAGTTGCGGGCCGAGAACAACCCGCTCACCGAGGTCCACCCCACGGTGTTCCGGCCCTGGGGCCGCTACTGCGTGCTGGAGGAGGGCCCCCGCTTCAAGATCAAGCGCATCGTGGTCCAGCCCGGGGCGCGGCTGTCCCTGCAGATGCACCACCATCGCAGCGAGCACTGGGTGGTGCTGGAAGGCACGGCCCTGGTGGAGATCGGTGGCGAGGAGCGGGTGCTGGTGGAGAACCAGTCCGTGGACATCCCCAAGACCACGGCCCATCGGCTCTTCAATCCCGGCAAGGTGCCCCTGGAGATCATCGAGGTCCAGAGCGGACCCTACCTGGGGGAGGACGACATTGTGCGCTACCAGGACACCTATGGCCGCGGCGGGTGATTGCTCCGCAGGGCCAGTCGCCTGGAAATGTTCGGTTTTGGCGTGTTTTTCGGCAGGGGACGGCTCGTGAATTTTTTCCTATTCCCTTGACACGGAAAGAATCTTCAAATTAAAGAACGGCATTCATTCTGGAGAACGTGTTTTTTCAACTAAGGAGCGATGGGGCGAGGTTATGGAGGAGAAGAAAGGAACAAAATGTTGTGGGGGATTCCTGGCGTTCGTCCTGGGATTCCTGCTCTCCGTGGTCGCCGGCTGGGTGGTGTTTCCGGGTCTGCTCTTCAGCGAGAAGGACCAGCCCATCTCGTTCAGCCACAAGGTCCACGTCGAGGACCAGGGCCTGACCTGCGACAGTTGCCACTTCTTCCGGGAAGACGGCTCCTACCAGGGTCTGCCCACCAACGAACAGTGCTCCGGCTGCCACTCGGAGGTCGTCGGCCAGACGCCGGCCGAGGCCAAGTTCGTGGAGGAGTACGTGCAGAAGAACAAGGAAGTGCCCTGGCTGAACTACCAGTACCAGCCGGACAACGTCCTCTTCCCGCACAAAGCCCACGAGCCGTTCGAGTGCACCGAGTGCCATCCCGACGTGGCCAAGGCGGACAAGGCTCCGAAGTACTACGAGAACAAGCTCTCCGGGTACAGCAAGCAGACCATGAAGATGTGGCAGTGCGAGCGCTGCCACGCCGAGAATGGCGTGAGCAATGCCTGCCACGTTTGCCACAAGTAACGAGAGAGGGGTGCTGACATGGGTTTGGATCGTAGAGCATTCATAAAATTCATCGTGGGCGGCGCTGCGGGTACCCTGTTCACGCCGATCCCCTGGAAACTGGCCGACGACTCCTCGATCTGGAGCCAGAACTGGTCCTGGATTCCGCGGCTTCCGAAGGGAACGCCGTCCGCCGACGCCACGTACAGCAAGCTGTGCCCTGCCGGTTGCGCCGTGAAGGTCAAGAAGGTGGGCGGCCTGGCCTACGGGGTCAAGGGCAACGCCGAGAACCCCCTGAGCCAGGGCGGCGTCTGCCCGCTGTGCGCCAACGGCGCCCAGATGCTGCGCAGCCCCTCGCGGGTGGCCGGCCCCATGAAGAAGGACGGTTCCACGTTCAAGGCCATCTCCTGGGACGAGGCCGAGGCCCTGCTGGCTGACAAGCTCAAGGGGCTCAAGGGCCAGGGCGGCAAGGTCGCGGCCATCAGCGGCGACGGCTCCGGCACGGCCAACGAGGTCCTCTCCGGCTTCCTGGCCGGCATGGGCTCCAGCTCCTACTACTACATGCCCAGCGACCAGACCACCATGGCCAAGGCCTGGAACGGCGTCATGGGCGGCTCCGGCCAGATCGGCTACGATCTGGAGAACGCCGACATGGTGCTCTGCATCGGCGCCGACATCATGGACGCCTTCGGTCCCACGGTCCGCAACCAGAAGGCCATCGCGGCCAAGCGGCCCATGGAAGGCGACAAGACCGTGACCCTCATCTACGCCGGTCCGGTGCGCACCCGCACCGCGGCGGTGGCCGACGCCTGGGTGCCGGTCACCCCGGACGGCGGCGCGGCCTTCGCCCTGGGCCTGGCCAATCTGCTCATCAAGTCCGGCAAGGGCGCGTCCCTGAACGGCTTCTCCGACTTCGCCGACCTGGCCGCCAAGTTCGGTCCCGAGGCCGTGGAAAAGGCCGCCGGCGTCAAGACCGAGGCCCTGATGACCACGGCCAAGGCCCTGCTCATGGCCAAGAATCCGGTGATCGTGACCGGCGCCGGCCAGGGCGGCGGCGTGGCCCTGGCGGCCGCGGGCGTGGCCCTGAACGCGCTGCTCGGCTCGCTCAACGTGCTGCCTGAGTTCCCCAAGGCCGTGGCCTCCGCCCCGGACCGGGCCGGGCTCCTGGCCAAGGACGTGGTGGCCTGGCTGGCCGACGTGGACGCGGGCAAGGCCCCGGCCCCCGAGGTCCTCTTCGTGTACGAGGCCAACCCGGCCTATGCCCTGCCCCAGGCGGCCGCCATGGCCAAGGCCCTGGACAAGGCGGGCCTGCTTGTCTCCTTCAGCACCTACATGGACGAGACCGCGGCCCTGGCGGACCTGATCCTGCCCGCGCCGCATCCCTTCGAGCGCCTGGACGACGCCCAGAGCCCCTACGGCGTGGGCAAGGCCACCTATGTCCTGGCCACGGCCGTGGCCGCCCCGGAGAAGGACTGCAAGTCCACCCCGGACTTCATCCTGGGCCTGGCCGGCAAGCTCGGCGTGGACCTGGGCTTCGGGGCCTTCGAGGACGTGCTCAAGGCCAAGGTCCAGGCCATCGGCGCTGACTGGGACGCCCTGGCTGCGGGCGGCGCCTTCGTCTCCGACAAGAAGGGCTCGGCCCAGGCCGACCTGGGGGCTTCCGCCCTGGCCAAGGCCGTGGCCGCTCCCAAGGCCCAGGGCACGCTCCTGGCCGCCGTGGATCACCTGAACATCGGCACCGGCAGCCTGGCTACCCCGCCGCACGCCCTGCTCACCATCCGCGACACCGAGCTGTACGGCAAGGACCTCTTCGTGCAGATGTGCTCCGCCACGGCCAAGTCCCTGGGCCTGGCCGAGGGCGCCAAGGTCAAGCTCGCCGCCGGCGGTTCCGAGATCACGGCCCGCGTGGCCCTGAACGAGGGCGTCATGACCGGAGTGGTGGCCGCGCCCCTGGGCCTGGGCCGCACCGCCTGGGACCCCTTCACCAAGGGCAAGGGCGATAACGTCAGCAAGATCCTCGCCGTGAGCGCCGAACCCGGCACGGGCTATTCCGTGTGGGCCGGCTCCGCCGTGAGCGTCGCCAAAATGTAGGGGGATCCGCCATGAGTGGACACGGTTTCAAAGAATTCAAAGTCAGATGGGGCATGGTCATCGATGTGGACAAGTGCACCGGTTGCGGTGCCTGCATGGTGGCCTGCCAGGTTGAGAACAATATCGCCCCGGTCAACCCGGAGGTGGACGCCTGGGCCGGCGTGGCCTACGACGCCTCCAACAAGCTGCGCACGCTGAACTGGTTGACCGTGTACGAGATCAACAACAAGAAGCCCTTCCCCGAATACGAAGTGGCCTACATGCCCCGGCCCTGCATGCAGTGCGCCAGCCCGGCCTGCGTGCCGGTCTGCCCGGTGGTGGCCACGGACAAGAACGAGGAAGGCGGCATCGTCAGCCAGATCTACCCGCGCTGCATCGGTTGCCGGTACTGCATGGCGGCATGTCCCTACCATGCCCGCTACTTCAACTGGTTCGACCCGACCTGGCCCGCCGGCATGGCCAAGGCCCTGTCGCCCAGCACAAGCACCCGGCCCCGCGGCGTGGTGGAGAAGTGCAACTTCTGCCACACCCGTTTCCAGCAGGCCAAGGACAAGGCCCGCCAGGAGGGCGGCGATCCCAACAACCTGCCCGACGGCGCCTACGTCACGGCCTGCGCCGAGGTCTGCCCCAACGGGGCCATCGTCTTCGGGGACCTAAACAACCCCGAGCACAAGGTGCATGACCTGGCGCACAGCAAGCATTCCTTCCGCCTTCTGGAGCGGCTGGGCCTGGGACCGCAGGTCTACTACTACAGCAAGCGCGAATGGGTGCACCGTCTGGGCGACAACTATCTGCCCAACGAAAAGAAAGCATAGGGGGCGCACATGGATAGCAAACTCTTCCCCGAGGGCGTCGAGCGCTGCTCGCTGGGCAAGTTCCTGGCCTGGCTCGGCTTCATCGCCATCGGCCTGGCCTGGGGCGGCTACGCTGCGGGGATCATCTTCTACAAGGGCATCGGCGTCACCGGTCTGGACAACTACTTCGGATTCGGTCTGTGGATCACCTTCGACCTGGCGGTCATCGCCCTGGGCGCGGGCGCGTTCTTCACGGGCTTCCTGAAGTACATCCTGAAGATCGACCAGCTCAAGAACATCATCAACCTGACGGTCATCGTCGGGTTCATCTGCTACTCGGGCGCCATGCTCGTGCTCACGCTCGACATCGGCCAGCCGATCCGGGCTTGGTTCGGCTACTGGCACCCGAACGTCCACTCCATGCTCACGGAAGTGATCTTCTGCATCACCTGCTACTGCATGGTCCTGGTCATCGAGTACCTGCCGCTCATCCTGGAGCAGAAGCAGCTGAACAAGGTGCCCTTCCTGCACCATCTGGCCCACCAGATGCACGTGCACATGGCCCTGTTCGCGGGCATCGGCACCTTCCTGTCCACCTTCCACCAGGGCTCCCTGGGCGGCATGTACGGCGTGCTCTTCGGCCGTCCGTACGCCTTCCGCGAGGGCTTCTTCATCTGGCCCTGGACCTTCTTCCTGTTCGTGCTTTCCGCGGTGGGCTCCGGCCCGGTGTTCACCGTGCTGGTCTGCACCTTCATGGAGAAACTCACGGGCCGCAAGCTGGTGGACTTCAAGACCAAGGCCCTCATGGGCAAGATCGCGGGCACCATGCTCACGGTCTATATGTTCTTCAAGCTCCTGGACACCTGGGCCTGGGCCACCGACGTGCTGCCGCACATGGGCCTGACCTTTGACCAGATGTTCTACGGCGTCATCTACGGCAAGTGGATGATGTGGACCGAGCTGTTCCTCTGCGGCGTGATTCCCGCCATCATGCTCATCACCCCGGCGATCCGCAACCGTCCCGGCCTGCTCTACCTGGCGGGCATCCTGGACTGCCTGGGCATCGTCATCAACCGCTACGTGTTCACCGTGCAGACCATCGCCCTGCCGGTGATGCCCTTCGACAAGTGGTACACCTACGCCCCCAACTGGGCGGAGTGGGCTCCCAGCGTCATGATCATCGCCTACGGCTTCCTGGTCATGAGCCTGTCCTACCGCTACCTGCCGATCTTCCCGCAGGAGAAGGGCCTCAACGCCAAGTAGGCGGTTCGCCCCCGCAGCAACAAAAAAGCCCGGCTTCGGCCGGGCTTTTTTGTTGTCCTGGGGAAGGCGTGCGGCTACTGCTCGCCGCGCTCGCGCACGAAGTAGATGAACGGCAGGCTGGCCAGGGTCACGCCGTACTTGATGACCAGGTTGAAGAGGAAGATCTGGCCCACCACGCTCCAGGGCAGGACAAAGCCGAAGGCCCCCACGGCGAAGATCACGTTGTCCACGGGCACGCTCACCGAGTTGCTCACCAGCACGCGCAGCCAATGGAAGCGATGGGTGATGCGCCGCACGAACCAGTGATAGACCTCGGTGTCGGCCAGCTCGCTCACCACCTGGGCCAGGATGGAGGCCGCCACCAGCCGCCAGACCGGGGTGAGCACGGCGCTGAACTGCTCGTTCAGGCCCCAGTCCGGGTCCCCGGGCACGCCCGCGATCCACGTGAGGTACAGGGCCATGAACAGGTTGAGGGCCCCGGCCGCGAAGATCACGGCCCGCGCCCCGTTGCGGCCCAGGACCTTGTGCACCAGGTCGCGCAGGGTGAAGGTCACGGGGTAGAGGAAGGTGCCCATGTCCACGGCGAAGCCGCCGATCACGCCGATCTTCAGGCTGGCTACGTTGGAGATGAGCTGGGCCCCGGCGTAGAGGGAGACGGCCCAGACGGCCGCCGCGCCGAAGGCCTGGGCCGTGTCGGAACCGGAGGCCATGGTCGTGTCGTTCATTGTTGTTTCATGCGGCTGCGTGTTTTCAGGAACTCCACCACCGCGGGCAGCACGGAAACCACGATGATGGCGATGACCACCAGGCCGAAATTCTGGCGCACGGCCGGGAGGTTGCCGAAGAAATAGCCCGCCGCGATGAGCCCACCGGTCCAGAGCAGGCCGCCTGCCAGGCTGTAGGACAGGAAGCGGGAGTAGCGCATGTGGCCGATGCCGGCCACGAAAGGCGCGAAGGTCCGCACGATGGGCACGAAGCGGGCGATGATGATGGTCTTGCCGCCGTGGTGCTCGTAGAAGGCCTGGGCGTGAAACAGGTGCTTCTTGTTGAGCAGGCGGGAGGTCTCGCGCACGAACACGGCCGGACCCACCTTGCGGCCCAGCCAGTAGTTCACGTTGTCCCCGCAGATGGCCGCCAGCATGAGCAGGCCGCAGGCCAGCCAGGGGTCCACCAGCCCGGCCCCGGCCAGGGCGCCCACGGCGAAGAGCAGGGAGTCGCCGGGCAGAAACGGCGTCACCACCAGGCCGGTCTCGCAGAAGACCACGGCCGCCAGGATGAAGTAGATCCAGGTTCCGTAGTGCTCGAACAGGCCGCCCAGGTGGCGGTCGATGTGCAGAATGATGTCCGCGTATTGGAGCAGGAAGTCCATGGGGCCTGCCTGGGGTTGAAGTGGGGGCGGCCGTGGCCGCGCGCCGCCCCTATGCCACGGTTATGGACCGCAGACAAGGGGCCGGGGCTAGGCCCCGGTGGCGGTCTCCGGCCCGGGCTTCCGGCGCTGGAGCCTGTCCATGTAGGTATAGACCACCGGGGTCAGGTAGAGGGTGACCACCTGGGAGAGGACCAGTCCGCCCACCACCACCAGGCCCATGGGCCGCCGGGCCTCGGCCCCCGCGCCGAAGCCCAAGGCGATGGGCAGCGCGCCCATGATGGCCGCGATGGTGGTCATCATGATGGGCCGGAAGCGCACCAGGGAGCCTTCGAAGGCCGCATCCTCCGGGCTCTTGCCGGACTTCTCGGCCTGGATGGCGAAGTCCACCACCATGATGGAGTTCTTCTTCACGATGCCGATGAGCATGATGATGCCCACGTAGCCGTAGAGGTTCAGGTCCTGGCCGAAGAGGAGCAGGGTGAGCAGCCCGCCCATGGCCGCAGAGGGCAGGCCCGAGAGGATGGTCAGGGGGTGGGCGTAGCTCTCGTAGAGGCAGCCCAGGAGCACGTAGATCAGGAACACGGTGATGGCCAGCAACAGCCCCATGCTGCCCAGGGACTCCTGGAAGGCGCTGGCCGTGCCCTCCATGAAGTGGCTCACCCCGGCGGGCAGGTTGGCCCGGGCCAGGCGTTCCACGGTGTCCGTGACCTGGCCCAGGGATACCCCCGGCGCGGCGCTGAAGGAATAGGTCACCGAGGTGAGCTGGCCGGTGTGGTTCACCGTGGCCGGACCCAGCTCGTTGCGCAGTTCGGCCAGGGCGTCCAGGCGCACCAGATCGCCCGCGGCCGAGCGCAGGTAGAGCAGGGTCAGGGCCTTCTCGTTGCGCTGGAACTCGGGCTTGAGCTCCATGACCACCTTGTACACGTCCTCGGAGCCGTAGATGTTGGAGATGCCCCGCTCGGCAAAGGAGGAGAACAGGGCGTCTTCGATGGAGCGCACCGGGATACCCAGCCGCGCGGCCTTTTCCCGGTCGATGTCCAGGTGCACCTGGGGGTCGGCCAGGAGCAGGTCCGAGTTCACGCCCGTGAGCGCGGGCTCGGCCATGAGGAGCTTCTCCAGCTTCTGGGCCGCGCTGTAGAGGAGCGTGGTGTCCGGGCACTGCAGGGTGAGCATGTAGTCGCCGCGGGCGGACTTGCCGCCGATGGGGATGAGCGGCGGGTTCACCAGGTAGCTCACCAGCCCGGGCTCGGAGTTGAGCGTGGGCCGCAGGCGGGCCAGGACCTGGTCTGCCGTGGCCTTGCGCTCGGTCTGCGGCTTGAGGATGATAACTGAGAGGCCCTGGTTCTTCAGGGGATAGCTGATGATCTGGCTCTCGCTCAGCACGTCCGGGTCCGCGGCCAGCCGGGGCGAGAGGCCCCGCTGGAGCCCGGCCATGGCCTGGTAGGAGATGCCCTGGCGGGCCTGGGTGTAGCCCATGAGCAGGTCCACGTCGTTGGGCGGCAGGAAGCCCTTGGGCACCCAGGCAAAGAGCAGCCCGGTGGCGACGAGCATGAGCAGGGCCAGGACCAGGGTCTTGCCGCGGTGGTCCATGGCCAGGCGCAGGCTCCAGCGGTAGCCGGAGAGGACCCAGGAGAAGAAGCGGCCGCTCTCCGCGATCTTGGTGTCCTTGCGCAGGACCTTGGAGCAGAGCATGGGCGAGAGGGTCACGGCCACCACGCCGGAGATGAGGATGGCCACGGTGATGGTCACGGCGAACTCGCGCAGGATGCGGCCCAGGATGCCGGGCATGAACAGGATGGGCACGAAGACCACGGCCAGGGAGAGCGTCATGGAAAGAATGGTGAAGCCGATCTCCGCGGCCCCGTCAAAGGCCGCACGCAGCGGCGACTTGCCCTGCTCCACGTGGCGGAAGACGTTCTCCAGCATGACGATGGCGTCGTCCACCACGAAGCCCACCGAGAGCGTGAGGGCCATGAGCGAGAGGTTGTCCAGGGTGAAGCCCAGCAGGTACATGGCCGAGAAGGTCGCGATGATGGAGAAGGGGATGGCCACCCCGGCGATGAAGGTCCCGGCGAGGCTGCGCAGGAAGGCGAAGACCACCAGGATGACCAGGCCCACGGCCAGGGCCAGGGTGAACTTCACGTCGGCCACCGAGTCGCGGATGAACTCGCTGCGGTCGTATATCACGTCCACGGTCAGGGAGGCGGGCAGCTGCGACTGGATCACCGGCAGCTTGGCCCGGATGGCGTCCACCACGGCGATGGTGTTGGACCCGGGCTGGCGCTTCACGGCCAGGAGGATGTCCGGCTTGTTGTTGTGGAAGGCCCCGAAGTGCTCGTACTCCACGCTGTCGTCCACCTGGGCCAGGTCGCCCAGATACACGGGCTGGCCGTCGCGGTAGGTCACCACCATCTTGCGGTATTCCGCGGCGTTCACGAGCTGGCCCTTGGCCATGAGGGTCACGGCGCGGACCGGGCCTTCCAGGCTGCCCAGGGGCAGGTTCACGTTCTGGTCGTTCACGGCCTGGCGCACCTCGTCCAGGCCGATGCCGCGCGCGGCCAGGGCCATGGGGTCCAGGCGGATGCGCGGGGCGTACTTCTTCTCGCCGTAGATGAGCACCTGGGCCACGCCGGGGATCATGGAGATGGTCTCGGCCAGGTAGGTCTTGGCGTAGTCGTTGATGGTGTAGATGGGCAGCACGGGCGAACTGAGCGCGATGTACAAGATGGGCGCGTCCGCCGGGTTCACCTTCTGGAAGGTGGGCGGATCGGTGAGGTCGTCGGGCAGGTTGGCGTTGGCCCGGGTGATGGCCGCCTGCACGTCCATGGCCGCGCCGTCGATGTTGCGGTCCAGGTCGAACTGGAGGGTGATGCTGGTGGAGCCCAGGCTGTTGGACGAGCTCATGGAGGAGAGCCCGGCGATGCTGGCGAACTCCCGCTCCAGGGGCGCGGCCACGCTGGAGGCCATGGTCTCGGGCGAGGCCCCGGTGTAGCTGGCCGAAACCTGGATGGTGGGGAAGTCCACCGCGGGCAGGTCGCTGGTGGGCAGCACGAAGTACGCGCCCAGGCCGAAGAAGAGCAGGGCGGCCATGACCAGGGAGGTCATGACCGGACGTTCGATGAACGGGCTCGACAGGCTCACGAGGCCCCCCCGGGCTTGGCCGTCTGCGGGGCCACGGGCGCGCCGGGATAAAGCCGGATCTGGCCTTCCACCACCACCTCGTCCCCGGCCGCGAGGCCCGAATCCAGGACCACGTAATCGTCCACCGGGATGCCCACCTTCACCGCCGCGGGCTCGGCCTTGCCCTCGCGCAGGCGATAGACGAAGTCGCCGTCGGGCCCGCGCTGCACGGCCTGGGCCGGAACCAGCACCGCGCCCTTGATGGTGGAGAGGATGAGGCCCGCACTCACGAACTGCCCGGGCCAGAGGACTTCGTCCGCGTTCGCGAAGCGGGCCCGCATGTTGAACATGCCGGTGGCCGGGTTGATGTTGTTGTCGATGGCCCGCAGCGTGCCCTTGACCTGCACCGGCTTGGCATCCCGGGTGGCGGCCAGGACCTCCACGGGGCCGGTGCGGAAGGCCAGGCGCACCGCCTCCAGGTGGCGCTCGGGCAGGGAGAAGTCCAGGTCGGTGGGCACGATGGTGTTGATGGTGGCCAGCACGTCCTGGTTGGCTACCACCAGGTTGCCCTCGTCCAGCTTGGACACCCCGATGCGGCCGTCGATGGGCGAGGTGATGGAGGTGTAGCCCAGGGTCTGGCCCGCGATGCCCACCGAGGCCTGGGAGGCGCGCACCGCGGCCAGGGCGGTCTCGGCCGCGGTCCGGCGCTGGTCGTAGTCGTCTTTGCTCACCACGCCCTGGGCGTAGAGGGCCTTGTAGCGGGTGAGCTCCTGCATGGCCATTTCGGCCGAGGCCCGGTCGCTGGCCAGGCTGGCCTGGGCCTGGCTCTTGGCCAGGGTCTGGGACACGGGGTCGATGGTGTAGAGCAGGTCCCCGGCGTGGACCTCGGCGCCGTCCAGGAAGTGGATCTTCATGATGTGGCCGTCCTGGCGCGACTTCACCGAAACCGAGTTGGAGGCCCGCACGGTGCCCACGCTCCAGAGGATCATGGGCGTGTCGCGGGGTTCGGCCGTGAAGGTGCGCACGGGCACGGGCTGCGGGGCCTTGGCCTGCTCCCGGCCGTGGCAGGCGGCCAGCAATACAAATGAAATCGCCAGGAGCAACACTGTGGGAATCGAGGCGACGCGCGGCATGTCCACTCCGGTGCAAAGGGTGCTGGGTGCTGCCCAACCCTGTATCATGATTGACGGTGTTCGCCAACAGCAATGCCCCTGGGTCTCTTCGGCCGGGGGCCTCGCCTTGACAGGAGAGGGCTTTGCAGGCATATATTTTTCTTCGCGTTTTGCCGTTAAGCTCCCCTGTATTCATCATTATTTCCAGGCAAATATGCGAGAAAACCCGCCCCTTTCGGCGACCCCGGAGTTTTGTGTCCATGGCCATGATCGAGGTCAACAAGCTGCAGAAGTGGTACGGCAATTTCCACGTCCTGCGCGGCATCAGCGAGACCGTGGAAAAGGGCGAGGTGCTCGTCATCTGCGGCCCCAGCGGCTCGGGCAAGAGCACCTTCATCCGCTGCGTGAACCGGCTGGAGGAGTACCAGAAGGGCACCATCCTCTTCGAGGGCCGGGACATCCACGACAAGGGCGTGGACGTGAACGAGCTGCGCGCCGAGATCGGCATCGTGTTCCAGCAGTTCAACCTCTACCCGCACCTCACCGTGCTCAAGAACGTGACCCTGGCTCCCATCAAGGTGCGGGGCATGGGCCGCGACGAGGCCGAGGCCATCGCCCTGTCGCTCCTGGAGCGGGTGGGCATCCACGACCAGGCCCACAAGTACCCGGCCGAGCTTTCCGGCGGCCAGCAGCAGCGCGTGGCCATCGCCCGGGCTCTGGCCATGAAGCCCAAGGTCATGCTCTTCGACGAGCCCACCAGCGCCTTGGATCCCGAAATGATCAACGAGGTCCTGGCGGTCATGAAGGACCTGGCCCGCGAGGGCATGACCATGCTCTGCGTGACCCACGAGATGGGCTTCGCCCGCGAGGTGGCCGACCGGGTCATCTTCATGGACGGCGGCGTGGTGGTGGAGCAGGCCTCGCCGGACGTGTTCTTCTCCAATCCCCAGCATGAAAGGACCAGAGCGTTTTTGAAGGAAATTCTGTAACCCCGCTGCGCGGGAACACATCAGGGAGGTTCCGATGATGAAGAGGCTGTCTTTCGTTCTGGCGCTTGTGGCGGCCTGCACCCTGCTGGCCGGCGCGGCCTTTGCCGGCAAGCTCGACGACATCAAGCAGAAAGGCGTGCTCGTGGCGGGCGTCAAGGATTCCCAGCCGCCCTTCGGCTATGTGGACGAGCAGACCAAGCAGATCGTGGGCTTCGAGATCGACATCTGCAAGTACCTGGCCGACAAGCTCGGCGTGAAGATGGAGCTCAAGCCCGTGACTTCCGCCACCCGCATCCCCATGCTGACCCAGGGCTCGGTGGACATCCTGGCCGCCACCATGACCCACAAGATCGAGCGCGAGGCCGAGGTCGATTTCTCCATCACCTACTTCCCGGCCGAGCAGAAGCTCCTGGTGAAGAAGGGCAGCGGCATCAAGACCGTGGCCGACCTGGCCGGCAAGAAGGTGGGCTCGGCCAAGGGCTCCACCTCGGAGAAGAACATCCAGGCCGCCCAGCCCAAGTGCCAGGTCATCTCCTATGACACCTACCCCATGGCCTTCCTGGCCCTCAAGCAGGGCAAGGTGGACGCCGTGACCACGGACGCCCCCATTCTGGCCGGCCTCAAGGCCACCGATGAGAAGCCGGAGATGTGGGAAGTGACCGGCGACTTCATCGCCGACGAGCCCTACGGCCTGGGCCTGCCGGAGAACGACTCCGACTACCGCGACTTCGTCAACGCCAGCCTCATGGAGATGTGGCGTTCCGGCGAATACGCCAAGATCTATGACAAGTGGTTCGGCCCCAAGAGCAAGTGCCCGCTGGAGCTGAAGTGGAAGATGGAGCTCTGGCCGTAGGCCGGACTCTTGTGGGCTGTTGAGAAACGAAGGGGCGCGTCGCGACGCGGCGCGCCCCACCCTCGCGAAACGGGAACAGCGACTTGAAGTACAATTTCGACTGGAGCGTCGTCCTCACCGGCGAATACCATCAATGGCTGGTGGACGGTTTCTGGCTGACGCTCAAGATCTCGGCCATCTCCATCGTCCTGGCCATGGCTCTGGGCACCCTGGTCGCCGTCCTGCGCATGACCAAGGTCAAGGCCTGCGTCTGGTTCAGCTTGGCCTTCACCGAGTTCTTCCGGAACACGCCGCTGTTGGTGCAGATCTACTTCTGGTATTTCGGCTCGTTCGTTCTCCTGCCCGAGGCCGTGAACAAGTGGCTCTACAAGCAGGACTTCGAGTTCGCCTCCGGCGTCATCGCGCTCACGGTGTACACGGCGGCCTTCATCGCCGAGGAGATCCGCGCGGGGATCTTCGCCATTCCCAAGAACCAGCTGGAGGCCTCGCGGGCCACGGGCCTGTCCTTCATCCAGGCTTACCGTTACGTGATTCTGCCTCAGGCCTTCCGGATCATCATCCCGCCGCTCATCTCCCAGTTCCTCAACCTGATCAAGAACTCCTCCCTGGTCATGACCATCGGCGTCATGGACCTGACCTACATGGCCCGGCAGATCGAGTCGCACACTTTCCGGGGGTTCGAGGCCTTCACGGCGGCCACGGCGATCTACCTCTGCATCTCCCTGGTGGTTTCCCTGACCATCAACGTCTACAACAAGCATTTCCTGCGCCAGATCAAGTACTAGGGGGGAACCGGGGTGCGCTGGGACGTCGTCTGGAGCAATTTCGACTACTTTCTCTGGGGGTCGCTGACCTTCAACTCCCAGACCCTGAGCTTCGAGGGCCAGCTCGGCGGCTTGGCTCTGGCCGTGGTTCTGGCGGCCTTGGGCATCCTGGGGGCCTTCTGGCTGGGCTTGGCCGCGGGCCTCATGCGCCTCTCCCGCCGCTTCTGGGTCAAGGCCATCGCCGTGATCTACATCGAGATCGTGCGCGGCACGCCGCTGCTGATGCTCATCTTCTGGTTCTACTTTTTGGCGCCCATCATCCTGGGCACGGCCGTGCCGGAATTTCAGAGTACGCTCATCGCCTTCATCATCTTCACCGGGGCCTACGTGGGTGAGATCGTGCGCGCCGGCGTCGCGGCCCTGCCCAAGGGGCAGATGGAGGCCGCTCGGGGCACGGGCCTGAGCCACTTCCAGGCCATGCGTCTGGTCGTCCTGCCCCAAGCCCTGCGCAACATGATCCCGTCCTTCGTGAACCAGTTCGTGAGCCTGACCAAGGACACCTCCCTGGCCTCCATCATCGGGGTCAACGAGCTGACCAACACGGCCACCCAGGTGAACAACCGGACCATGAACGCGCCGTTTGAAATCTTCATCACCATCGCGGTGCTCTATTTCCTGGTCTGCTGGGTGCTCACGGCCATCAGCCGCCGCCTGGAGAAGCATCTGGCCCGTTATCAGGCCCGGGGGCGCTGACGTGACCGTCTCCCGCGCGGAATTGGCCCGCCGTCTGGACCACACCCTGCTCAAGCCCCAAGCCACGGCGGCGGAGGTGGAGCGGCTCTGCGACGAGGCCCTGGAGCACGGCTTCTTTTCCGTCTGCGTCGCTCCCTGCCGCCTGCCCCTGGCCGCGCGATCGCTGGTTGGGAGCGCGGTCCTGCCGATCACCGTGGTCGGTTTCCCGCTGGGCTTCCAGTCCACGCCGGTCAAGGTCTTCGAGGCTGCCCGTTCCGTGGAGGAGGGGGCTCGTGAGATCGACATGGTCCTGAACGTCGGGGCCCTCAAGGACGGCGACGAGGTGGCCGTCGCGCGGGACATCGAGGCCGTGGTGCGCTCGGCGGGCGTCCCGGTGAAGGTCATCCTGGAGACCGCGCTGTTGAGCGATGCGGAGAAGATTCAGGCCTGCCGCCTGGCGGCCGGGGCAGGAGCCGCCTTCGTCAAGACCTGCACGGGCTTTTCCGGCGGCGGGGCCACGGAGACCGACGTGCGCCTGTTGCGCGCGAACGTCCCGGCCCACGTGGGGGTCAAGGCCAGCGGCGGCATCCGCACGCGGGCCCAGGCCTTGGCTTTGCTGGCCGCCGGAGCCGATCGCCTGGGGGCTTCGGCCTCGGTGACCATCGTCATGGAGGGCTGAGATGAGCGGCGTCGAGGACATCCGCGCCCCCGGGGACATCGAGCGGCGCTCCTTCGAGATCATCGATTCCGAGGTGTCCGAGCCGCGCCCGTTCCAGGGCGTGGAGTGGCAGGTGGCCCGCCGCATGATCCACACCTCGGCGGACTTCGAAATCCTGTCCCTGTTGCGTTTTCACCCCCAGGCCTGTGAAGCGGGCCTGGCCGCCCTGGCCTCCGGCTGCCTCCTGATCACGGACACGGACATGGCCCGCTGCGGCATTCCCAAGCGGCGCATGGAGCCCCTGGGGTGTACCGTGCGTTGCCTCATGGCCGACGCCGAGACGGCCGTCCTGGCCCGGGACCGGGGTACGACCAAGGCCCGCGCGGCGGTGGACCTGGCCGTGGAGCGTTTGGCCCCGGCCGTCTGGGTCATCGGCAACGCGCCCACGGCCCTGCTGCGCCTGCTGGAGCACATCGACGCCGGGCGGGCCCTTCCGGCCCTGGTGGTGGGCATGCCCGTCGGTTTCGTCAACGCGGCCGAATCCAAGGAACTGCTTCTGGCCCAGGAACGCGTCCCCTACGTGACCTTGCGCGGCCGCAAGGGCGGCTCGGCCCTGGCCGCCAGCGTGATCAACGCCCTGGCTGAAGTCGTTTTGCGGGGCTGAGCGGCCCGGAGCACCGCCTTTTCCTCCCTGTTTCCCTTGCCTTGCCTCTGAAAAGAAGGCAAAGTGCCGCGCAAACCTCTTCGTCGCGCCGGTCTTTGGCGCGGCGGTCAGTCGCGGTCGGAGCCATGGCGAAAAAAACGAAAGGCGTGAGCAAGGTGACCATCTATCCGGACTGGTGCAAGGGTTGCGGCATCTGCGCGGCCTTCTGTCCCGCCGGGGTCATCGAAATGGACGGTCAGGGCAAGGCCCGGGTGGCGCGTGAGCAGGACTGCATCCATTGCGGCTTCTGCGAACTGCATTGCCCGGATTTCGCCGTGGTGGTCACGGACAAGAAGCCGGGCGCCCGCCGCCGGGACAAGGAGTAGAACGCCATGTCCGCAAACGGCAAGAAGAAGGGGCGCAAGGCCCTGTTCGCCCAGGGCAACGAGGCCGTCGTCGAGGGCGCGCTCATCGCCGGGTGCTCGTTCTACGCGGGCTACCCCATCACCCCGTCGTCGGAGATCATGGAGCTCATGGCCCAGAAGCTGCCGGCGCGGCCCGAGGGCGTGTTCATCCAGATGGAGGACGAGATCGGCGGCCTGGGCGCGGTCATCGGCGCGTCCCTGGCCGGGCGCAAGGCCATGACCGCCACCTCGGGACCGGGCTTCTCGCTCATGCAGGAGCATATCGGCTACGCCTGCATGGTGGAGGCTCCGCTGGTCCTGGTCAACGTCATGCGCGGCGGTCCCTCCACTGGCCTGCCCACCAGCCCGGCCCAGGGCGACGTGCAGCAGGCCCGCTGGGGCACCCACGGCGACCATCCGATCATCGTTCTTTCGGCCTCGGACGTGCAGGAGTGCCTGGAGATGACGGTCACGGCCTTCAACATGGCCGAGAAGTACCGCACCCCGGTGATCCTGCTCCTGGACGAGATCACCGCCCACACCCGGGAGAAGATCTTCGTGCCCCCGGCCGAGGAGTTCGAGATCGTCAACCGGACCACCCCGACCATGCCGCCGGAGTGGTACAAGCCCTATGAGGAAACCGTGCGCGGAGTGCCGCCCATGCCGCCCCTGGGCTCGGGGTACCGCTTCCACGTCACGGGCCTGAGCCATGACAGCAATGGTTTTCCCACCTCGCGGCCGGATGAGGTCGTGGCGCTCATGGAGCGGATGCACCGCAAGATCGACCAGTTTCTCTACCAGGTCCAGATCGTGCGCGAGTTCGAGTGCGCGGACTGCGAGGTCTGCGTGGTGGCCTACGGCAGCGTGGCCCGTTCGGCCGAACTGGCCGTGACCCAGGCGAGGGGGCAGGGCCTCAAGGCCGGTCTGCTCAAGCTCGGGACGCTTTTCCCCTTCCCGCGCCGGGCCCTGGAGAAGATTCTCGGCCACAGCCGGGCCGTCATCGTGCCCGAGATGAACATGGGCCAGATCTCGCGCGAGGTGAAACGGGTCAACAACGGGCGGGCGCTGGTGCGCACCGTGAACCGGGTGGACGGCCAGATCATCACTCCCGACGAGATCCTCAAGGCCATCAAGAAGGTGTGAGCCATGTCCGAGTTCACCGGCAACGAGATCATCCATCAATATTTGCGGCACAACAAGAAATTCCCGCATGTGCTCTGTCCGGGCTGCGGGCACGGCATCGTGCTCGGCTCGCTCATCCGCTCGGTGCATTCCCTGGCCCTGGCCAAGGACGACGTGGTCCTGGTCGCGGGCATCGGCTGCTCCGGGCGGTTGGCCGTGTACGTGGACTTCAACACCGTGCACACCACCCATGGCCGGGCCTTGACCTTCGCCACGGGCATCAAGATGGCCAACCCGAAGCTCAAGGTCATCTGCATCATGGGCGACGGCGACGCCCTGTCCATCGGCGGCAACCATCTCATTCACGCCGCCCGGCGCAACATCGGGATCACCGCGCTCATCCTGAACAACAACATCTACGGCATGACCGGCGGCCAGTGTTCGCCGACCACGCCCGAGGGCTCCTGGTCCATGACCTCGCCCTTCGGCCAGATGGAGAAGAGCTTCGACATCGTGGAGCTGGGCACGGCGGCCGGGGCCAACTTCGTGGCCCGGGGCACGGTCTTCCACATCCACAACCTGGACCGGATGGTGAGCAAGGCCATCGAGCGGCCGGGCTTCAACCTGGTGGAGATCGTTTCGCCCTGTCACACCCAGTTCGGCCGCAAGAACAAATACAAGTCGCCCGTGGACATGTACCGTTGGATCAAGAAGAACGCCACGCCGCTGGAGCGCTACAACGAGCTGCCCGAGGAGCAGCGCGCGGGCCGGCTGCCCCTGGGCGTGTTCGTGGAGCGCGACGCCCCCGGCCTGGAGGAGCGCTACCAGGCGCTCAAGGAGAAGCTCATGGAGGGCGCGTCATGAAGCCGCTTCCCGTTTTGGACCGTTTCGAGATCCGCCTGTCCGGCCTGGGCGGCCAGGGTGTCATCACGCTGGGCCGCGTGCTCGGCGCGGGCCTGGCCCTGGGACACGGCTACTACGTGACTCAGACTCAGAGCTACGGCCCCGAGGCCCGGGGCGGCTCCAGCCGCTGCGACCTCGTGGTCAGTTCCAAGCCCATCAGCTACCCCAAGGCCCAGGAGCTGGACGTGCTCGTGGCCCTCTCGCAGGACGCCTGCAACTCCTACTACCGCAACCTCAAGCCCGGCGGCCTGCTGGTCCTGGAGCCGGAGCTGGTCAAGCAGCCGCCCACGAACATGTTCCTCGGGCTGCCGTTCACGCGCCTGGCGCGGGACAAGGTCGGCGTGGCCCAGGCCATGAACACCGTGGTCCTCGGGGCCCTGACCTTCCTCCTGCCCTTCGCCCAGCAGCGGGTCATGAAGAAGAGCCTGGAGGAGTCCCTGCCGGAGAATATCCGGGCCGTGAACGCCAAGGCGTTCTCCCTGGGATTCAAGGAGGCCCGGCGGGTCTTTGGCGAGGATGCCGCCGAATGGAAGGCCAAACCGTCGCAGGATGAAGAGGCCGAATAGTCCCTGGAAAAGGCAAAACCGG
>JAWRKD010000081.1:0-7700 GCA_040307135.1 Desulfovibrionaceae bacterium
CTGCCCGGGCTGCACGTGGTGCTCGGCGGCAAGATCGACAACATCTACGACATCATCGACAGCCTGGCCGAGGCCAAGGCCTCTCTGGGCCTGGCCCCAGGCGTCCTGGGCCGCCTGCTGGGCCAGGGCCGTAAGGACTCCGCATGAACGCCGCCGTCATCCTCTTGAGCGTGATCTGCTCCTCCATGGCCCACGTGGCCCTCAAGATCGGCATGAACGCCGTGCGGGCCACACCCGCGGCCGGTCCCTGGGAATACGCCCTGCGCACTGCCCTGAATCCCTTCGTGATCCTGGGCATGGGCCTGCACTTCGTGGCCCTGGCCATCTGGCTCTACGCCCTGTCCAAGGTGGACGTGAGCTACGCCTACCCCTTCATCGCCCTGGGCTTCGTGCTGGTCCTGGCCTATTCGCACTTCTTCCTGCACGAGGACGTCAACCTCTGGCGGCTGGCGGGCGTGCTGCTCATCTGCGGCGGCGTGGCCCTGGTGGCCAAGAGCTGATCTCCCCAAGGACATCCATGAACGAGCGCACCCTTCGCGACCGCCGCACCCTTGTCCTGTTCCTCCTGTTCGCAGCGAGCCTCGCCATCCGCTTCCTCACCGCCGAATACATGGACATCGGCGGCGACAACGCCCAGCGCTGGATGCAGGCCCATCGCCTGGCCGAGGGACTGGGCTATACGGGCTGGACCACACAGACCCCGCGCTGGAGCATCTCGCTCCAGATCTGGGCCCTGATGAAGGCCTTCGGCGCGCATCCGGCCCTGATCTACGTGCTGCCCCTGTTCTACGCCTCGCTTGGTGTGGTCTTCATCTACCTCATCGGCGAGCGCCTGCACGGGCCGAAACTGGGCCTGACCGCCGCGGCGCTCACCGTCCTCTTTCCCCAGATGGCTCAGACCGGCAGCCAGCTCTGGCCCAGCGTGTTCCAGTTCGCCTTTCTCTCGGCCGCGGTCTTCTGCGTCCTGGTCTGGCTGGAGCGGCCCCGCTCCACCCTGCCGCTGGTGCTGGCCGCGGCGGCCTACATCCTGGCCTGGGCGGCCCGGGAAACCGCGGCCTACTTCTTCCCGGGCCTGCTCCTGCTCGTCTGGCTGCCCTCGCGCAGCTGGCGCGGCCTGGCCGTCTTCTGCCTGGCCTCCGGCCTGATGGCCGGGGCGGAGTGGCTCTATTTCTGGCTGGACACCGGCTCGATCCTGGGCCGCCTGGGCATCACCACCCGCGTGCTGGAGGAGCAGAACCCCAAGACCCTGGCCGGATACCTGCTCAACTTCCTGAACTACGGCAAGCTGCGCGGCCTGCTGCCGGTGTTCCTGCTCATCCTGGCCGCCTGCGCGGCCGAGCTGCGCGCGGAGGACCCGCGCCGCCGGGCCCTGGCCGTCACCTCGCTGCTCTTCGTCCTCTTCACCACCTACATGCCCGCGCAGCTCTCGCCCCTGGAACTGGTCCACCCCATCGGCGCCCGCTACTGGTGCGCGGGCGCGCCCCTGGGCCTGCTCACCCTGGCTCTCTGGCTCTCCAGCCTCCGCCAGCGCCGTCCGCGCACGGCCAGGGCCATAGGAGCGGCGCTCCTGGCCGGTTTCGCCGTGTTCACCCTGCTCAAAATCCCGCCCACCAACGCCGTGCTCCAGGTGACGCGCGACCAGGCCGTGCTGGGGCCGGTCATGGCCCAGGGCCGCCCCGTGCTCATGCGCTACCAGGAATGGAGGCCCAACGCCGCGGAACGGGTCCTCATGGACCTGTTCGGCAGCGCGCCGCCCAAGGAGCCCAAGCAGGTTGGCCTGTTCATGAAACGCAGCCGGGTACGCACGGCCTCCCTGTTCATGGCCGACGTGCGGCGGTTCCCTGACTACGCCGAGGGCGTCACGGAAGTGCTCACCGCCCAGGAGTACCAGGAGATCACCGGACGCCCCCTGGCCGCGGACGAGGCCGCGGCCCTGCTCCTGCCCAAGGGCGCGGCCCGGGACGCCCCTCCCGCGGCCGAGGTGGTCTTCGACCGCCGCCACTGCGAGGCGATCCCCCTGGCGGCCGCCCGCTGAGGGCCGCGGGGGCACGGTTGCCTTGGGGCGCGAAATTCATTACTCCATGCGCCATGACCCGTCCGGCCCCGCGCGGACGACAGCCCGACACGTCGAAACCACGGCCCGCCCCATGAACATCTCCGGCATCATCTTCGAATCCCTGCGCAAGGCGGGCGGCTACGAAGTCTTCACCTACAACCTCTTCCGCATCCTCGTGGAGCGCGGACACGCGGTGACGCTCTATGTGCCGCGGCCGCGCCTGCGCAAGGAGCGGGCCTTTCTCCAGGCCCTGCCCTTCGCGGTGCGGGCCCTGCCGCCGCAGATCGGCTTCCTGCGCCGCCACGCGCCCGGAATCCTGGCTTGGCTCATGCGGCGGGAGCAGGCCCGGAACCGGTACGACGTCTGGCAGATCATGGGCGCGCATCCCGAGGCCACCATCGCCCGCGGCCTGGCGGGACGGGCTCCCCTGTGCCTGCGCGCCCACGGCGACGACGTGCAGCTGGCCCCGGAATACGGCTACGGCATGCGCACGGACCCCGAGGTGGACCGCCGCATCCGCGAGAACCTCCGGCTCATGGACCGGGTGATCGCCCTGACCCCGGGCCTGGTGGACGATCTCGCGGATCTGGGCGCCCCGCGCGAGCGCATCCGGGTCATTCCCAACGGCATCAGCCTGCGCCAGTACGAAAAACCGCGGGACCGCGCCGCCATCCGCGCGCGCCACGGCCTGGGGCCGGAGCAGTTCTGCATCCTCACCGTGGGCCGCAACCACCCCAAGAAGGGCTTCGACCTCATCCCGCCGGTGGCCCGGGCCCTGGCCGCGCAGGGCCGGGACTTCCTGTGGCTCGTGGCGGGCGGGGACACCAACAGGCTGGAGCCGGAGCTCGAGCGCCTGGGCCTCGGCTCCCGCGTGCGCACCCTGCCCGAGATCGGGCCGGGACCGGCGGCCGACCCCAGGACCGAGCTGCCCGTGGACGAGCTGGTGGACCTCTACTGCATGGCCGACACGTTCTTCTTCCCCTCCCGGCTGGAGACCTTCGGCCGGGTCATCCTGGAGGCCATGGCCGCGCGCACGCCGGTCATCACCACCGACGCCCTGGGCTGCCGGGACGTGGCCGGGCACGGCGAGTTCGCCCGCATGGTCCCGGTGGACGACCAGGCGGCCATGGTCGCCGCCCTGGCCGCGTTCATGGACGATCCGGCCGAGCGCGCCCGCTACGCCGAGGCCGGACGCCGCCAGGCCGAACGCCACGACTGGCAGGCCGTGGCCCAGGCATACGAACGCCAATACAACGAGCTGCGCCAACGCCCATGAGCATCGACCTGCGCACCTTCGAACCCCGGAAGATCCTGGTCTGCCAGCTCCGGCAGATCGGGGACGTGGTCATCTCCACGGCCTGCATCGAACTCCTGGCCCGGCGCTACCCCGGGGCGCGCATCGACCTGCTCACCGAGGACCGCAGCGCCCCGCTGGTGCGCCACAATCCCCGTCTGGGCACGACCTGGGAAGCGCGCCGCGGGAGCGGTTTCTGGAGTTCGCTCCTGCTGTCCCTGAAGATCAGGGCCGCGGGCTACGACCTGGTGGTGGATTTCCAGCGCCTGTTCCGCTGCCGCCTGGCGGTCCTCTTCTCCGGCGCGCGTGTCAAGCTCACCGGCCCGGGAAAGTGGTACGACCGGCTGTTCTACACCCATTTCGGCGGCTTCCCCAAGGGCGGCTACGCCGGGAAGCTCAAGGCCTCCGTGCTGGCCCCCCTGGGCATCGCCTGGAACAGCCAGAAGCCCCGCGTCTATCTCACGGAAGACGAGCGGCGATGGGCCGCGGCGCACTTGGCGGAACAGGGCCTCCGGCCCGGCGATCTGCTGGTGACCGTGGACCCCACCCACCGCAGCGTGACGCGCCGCTGGCCGCAGCACTACTACGCCGACCTGCTCGCGCGGGCGGCCCGGGAGCGCGGCGATCTCAAGTTCTATCTGCTCTACGGCCCCGGGGAACGGGAGACCGTGGAGGCGATCATCCGGGACTCGGGCCTGCCCGCGGGCAGGGTCCTTCTGCCGCCCCGGGACCACGAGCCGAGGCTGCGCGAAATGGCCGCGGTCATCGGCCAAGCCGCCCTGCACTTCGGCAACTGCTCCGCCCCCCGGCACGTGGCCGTGGCCCTGGACGTGCAGACCCTGACCATGATCGGCTCCAACGGCCCCTCGGCCTGGACGTTTCCCTCGGCCGAACACGAGTGCTGCCGCCTCTACCTCCCCTGCCAGAAATGCGGGGAGGAGGAATGCCCCCGGGGCACGCTGGACTGCCTCCTGCAGCAGACCCCGGACATGGTCCTGCCCCGGCTGTTGAAAAAGCTGCCCCAGCGAGCGGAAATATGAACTTTTAGCGGATCGCCGCCATTTCACCCCGGATTGCATTCAAGAGGCAGATTGGATAAGCCACACCAGGACGTGCGGCCCATATCCCGGCATTCGCCCGCAACCGCAAAATGCTCCCGCAAACGCGCCCCGCGCGGAACTCCGGACCAGGGACAGGAGAAACAATGCCTACCCTCACCATCAACGGCACGCTGATCCAGGACGACGGTGAAGCCTACGTCATCGCCGAGATCGGCAACAACCACCAGGGCGACCTGGAGATCTGCAAGCAGATGTTCCGCGCGGCCAAGGAATGCGGCGCCAACGCGGTGAAGCTCCAGAAGCGCGACAACCGCTCCCTGTTCACCAAGGCGGCCTACAATCAGGTCTATAATTCGGAGAACGCCTTCGGGAAGACCTACGGCGAGCACCGGGAGTTCCTGGAGTTCGGGGCCGCGCAGTACGCCGCGCTCAAGGACTACGCGCGCGAACTCGGCATCGACTTCTTCGCCACGGCCTTTGACCAGAACTCCGCGGACTTCCTGGCCGATTTCGACATGCCGGCCTACAAGATCGCCTCCGGCGACCTGACCAACGTGCCGCTGCTGCGCCACGTGGCCAAAAAGGGCAAGCCCATCCTCCTGTCCACCGGCGGCGGCTCCATGACGGACGTGCGCCGGGCCTGCGAGGCCATCCTGGCCATCAACCCGCAGCTGGCCATCCTCCAGTGCACGGCGGCCTACCCCTGCCAGCCCGAAGACATGAACCTCAAGGTCATCGAGACCTACATGCAGGAATTCCCGCAGGCGGTCATCGGCCTCTCGGACCACCAGAACGGCATCGCCATGGCCATGGTGGCCTTCACCCTGGGCGCGCGCATCTTCGAGAAGCACTTCACCTTGGACCGCACCTGGAAGGGCACGGACCACGCCTTCTCGCTCACCCCCAAGGGTCTCGGCAACCTGGTGCGCGACCTGCACCGGGCCCGCACCGCCCTGGGCGACGGCGTGAAAAAGCCCCTGGATCTGGAAGTCAACCCGATCAAGAAGATGGGCAAGAAGATCGTGGCCGCGCGCGACCTGCCCGCGGGCACGGTCCTGGCCGAGGAGCATCTCGCCTTCAAGTGCCCGGCCGACGGCATCCCCCCGTACGAGCTGGAGAACGTGCTCGGCAAGGTGCTCACCGCCGCCCTGCCCGAGGACGGCGACCTCTCCTTCGATATCCTCAAGTAAAGGGACTCCATGCACGACGCCCTGTCCGGTCCTGCGGGACGGCCCACGATCCTCGCCGTCGTCCAAGGATGACCCCATGAACGCCCCTTTCTGCGTCCACATCGGCCTGCCCAAGACGGCCACCACCTTCCTGCAGAACGAGATCTTTCAGAAGCATCCCGGGCTGCTCTCCCTGGGCAAGCCGTACACCGCCCAGCCCGAAATCGCGGCGGACATGAACGCCCTGCGCTCCTTCGTCAGCTCCCTGGACGGTCTGGAATTCGCCGCCCGGCGCGGGGAGGCGGCCCCGGTCCTCCAGCGGGTGCGCGCCTTTGCGGCGGAGCGCGCCGGGGGCCGGACGGTCCTCTGGTCCGACGAGACCATGAGCAGCGACACCTCGGCCGACCGCATGCTCGTCATGCAGCGACTGGCCGAATTCTTCCCGCAGGCGCGCATCCTGATCACGGTCCGCCGCCAGGCCGACATCCTCCAGTCCATGTACCTCCAGTACGCCCGGGCCTTCGGCACGAAGTTCTTCTTCTGCACCTACGGCCAGTGGCTCCAGCGGGCCCTGGACTCCTATCTGCACAGCGCCGACCCGGCCCCCGGCCTCCGGCACATCCGCATCGCCAATCCCCTGTCCCGGCTGTTCTACGCCGACCTGGCCCGGGCCTATGCCGAGACCTTCGGGCCGGACAGGGTGCTCGTGCTCGACTACCACCTGCTGCGCAGCGACCAGCAGCGTTTCTACGGCTCTCTCTGCGGCTTCCTGGACATCGACCCGCAGCCCGCCCTGGACCTGGCCGCCAAGGCCCCGGCCACGCACGTGCGCATGCCTCCCCTGGACCTGCTGGTGGCCAAGCACCGGCAGCACCCCGCCAGGCACCTGGCCGCCCGGCTCCTGCGCTCCGCGGCCAAGCGCGCGCCCCAGGGCCTGCGGCGGAGCATCGAGGCGCGCTACGGGGTCGGCTCCGAGGCCCCCGCCGAACTCATGGAGCGCATCGCGGCCCTCTACCGGCCCGGCAACGAGCGCCTGCGCGCGGAATTCGGCGTGGACCTGCCGGAAAACGCCGTGGCCTGAGGGCCGGCGGAGGCTGCGGATGCCCTTTTTTGCGTCCAACAACCGTTTCGGATATGCCATGAACTTCGGGAGGATCGGCCGGAGCTTCACGGCCCTGCGCCGCATCGTCCTGCAACAGCCGGAGGCCTGACAATGACGGCCGGACTCTTTGATCTCGCAGGCCGCACCGTGGTCATCACCGGCGGCCTGGGCCAGCTGGGCCGCCAGTTCACCGCCGCCCTGCTGGGCCACGGGGCCAACGTGGCCGTGTTCGACGTGACCGCCCCGCGCGAGGACCAGCGCACCGGGCTGGATCCGGAGCGGGTCCTCTTCGCCCAGGTGGACGTGGCCGACAAGGCCTCGGTTCTGGCGGGGCTGGCGGCGGTGGAAGACCGCTTCGGCACGCCCTTCGGGCTCGTCAACAACGCGGCCCTGGACTCGCCCCCCGGCGCGCCCGCCGAGGAGAACGGCCCCTTCGAGACCTACCCCGAGGCCTCCTTCGACCGGGTCATGGAGGTCAACGTCAAGGGCGTGTTCCTCTGCTGCCAGGTCATCGGCGCGGCCATGGCCCGGGCCGGGCGCGGCTCCATCGTGAACATCTGCTCCACCTACGGCGTGGGCTCGCCCTGCCAGGATCTCTACCAGTACCGCCGCGACCGCGGCGAAACCTTCTTCAAGCCCGTGGCCTATTCGGTGTCCAAGTCCGCCCTGCTCAACCTGACCCGCTACCTGGCCACCTACTGGGCCGAAAAGGGCGTGCGCGTGAACACCCTGACCTTCGGCGGCGTGTTCAACAACCAGGAAGAGGCCTTCCTCGCCGAATACCGGAAGCGCGTGCCCCTGCGGCGCATGGCCCGGGCGGACGAGTACAACGGCGCGGTGGTCTATCTCATGTCGGACGCCGCCTCGTACATGACGGGCTCCAACATGGTCATCGACGGCGGCTGGACCGCCTGGTGACCCCGAGCGCCCCACGGCGCAGCCAGAGAGGAATCCCCATGCCCATCCCCGAATTCGTGCCCAACTGGATCGACGGCCGCAGCGTGCCCGCGGCCGCGGG
>JAWRKD010000082.1:0-26441 GCA_040307135.1 Desulfovibrionaceae bacterium
GAGCACGGCGTTCTCGCCCGGCAAAAGCTGCGGCAGGAACCGCTCCAGGCTCGCGTTGTCCCGGCCCGCAATGGCCGCGCTGTGCAGGCCGCCGGGCTTGAACAGGGCCGCGTAGCCGCCCCGGACCTCCAGGACCCGCGCGCCCTCTGCCATGCCTTGCTCCGGCGCGCCGGGCCGAAGCTCGATGCGCTGGCCGGCCGCCACGCAAAAGCCCTTGGCCCGGGCCTTTCCGTCCACCAGCACCTGGCCCGCTTCCCAGGCCCGCCGCCGTTCGCGCAACGAGGCCCCGGGCAGGAGCAGGACCAGGGCCTGGTCCAGCCGCGCGCCGTGCAATTCGTCCGGGACGATGACCGCTTCCATGCCCCCCGTCATACGGCCGAAGCAGGGCCCCTGCAAGCAAGCGCTCATCCTTTGACGCACGGGCGGAAAGGTCCTACACAGGGGCATCGGCGGTCTTTTTCCCGCCCCCAATCCGACCCGCCAAGGAGCCTTTCATGACCTTCGACGTGCTCTGGCTGTCCCGGGCCGACCTGGATTCCCTGGGTCTCGGCATGCCCGCCATCATGGACGCCGTGGAGCAAGGCTTCGCCTGCCTGGGCCGGGGCCAGGCCGAAATGCCCGCCAAGATCGGCATCCACCCGCGCGAGGACTGCTTCATCCACGCCATGCCTTGCTGGCTCGGCGGGGACCTGGACCGCTGCGGCATCAAGTGCGTGTCCGGCTACCCCCCGAACCAGAAAAAGGGCCTGCCCTACATCACCGGCGTCATGATCCTCATCGACCCCGAGACCGGCGTCACCCGCTCGGTCATGGATGCGGGCTGGATCACGGCCTGGCGCACGGGCGCGGCCTCGGGCGTGTACGCCAAGCATTTCGGCGATCCGGACTCGGAGGTGGTCTCGGTCATCGGCCTGGGCGTGCAGGGCAGGGTGAACCTCCTGGCCTTCAAGGAGGTCTTCGCCCGCATCAGGCAGGTGCGCTGCTTCGACCCCGTGGCCGGACAGCCGGATCGCTTCCTCAAGGACATGCAGCCCGGGCTGCCGGACGCCGAATTCGTGGTCTGCGGGGACGCGAAATCCTGCGTGGCCGGGGCCGACGTGGTGGTCACCTGCACGCCCATCGTGGAAAAGCCCAGGCGCTTCGTGCCCCGGGCCTGGCTCAAGGCGGACGTGCTGGCCGTGGCCGTGGACTACGACTCGGCCCTCAGCGAAGACGTCATGGCCGCCACGCCCTGCTTTGTCTGCGACAACAAGGGCCAGTACCTCTGGACCCGGGACCAGGGCGTGTACTTCCAGAACGGCTACCCGGACAAGGCTCGGGTCTATGCGGACATGGGCGAGATCTGCGACGGAAAAAAGGCGGGGGTCCGCACCGGCCTGCGCGGGGCCGTGCTCATGGGCATCGCCAGCCACGACGTGATGACCGCCTCCCTGGCCTTTGACCTGGCCAAGGCCAAGGGCCTGGGAACCACGGTGCGGCTCTGATGTCCGGCTACCTTCTGGTGCTCTGCGCGGCCGTGCTCTGGGGGCTCATCGGCCCGCTGTCCAAGTTCGTCTTCGCCGAGGGGATCACGCCGCTGGAAGTGGCCTTCTGGCGCTCGGTCATCGGTTGGGGGCTGTTCGCGGCCCAGGCCGCCCTGTGCGGGGCGGGCCGGGCTCAGACGCGCGACCTGCCCATCCTGGCGGCCTTCGGCTTGGTGGGGGTCTCACTGTTCTACGGCTCGTACCAGGTGGCCATCGGCCTGGTGGGCGCGGCCCTGAGTTCCGTGCTGCTCTACACGGCCCCGGCCTGGGTGGCCCTGCTCTCGCGCCTCGTGCTGGGCGAGTCCATGAGCGCGGCCAAGCTGGCCGCGGTGGCCGCCACCATCTTCGGCGTGGCCTGCGTGAGCCTGTCCGGCGGCGGCACCATCGAGCCCTCGGCCCTGGGCGTGCTGGCCGGGCTCACGGCCGGGTTCACCTACGCGCTCTACTACATCTTCGGCAAAAAGTACCTGGGCCGCTACGGCACGGCCACCATCTTCCTCTACGCCCTGCCCGTGGGCGCGCTGGGGCTCTGGCCCTTCGTGCACTTCGCGCACAAGAGCGCCGCGGCCTGGGCCTTCCTGATCCTGCTTTCGGCCACCACCACCTGGGGGGCCTATTCCGTGTACTATGCAGGCCTGCGCCGCCTGGAGGCCACCCGCGCCGCGGTGGTGGCCACCATGGAGCCCGTGATGGCGGCCTGGCTGGCCTGGTGGTGGTGGGACGAGCGCTTCGGCCCGGCGGGCTACCTGGGCAGCGGGCTCATCCTCGCGGCCGTGCTGCTCATGGTGGCCGAGGGCGCGCGCCGCAGCCGCGGCGTGGGAGAGCCTGCGTGAGCGGCCCCCGCATCCGGCAGGTCAAGGCCTCGGCCGGGTCGGGCAAGACCTACGCCCTCACGGCCCGTTTCCTGGAGCTCCTGGACCGCGCCCGGCAGGAAGAGCCGCGCATGGCCTGCCGGGGCCTGCGGCCCGAGTCCTATTCCTGGCCCGAAATCCTGGCCGTGACCTTCACCAACAAGGCCGCGGCCGAGATGAAGGAACGGGTGCTCGCGGCCCTCAAGCGCTGCGCCCTGAATCTCACGGGTGGCCAGCGCGCGGACTGGGACCCGCAGCGCGCGGCCGGGGTGGTGGAGACCGTGCTCCGGCGCTACCACCGCCTGAACATCCGGACCATCGACAGCCTGCTCGTGCTCCTGCTGCGGCTTTTCGCCCTGGACTACGGACTGCGGCCGGACTTCCAGGTGGCCCTGGAGGAGGACGACCTCTTCGCCCCGGCCTATGAGCGCTTCGTGGACGCCTGCGCCGACCCGCACGGCCCGCAGCGCGCCCTACTCCTGCGCGCCCTGGCCACCTTCCTGCACTTCGAGAACCGCCCCGGCTTCAACCCGGAGCGCGGCATCCGCGAGCGGCTCTTCGAACTCACCGGCCACCTCCAGGCCGAGCCCGCGGGCGTGCTCACGGACCAGGAGGACATGGCCCGGCTCCTGGACGCCCGCCGCGAACGCTTCCTGGAGACCGCGACCCTCCTGCGCTCCTTCCTGGACGAATACGCCCTGGCCCCGGACAAGCGCTTCCTCAATTTCCTGGACAAGTGCCAGGCCCTCACCGGCTTTGACGAGCCGCGGGACTCGGCTTACGCCGCCAAGACCTGCCTGGCCGAGTGCCTGACCAAGGCGGGCAAGGGCCGGGTCACGGAGGAATGCGAGCGGGCCTACGCCCTGTTCAAGACGGCCTGGGCCGGCTACCGCCGCGAGTGGGCCGCCCTGGAAGGTGCCTACGCCCTGGCCCCGGCCCTGGAGATCGCCCGGGAAATCCTGGCGGCCATGGCCGAGGAGGCCCGGCGGCAGGGCGTGGCGCCCATGGCCTCCCTGAACGCGGCGGTGCGCGGCCTGCTGGCGCGTGAGGAGGCCGTGCCCGAGGCCTACTGCCGCCTGGGCTCGCGCCTCCACCACCTGCTGGTGGACGAGTTCCAGGACACAAGCCGCGCCCAGTGGGCGGCCCTGGAGCCCCTGGCCCGGGAGTGCCTGTCCAAGGGCGGCAGCCTGTTCTGCGTGGGCGACGTGAAGCAGGCCATCTACGGCTGGCGCGGGGGCGACGCCTCGCTCTTCGACGAGTTGGGCGCACGGCCCGGCCTGGCCGACCTCACGGACGGGGCGGCCCGGGAAAGCCTGCCCCGCAACTGGCGCAGCGCGCCCCGGGTGCTGGACTGGAACAACGCCTTCTTCACCGCCCTGGCCGAGCCGGACACGGCCCGCGAGTTGGCGGACCGCTGTCTGGAGAACGCGACCGAGGACGAACGCGAGGCCCTGGCCCAGGACATCGCGCGCACCTTTGCCGACGCCCGCCAGGACCAGCGGCCGGACTACAATGGCCCCGAGGGCCTGGTCCGGCTCACCCGCCTGCCCGCAACGGACACGGCCGAGGAGGCCCGCGCCCTGGCCCTGGACGCCCTGGAGCCGCTGGTGCAGGACCTGGGCGGCCGGCGGCCGTGGCGCGACCTGGCCGTGCTCGTGCGCGACAACAAACAGGCCGGGCTGGTCTGCGAGCGGCTGGTGGCCCTGGACATCCCGTTCATCACCGAGAAGAGCCTGCTCCTGGCCCGGCATCCCGTGGTGCGCCAGCTGGCCGCGCTCCTGGCCTTCCTGGACTTCCCGGCCGACGATCTCTCCTTCCTGACCCTGGTCACGGGACCGCTCTTCCAGGGGACGGCGGGCCTGGAGCCCGCGGCGGTCACGGCCTGGCTCATGGGCCAGAAGCCCGGCAACCTGGGCTTCAAGTTCCGCCAGGCCTTTCCCCAGGCCTGGGCCGCCTGGCTCAAGCCCTTTTTCGACCAGGCCGGGCTGCTCACGCCCTACGACCTGGCCCAGGCCGCGGTGCGGCGCTTCCAGGCCCTGGAGCGCAACCCGGACGCCGAGCTCCACCTGCGCCGCTTCCTGGAGGTGGTGCACCTGGCCGAGGGCGACGGCCGCCGCTCGCTCTCGGCCTTCCTGGACTACTGGCGCGACCAGGGCGCGGAGGAGCAGGTGCCCCTGCCGGAGAACCTGGACGCCGTGCGCGTGCTCACGGTGCACAAGGCCAAGGGCCTGGAGTTCCCGGTGGTCCTGGTCCCCTTCCACCACTGGCCCATGCGGCCCCACGACGGCTTCGCGGTCCTGGACATCGGGGAACGCCGCGTGCTCACGCCCCTGCGCGCGGCCCTGGGCGGGGAATACCGCGAACGCACGGGCCGCGAAATCCGCGAACAGCTCCACCTGCTCTACGTGGCCTGGACCCGGGCGCGCGAGGAGCTGCACGGCTTCTATCCGGCCCCCAGGGGCGAGGAGAAGCGGCCCCCGGCCCTGGCCGCCATGGACCTGCTTCTGGACCCGGAACAGGCGGTGATCGAGCGCGGGCAGCCCGGCCCGGGCAGTCCCCGGGAGCGCGCCGCGGCCCCGGCGCCCCGGCCTGTCCCGGCCCAGGCCCCGGACGGGGAGCTGCTCTCCTGGCTGCCGCGGCTGCGCGTGTTCCGCCACGCCCTGGAGGACGTGTTTGAGGACCAGCGCCGCCGGGGCGAGATGGCCCACCGCGCCCTGGAGCTGCTGCGGCCCACGGGCGACGACGCGGCCGACGCCCTGCGCGCCGCGCGGCTGGCCCTGCTCGATTTCCCGGCCACGTCCCCGGAGCGCGAGGCGGACATCGCGGGCCTGCTGGCCTGGGTCCTGTCCCGGCCCGAGCTCAAGGACTGCCTGGGCCAGGGCCTGGCCGAGGCCGAGGCCCTGGACGCCGAGGGCCGCAACATCCGCTGCGACCGGCTGGTGCTGCGCCGGGACGAGGCCGTGGTCCTGGAGTACAAGACCGGCAGGCCCGACCCCGAACACGAAACCCAGGTGCGGCGCTACCTGGACCTGGCCGCGAGGCTGCGGCCCAGGGCGCGCGGCCTGCTCGTCTATCTGGACCGCCGGGAGGTCCGGGAGGTGACGCATGGCTGAGCCCGTGCGCATCGTGCCCTGGAACAACCCCTTCATCCCGGCCCTGGCCCGGCATCTGGCCGGGCTCTGGGAGCAGGGGCCGGAAAACCTCCTGGTGGTCTTTCCGCACGACCGGCCCCGGCGCTACCTGAAACAGGCCCTGTCCGCCCTGCCCGGCCTGCCCCGGCCCACGCTCCTGCCCGCCATGCCCGGGGTGGACGACCTCTTCGCCTCCCTGGCCCGCGACCTGCGGCCCGCGCCCGCCCGCCGCGCCCAGCGCCTGGACCTCTGCGGCCTGCTCTACGAGATCGTGGCGGGCCTGCGCCGGGAGGGCCGCGGGCTCCTGGCCCAGCTGCCCCTGGAGCGCCTGGACTTCTTCCCCTGGGGCCTGCGCCTGGCCACGCTCCTGGAGGAATTCCTGCGCCACGACCTGACCCCGCCGGACCTGGACCAGGCCCAGGGCGAGGTGGAGCCCTTCGCCGGGGCGCTGCTGGAGCAGCTGGGCAGCATCTTCGCGGCCTACCTGGCGGCCCTGGAGGAACGCGGCTGGAGCACCCCGGGCCTGGACTGCCGCACGGTCTGCTCCAGCCTGGAACAGGCCCTGGCCGCGCTTTCGGCCAAGACCGTGATCCTGGCCGGACACTACGCCCTGTCCGGGGCCGAGGACCGGCTCTTCCGCAGCCTCTGGGAGCGCGGGGCCCAGGTGCTCTGGCACACGGACCCGGCCCTGGCCCAAGGGCTGCCGCCCCACTGGTGCGCGGCCGAGCACGCCTCCTGGCTCGCGGCCTGGGGCGCGCGGGCCGAGCTGGCCGAGGAGCCCCTGGCCAGGACCATGCCGCGCCTGCGCTTCCACGAAGGCTTCGACCTGCACTCCCAGCTGGCGGCCCTGGAGACGGAGCTGGCGGACGCGCCCAAGAGCACGGCCGTGGTCCTGCCCGACGCCGGGTCCCTGATCCCCGCGCTGCACCACCTGCCCGGCCGGGACGTGAACATCAGCATGGGCTATCCCCTGGAGCGCTCGGCCCTGTTCCAGCTGGTGGACAGCGTGCTCACGCTCCAGGAGAACCGCACGGACCAGGGCTATCTCTGGCGCGACGTCATCGCCCTCATCCGCCACCCCTACCTCAAGATGCTCCCCGTGGCCGGAACCCAGCCCCTGCGCTTCCTGTTCCACGGCTGGGAGGAACTGATCCGCGCGGGCCGCAAGCACCTGGATCCCTGCGGCCTGCCCCTGGATTTCGACCCGGACCTGACCCCGGAGGCGGCGGACGAGGCCCGCGGCCTGGCCCGGGACATCCTGGACCGCTGCCTGACTGCCTTCGAGACCCCGCGCACCCTGGAGGGCCTGGCCCGCGCCCTGGAGGGCCTGGCCGGGCTCCTGCACGAGCGCGGGGCCGGGCTCTGGAAGCGCCACCTCCTGGACGCCGAGTGCCTGTTCCGGCTCTTCACCCGGGTCACGCCCGCCCTGGCCCAGAGCGCCATCAGCCGCGACGAGTACCCCCGCGACCTGCTCTTCTTCATCCTGCGCCAGTTCTGCTCCGAGGAGCGCATCTCCTTCGAGCCCGAGCCCCTCACCGGGCTCCAGGTCATGGGCGTGCTGGAGACCCGGCTGCTCCACTTCGACAAGGTCTGCGTGCTGGACGCCGTGGAGGAACACCTGCCGGGCCAGCCTGCAGCCGATCCACTCCTGCCCGATCCCCTGCGCCTGCTCCTAGGCCTGCCCGATTCCCGCCAGCGCGACGCCGTGGCGGGCTACAACCTGCACCGGCTCCTGCGTGGAGCCTCCGAGGCCGTGCTCTTCTACAAAAACGGGGTCACACCCGGAGCGCTGGACAGCAAGAGCGTGCGCAGCCGCTTCGTGGAAGAGCTGCTCTGGGGCCTGGAGCAGGAGGCAGGCAGGCTCATCGAGGCCTCGGACCGGCCGCCGCTGCTGGCCGCCTCGTTCCGGCTGGGGCCCATCCCCTGCTCGGTCCCGGCCGTGGTCAAGGACCAGGCCGTGCGCGACCGGCTCCTGGCCCAGCTCACGTCCCAGGGCCTCTCGCCCTCGCGGCTGGATGACTACCTGGCCTGCCCCAAGCTCTTCTTCTTCCGCGTGCTCACGGGGCTCAAGCCCCTGGCCCGGGTGGACGAGGAAGGCGCGCCCCAGGCCGTGGGCTCCCTGGTGCACCAGGTCCTGGAGGACTTCCTCACCCCGCACCTGGGCCGCACCCTGCGGCTCTGCGACCTGGACGCCGGGGATCTGGGCCGCGGCTTCCTCCAGGCCCTGGAGGCGGACCAGGGCCTGGCGGCCATTCCCCTGGACCGGCGCCTGGCCCTGGGCCTGGCCGGACGCCACCGCCTGGAGAGCTATCTCCGCGCCCAGCAGGAGGAGACCACGCTCCTGGCCCTGGAGCGCAAGGTTTCGGCCGTGATCCGGGCCGAGGGCCTGAGCGTGCCCCTGCACGGCGTGCTGGACCGCGTGGACCGGCGCGACGGCGGCCTGGTGGTCCTGGACTACAAGACCGGGGCCTTCCTGCCCAAGCCCCGGGCCGGGGTCTGGCAGGACGAGGGGCTCTGGAACCGGATCGACTCCTGGACCCCGTCCGAGGCGGACGACGCCGCGCTGGAAGAGCTGGCCCACGCCCTGCGCGCGGTGCAGCTGCCGCTCTATCTCTGGCTGGCGGCCCAGGACGCGCCCGCCGCGCCGGTGCGCAACGCGGGCTGGATCAAGCTGGCGGACAGGGGCCAGGAGATCCTGCTCCTGGACCAGGAGGCGGACGACGACCTGCGCGCCCTGGTGCTGGATGTCCGCGTCCCGGCCTTGACCGCGTTCCTGATCCGGCACATGGTGACGGCCCCGGCGTTCCTGCCCCGGCCGGGACAACGTTGCGAACACTGCGATTTCCGCGAGACCTGCGGAGCATAGGAGACCGTATGGAATACGCACAGGGCAAGACAGGACGGGTCTTCGTGGTCCGCCTGGGCGACGGCGACCGGCTGCCGGACAGCGTGGAGCGCTTCGCCGCGGAACAGGGCGTCACCCGGGCCGTGTGCTGGCTCCTGGGCGGGGCCGGCGGCGGCAGGCTGGTGGTCGGCCCCAGGGACGCCGCGGTGCTGCCGCCCGAGGTCATGCTCCAGCCCCTGGACGGGGCCCACGAAATGGCCGCGGTGGGCACCCTCTTCCCGGATTCCGAAGGAAAACCCAGGCTGCAC
Organism: Desulfovibrionaceae bacterium; assembly: GCA_040307135.1. Lineage (GTDB taxonomy): Bacteria > Desulfobacterota > Desulfovibrionia > Desulfovibrionales > Desulfovibrionaceae > Aminidesulfovibrio. Next base: position 8,659 of record JAWRKD010000082.1, read on the forward strand.
ATGCACGCGGCCATGGGCCGGGGCGGCGAGACCCGCACCGGCTGCGTGCGGCCCGGCGTGGACATCTGGCTGGTGGGCGAACTCGTGATCCTGGAGCTCCTGGACCTGCCCATGTCCCGCAAAAAGGACGCGGCCAGCGGCCTGGAACTCCTGACCAGGGACTGACATGCGCACGGCCGAAATCGTCATTTGCGGGGCCGGGATCGTGGGCCTGACCCTGGCCCGGGAACTTGTGCGGCGCGGGCATTCGGACATCCTGATCCTGGACAAGGAGCCGGAGCCGGGCCGCCACGCCTCGGGCCGCAACAGCGGCGTGCTCCACGCCGGCATCTACTACGCCCCGGGCAGCCTGCGCGCCCGCTCCTGCCTGGAGGGAAACCGGCGCATGCAGGAGTATTGCCGCGAACACGGCCTGCCCCTGGTGAACAACGGCAAGGTCATCGTGGCCCGCGACGAGTCCGAGCTGCCCGGCCTGCGCACCCTGTTCGAACGCGCGCAGCAGAACGGGGCCGACGTGGCCCTCATCGACGAGCGGCAGCTCGCGGAGATCGAGCCCCTGGCCCGAACCGCGGGCCAGGCCCTGCTCTCCCGGCTCACCTCAGTGGTGGACCCCAAGGCCGTGCTGGCCTGCCTGCGCCGGGAGCTGGCGGACTCGGGCAAGGTCTCCTTCCTGTTCATGGCCCGCTTCCAGGGCCGCCCCGGACCGCGCCTGGTGCAGACCACGGCGGGCCGCGTGGGCTACGGCTCCTTCGTCAACGCCGCGGGCGCCCATGCCGACACGGTGGCCCACGCCTACGGCCTGGGCCGCGACTACCGGCTCGTGCCCTTCAAGGGCGTGTACCGCAAGCTCCAGGGACCGCGCGCGGACCTGGTGCGCGGCAGCATCTATCCTGTGCCCGACCCGCGCAACCCCTTCCTGGGCGTGCACTTCACCCGCGGCGTGCACGGCGGGGTCTATCTGGGCCCCACGGCCATTCCGGCCTTCGGCCGCGAGAACTACGGCCTGCTCTCGGGCATCGACGCCGAGGCCCCGGCCATCCTCTGGCGCGACGCCGTGCTCTTCGTGAAGAACCCCAAGTTCCGTTCCGTGGCTCTGGAGGAACCTCGCAAGTACTTCGCCCGCCGTTTCTACCAGGACGCCCGCAAGCTGGTGCATGAGCTGGAGCCCGCGGACCTGGCGCCAACGGCCAAGGCCGGAATCCGGCCCCAGCTCATCGACCTGCGCACGCACGAGCTGGTCATGGACTTCATCCTGGAGAAGGACCGGGAAAGTCTGCACGTGCTCAACTCCATCTCCCCGGCCTTCACCAGCTCGCTGGCCTTTGCGGCCATGCTGGCCGACAGCATGAAGGCATAACCCCGCCTGGATTCGCCAGGACTTTGACCCGGACGCTTTTGTCGTGTATGCCCCGGCCTGCAGCGGGTCTCTCGGCCCGCAGGAGGATCCATGAAACTGTTTGAATCCCTGAAAGACTTTCCCTCGCTCAAGATCGGCGACCTCACGGCCCGCATCCCCATCATCCAGGGCGGCATGGGCGTGGGCGTCTCGCTCTCGGGCCTGGCCTCGGCCGTGGCCAACGAGGGCGGCGTGGGCGTCATCTCCGCGGCCATGATCGGCAACGCCGAGCCGGACATCGCCAAGGACCCCGCAGGCGCGCACATCCGCGCCCTGCAGCGCGAAATCCGCAAGGCCCGCGAACTGACCAAGGGCGTGCTGGGCGTGAACGTCATGGTGGCCCTGTCCAACTTCGCGGACATGGTCAGCACCTCCATCCGCGAAGGCATCGACGTGCTCTTCTGCGGCGCGGGCCTGCCCCTGGACCTGCCCAAGTACCTCACCGAGGGAGCCAAGACCAAGCTCGTGCCCATCATCTCCTCGGGCCGGGCCGCGGCCGTGCTCTGCAAGAAGTGGCTTTCGCGCTTCAACGTGCTGCCCGACGCCTTCGTGGTGGAAGGCCCCAAGGCGGGCGGCCACCTGGGCTTCAAGCCCGAGCAGGTGGACAATCCGGCCTTCTCCCTGGAGAACATCGTGCCCGAGGTCATCGAGGCCGTGAAGCCCTTTGAGGATGCCATGGGCAAGCGCATCCCCACCATCGCCGCGGGCGGGGTCTATACCGGCGAGGACATCTGCCGCCTCCTGGGCCTGGGCGCGGCCGGGGTCCAGATGGGCACGCGCTTCGTGGCCACGGTGGAATGCGACGCGGATGAGGAGTTCAAGCAGGCCTACGTGCGGGCCAAGAAAGAGGACATCGTCATCATCCAGAGCCCGGTGGGCATGCCGGGTCGGGCCGTGAAGGGCCCGTTCCTGGAGGACGTGGCCCAGGGGCATCGCAGGCCCAAGGCCTGCGCCTACAAGTGCATCGTGACCTGCGATCACACCAAGAGCCCCTACTGCATCGCCCAGGCCCTGGTGAACGCCATGAAGGGCAAGCTCAAGCACGGCTTCGCCTTTGCCGGAGCCAACGCCTGGCGCGTGGACTCCATCGTCACGGTGCGCGACCTGGTGAGCCAGCTGCGCGACGAGTTCCTGCGCTTCTGCGGCAAGAAAGACTAGCTGGATTTGCCGGACGGAAACGAGAGAGGGGGCCTTGCGGCCCCCTCTTTTTTTTGCGGCTACAGCTCGAAGCGTTTGGCGGAGATGATCGTGATGGGGTCCACGGGCACGTCGGCGTGGAAGCCCGCGGTCTTGGTCTTGACCTTGGCGATCTTCTCCACGGCCTCCATGCCCTCGGCCACCTTGCCGAACACGCAGTAGCCGAAGCCGTCCGCCGTGTCGTCGCGGTGGTCCAGGAAGTGGTTGTCGGCCACGTTGATGAAGAACTGGGCCGTGGCGCTGTGGGGGTCCGGGGTGCGGGCCATGGCGATGGTGCCGACGACGTTGGGCGTGTCGGTCCGGGCCTCGTTCTTCACCGGCGCGTTGGTCTTCTTCTCGCGCATCATCATGTCCATGCCGCCGCCCTGGATCATGAAGCCCTTGATCACGCGGTGGAAGATGAGGCCGTCGTAGAACTCGGCGTCCACGTACTTGAGGAAGTTGGCCACGGTTTCCGGGGCCTTGTCGGGCCAGAGTTCGATCAGGATCTCGCCCATCGGCGTCTCCAGCAGGACCATGGGATTGCTCATCACTTCTCCTTTTTCTCGGGTTCCTTTCCATCCTTGGAGGCCCGGGGATGGGCCTTGTCATACACGTTCATGATCTGTTGCAGGTTGAGGTGCGTGTAGCGCTGCGTGGTGCTGATGCGCTCATGCCCCAGAAGCTCCTGGATGTCACGCAGATCCGCGCCGGCCTCGAGCATGTGGGTGGCGAAGCTGTGGCGCAGCATGTGCGGATGCACGTGCTGGGGCAGCCCGGCCAGCCGGGCCAGGCGGTCCACGATGCGCGCGGCCTGCCGCCGGTTGAGGCGCGCGCCCCTGCTGCCCAGGAACAGGGCCTTTTCCAGGGGATCCTCCACGAAGGCGTGGCGCTGGGCCAGGTAGCGGTCCAGCCGGGCCCGGGCCGCATCCGAGAGCGGGGCCAGGCGCTGCTTGGAGCCCTTGCCCGTGACCCGGACCACGCCCGAGGAGGTGTCCAGGTCGTGCACGTTGAGCCCCACGGCCTCGGAAACGCGCAGGCCCGAGCCGTACAGGAGCTCGGCCAGGGCCAGGTCGCGCAGGCCTTCGGGATCGGGCGGCAGATGGGCCTCCATGAGACCGATGGCTTGGTCCACGTTGAGGGCCCGGGGGTGGCGCTTCTCCTGTTTGGGATTGGAGAGCCCCTGCACCGGGTTGGCGTCCACCAGCCGCTGGCGCAACAGGAAGCGGAAAAAGCTTCTGAGGGCCGAGAGCTTGCGGGCCATGCTGCTCTTCTTCAGCCCGCGGCGGTGCAGCTCGGCCAAGAAGCCGCGCACGTGGTCGCGGGTCACGCCGCCGGGATCCTCCAGGCTCGCGCCGCGCGCGGCCAAGTGCTCGGAAAACAGGCGCAGGTCGTTCTCGTAGGCCGCCAGCGTGGCCCCGGAAAAGCCCTTCTCGGCCGCCAGGTGGGCCAGGAAGCCGCGGCAGAGCTCGGCCAGGGGCGGACTAGCGTTCCCTCTGGTCGAGGACATAACAGCTCTTGGGGTTTTCCTTGGCCTTCTTCTTGAGGCCCATGGCGATGCTGGCGGCCTCGCCCGCGTGGCTCAGGCGGCGGGCGCCCGTGCTGAAGACCACGGCGATGGACACGGCCATGAGCGGGAAGGTGCGGGTCACGCCCTGGCGGTCCACCGAGACGATGGACTCCCGGGCGCGGTCGTCGGCGTCGTAGAAGTGCGGCACGATGGAGTCGAAGGTCTGGACCACCCGGCGGCAGGCCTCCTCCACCAGGTCCGGCGGCATGATGAACACGAAGTCGTCGCCGCCCACGTGGCCCACGAAGGAGCGCACCCCGGCAAAGGCCCGGATGGTGTTCACGATGACCCGGGCGGTCATCATGAGCACCTCGTCGCCGCGGGAGAAGCCGTACTTGTCGTTGAAGCTCTTGAAGTAGTCCAGGTCGCAGTAGGCCAGGGCGAAGTCCTCTTCGCGGTCGATGCACTGCTGGATGCGCTGGATGATGGAGGTGTTGCCGGGCAGCTTGCTGAGCGGGTTGGCGTCCAGGGCGCGCATGGCCCGGAGCATGGTCAGATCGACCCTGGCCCGCACCTGGGCGGCCGCCAGCGGCCGCACCAGGAAGTCGTCCACCTCCACCTGGTCCCAGTCCCAGGCGTGGCCCATGTCGCCCTCGTCCAGCACCAGGATCACCGGCAGCTGGCGATAGACGTTCTCGCTCTTGACCAGGGCGGCCACCTCGGCCCCGCTGATGTCCGTGAGCCGGTTGTCCACCACGAGCAGGTCCGGCGGATCGTTGAACAGGCGCTCGATGGCCGCCCGGCCGCGCTCGAAGACCGTGAAGCGCAGCTGGTCCTCGGGCCAGAGCCCGCCGAGGAGCCTGGCCAGCTCCGGGTCCGGCGAGAGGAGGAAGGCGTTCTGCCTGCGGGCGAAGGGCGTTTCGGCCACCGCTGGGCTCCTAGGCCATGTCCAGGTCCGAGACCTCGGCCAGCTGGCCCGCGAATTCGTCCAGGATGCGGTCCAGGTCCGCGAGCTTGAGGCCCAGCATGTCCAGGGCCTTGCGCGAGAGCAACGCGGCCTGGTCGTCGCCGCCTGTGCCGTACTCGTAGATGCGCACGATCCAGTCGCCCACGTGCACGGCCGCGGCCGTGTCCGGATAGAGCTGGGCGGTCTCCGGGGAATGGTGGTGGCTCATGCCCTCGCGGATGTTGCCGGGCAGGTTCCAGTGCCGGGCCAGCCAGGCGTTGATGCGGTCGTGGCCGAAGCCCATGACCGCGCGCTCGGCCTCGAACCAGCGCAGGTCCTGTTCGCGCACGGCCTGGGACACGGACTCGTGCAGCTCTGGCATCTGCACCGCGGCCACCACCTTGCCCAGGTCGTGCAGGAGCCCGGCCACGGAATATTCCTCGGGGTCGGGCAGGCCCGCGGCGCGGGCCACCACGTTGGCGGCCAGGGCGCAGCCCAGGCTGTGCTCCCAAAGGCCTTCCATGGCCTTGACCATCATGTCGAAGACCGAGGTGGAGATGATGATGCCGCGCACCACGTTGAAGCCGAGCAGGACCAGGGCGTGCTGCACCGTGCCGATGCGGCCCGGGAAGCCATAGACCGGCGAATTGACCATCTTGAGGACCTTGGCCGACAGGACCTGGTCCCGGGAGATGATCTTGGCGATCTCGTCGGTGTTGGCGTTGGGGTCCTGCACCAGGCGGCTCACCTCGTCCAGGACCTTGGGCAGGGTGGGCAGATCCTTGATGGACAGGATCTGGCCCTTGACCGAAGTCTTGAGATCCTCATCCATCCTATTTGCCCTCGGCCGCGGCCCGGGCCGCCTGCTCGGCGGCCTTGATCCGCAGGTATTCGTTGAGGAAGCCGCGCACCTCGTCCTGCCAGGGGTCCCCGGCCAGGCGGCGGAAGAGATGGTCCAGGCGCTCCAGGCGGTGGGCCGCCGAGGTGTCCACCCCGCAGCAGGCCCCCTCCAGGGGGTTGCCTTCCACGGTGATGCGGTCCACCTCCATGCTGCGCAGCCGGTCCAGGTGGGACTCGGTGAGCTCCATGCCCGGGCCCATGACCACCATGCCGTTGTCGCGGGTCACGGCCTTGGCCAGCTTCATGCCGGGCTTGGCCAGGGTGAGCGGAATCTTCTGCATTGCGGGCGCTCCCTGCATTGGCTGGCCGGATCATATCCTGCCCGGCGCGCAGGCTCAAGGCCGAAAAACATTCAGTTTCCGTAAGCCTCTTCGTCCTCGAACAGCGTGTAGCACATGCCCGGCCACTGCCGCACCAGGCTCTTCATCTCCAGCAGGAGCAGGGCGCTGCCCACCTCGGCGCTGGGGCGGTCCAGCTCACGGCAGAGGGTGTCGATGTGGGCCTTGCGGTCGCGCCGCAGCAGCCCCAGCAGGTCGCGCTCCAGGGGCGGCAGGTCCGCGGGCGGCTCGGGTTCGGGCCGGGGCCTGGGCTTCGGCGCGGCCTTGGCTTTGCCCTTGCCTGCGGCGCGGGGCACGGGCCGCAGCGGCTCCTCCTGCGGCGGCCGGGCCGGGGGCAGGTCCGGGGCCTGGAAATCGGGCGTTGCGGGCGACAGGTCCTCCAGGCTTAAGCGCAGGGCGAAACGCAGGGACTCCAGGATGTCCTCGGCCTTGTCCACCAGGCAGGCGCCCTGGCGGATCAGGTCGTTGCAGCCCACGAAAGCGGGCTGGCCCAAGGGCCCGGGCACGGCGAAGACCTCGCGGCCCTGCTCCAGGGCCAGGCGGGCGGTGATGAGGCTGCCGCTCTTGCGGGCGGCCTCGGCCACCACCACGCCCAGGGACAGGCCGCTGATGATGCGGTTGCGCACCGGGAAGTTGCCGGGCCGGGGCGGCGCGCCGGGCGCGAATTCGCTGAGCACCAAGCCACGCGCCTCCAGAACCTTGCGCAGGTCGCCGTTCTGCGGCGGGTAGTCCTGGTCCAGCCCCGCGCCGAGCACGGCGATGGAGGAGCCCGGGCCCGAGAGCCCTCCCAGGTGGGCCTGGCGGTCGATGCCCACGGCCAGGCCCGAGACCACGGTGAGACCAGCGGCCGAAAGCCCGCTGCTGATGCGCTCGGCCGAGGCCAGGCCCAGGTTGGTGCACTCCCGCGCCCCTACCACGGCCACGGCCGGATTGCGGAGCAGGCCCGCGTCCCCGGCGAAATAGAGAACCACCGGCGGGTCCGGGATCTGGCGCAGGCTCTCGGGATAGGCCGCGTCGCCCCAGCACAGCCGGTTCAGGCCCAGGCTGCGAGCCGCGCGGAACTCCTCTTCCGCCCCGGAACGCCAGGCCTCGGCCCGGCAGGCCCGGACCAGGTCCGCCTCGCGAACCAGACCCAGCCTGCGCCAGTTTTCCGCGTCCTGCACCGCGGCGTAGGCCGAGCCGTAGTGGGTCAAAAGAGGCAGGGCCCGGCGCGGCCCCAGGCCGGGGCAGTGGCGCAGGGCCAGACAGGCGAAGAATTCCTTGTCCGCTGCGGCGTTCACGGGACGGGCTCAGCCCTGGAGGGACTTGAGCTTGAGGCGGGCCGGGGCGGCCTGCTCGGAGCGGGGGTACTCGTCCAGCAGGGCCTTCAGGTAGAACACGGCGTTGGCCTTGTCGCCCACGGCCTCGTAGGCCAGGCCGATCTTGTACAGGGCCGCGGCCGCCTTGTCGTGCCGGGGAAACTTCTGGGTCACGTCCTTGAAGGTCAGGATGGCCTGGGTGAAGTCCTTCTGGGCGTACCAGGTCTCGCCGATCCAATAGTGGGCGTTGGGAACCAGGGAATCGTTGGGATAGTTCTTAAGGAATTCCTGGAGCGCTTCGCGGCCCTCCACGGGCTTGTCCGCCAGGACCAAGCGCAGGCCGCGCTCGTAGGCGGCCTGGGACTCCTTGGCCGGGGCCTTGGCCGGGGCAGGAGCCGGGGCGGCAGCGGCCTTGGCCTTGGACTTCTGGGCCTTGGCCGGGGCCGCGGACTTTTCGGCCCTGGCCGGTTCCGGGATCTTGGTGGGCGGCGCGGTCCAGGGCCGCGGCTCGGGGCTGCGCGCCACAGGCGGTTCCGGGGCCGGAGGCTGCTGGCTCATCTGAAGCTTGGCCTCCTCCAGCTCGGCCTCCAGGCGCTTGAGCCGCTCCTCCATGCGGGCCTCCAGGGCGGCGATGCTGTCCTGGGTCCCGCGCTGGGCCTCCTGGAACTGGAGGAAACTCTCCTCCAGGCTCTTGACGCGCCACTCCATGCTGTCTTCCGAGGGCGGCGGGTTCTTGGCCGCGCATCCGGCCAGGAGCAGGAGCAGGGCCAGGAAACCCAGTGACGTGGCGGCAAGGGTCTTCATTCTTCCAGTCCCATAGGCCATGCCCGGGGATTTTGCAAGGAATCCAGAGGCCCGGAGACGCGGCCCCGGCTTGCCAGGCTCCGGGTTTTGGGGCAAAACCCTGGCAGCCATCTCTCCTGGGAGTTGTTGTCCATGACGGAATTTCACGACGCGCTGACCATGCTCTCCAGCGTCCTGGCCCCGGCCTTCTTCGACGTGCTCGGCCTGGCGGCTCTGGGCGCTCCGCTCCTGGCCTTCGCGGCCGAGGCCATGGGCCGGGCCCAGCGCAAGGCCTTCCTGGAAAAGTTCGCCCAGCACCTGGCGGTCATGGGCTTCGGCCTGCTGCTCCTGGCCCTGGCGGTCACCGCGGCCGGGGCCGGGCTGGCCGCCGTGCGCTTCCCCGAGATCATGGAGCGCCTGCACGCCCCGGGCTCGCCCCTGTTCCCGTTCTACGGGGCCATGGCGGCGGTCCTGCTGCTCCACGGCCTGTACCGCTTCGGCTGGGGCCTGCCCAAGGGCCCGCACCTCGCGCTGGGCGCCCTGGCCGGGCTGGCCTCGCTCACGGCCGTCTGGCTCTCGCTGCCCGCCTTGCGCGGTTTCACGGCCCTGCTCTCGCCCGAGACCGCCACGGCTTCCGGCCTGTTTCCGGCCCCGGGGTCGCCCTTCTGGCCCTGCCTGGCCCAGTACGCGGCCCTGGCCCCGGCCCTGGCCGGAGCCATGGCCCTGCTCTTCCTCCTGCATCGCCGCGACCGCGACAACTACGGCCGGGACTACTACGCCTTCTCCATGCGCCTGGCCGCACGCTGGGCCGCGCTCTGCGTGCTGCCCGCCCTGGCCGTGCAGCCCTGGCTCCTGCTCAGCCTGGAGCCCGGCCTGCGCGGCCTGGTCCTGGCCTCGCCCACGGCCCTGCTCTGGGGCCTGGCCGCCCTGCTCATGCTCCTCTGCGCCGGGAGCTGGTGGGCCGTGGCCCGAAGCGGCTCGCCCATGCGGCTCAAAGGCCTCATGCTCGGCGCGGCCCTGGCGGCCTGGCTCTTCCACGCCCTGCTCCTGGCCCTGTCCGCGGAACTGTTCTTCGCCTGATCCACGGCCAACGAAAAGGCCCGTCCGGTGTCCCGGGCGGGCCTTTTTTGTCGCTTCGCAGCCAGGGGCTCAGCGGTCCAGCTGGGTGGACAGGGCGTATATCTCGTGCGGGTCAAGGATGAGCACCACCGAGCCGTCGCCCATGATGGTGGCTCCGGAGATGCCCTTGATCTCGAAGGTGTTGGTAGTGTGGCCCAGGGGCTTGATGACGATCTCCTGGCGCTCCAGAAGACGGTCCACCACGATGCCCAGGCGGCGTTCGTTGTCGTGGATGACCACCACGGGCAGTATCTCGCGGTTCTCCTCATTGGCCGGGAGCTTGAGGAGCTGGGAGAGCTCCATGATGCCCAGGACCTCGCCGCGCAGGGTCACGGCCTTGCGCTTGTTCACGTCGGCCAGGCGCTCGGTCTCGATCTTGGTGGTCTCGGACACGGCGTCCAAGGGGATGGCGTAGGTATGGCCGTTCACCTGGACCATGAGGGCGTCGATGATGGCCAGGGTCAGGGGCAGGGTCAGGGTGATGCGCGTGCCCTTGCCCACCTCGGAGTGGGTCTGGACGTTGCCCTTGAGGTTCTTGATGTTGGTCTTGACCACGTCCATGCCCACGCCGCGGCCCGAAATGTCGGTGATCTTCTCGGCCGAGGAGAAGCCCGGGGCAAAGATGAGCTCGATGGCTTCGCGGTCGCCCAGAGCCTGGGCCTCCTCCTGGGTCATGAGGCCCTTTTTCACGGCCACCTGGCGCATCTTCTCCGGGTCGATGCCCCGGCCGTCGTCCTCCACCTCGATGGCCACGGAATTGCCCTTGTGGTAGGCGCGCAGCCAGACGTGGCCGGTGCCCTTCTTGCCAGCGGCCACGCGCACGTCCTCGGGCTCCAGGCCGTGGTCCACGGCGTTGCGCACGAGGTGCACCAGGGGATCGCCGATCTCCTCCACCACGCTCTTGTCCAGCTCGGTCTCCTCGCCTTCCAGGATGAGCTCCACCTCCTTGCCGCTCTTGCGAGAGAGGTCGCGCACCAGGCGGGGGAAGCGGGAGAAGACCGTCTGCACCGGGACCATGCGGACCTTCATGATGGTGTCCTGCAGGTCGTCGGAAATGCGGGCCATGGCGTAGGTGGTCTCGGTGAGCTGCTGGGCCACCATGTGCACTTCCTGCTGCCCCTCCTCCAGTGCCCGGGCCAGCATGGAATAGCGGTTGCGGTTGATGATGAGCTCGCCGATGAGATTCATGAGATGGTCGAGCTTCTGGTGGTCCACCCGGATGGTGGTGGAGGCTTTCTGCTTGGCCGGTTCGCCGCCCGACGCGGCCTGGCCGGCCACGGGCATGGCCGGGCCGGGCTCGGGCTTGGGCTCGGGCCGAGGCGCAGGTTTGGGCGCGGCGGGTCTGGGCGCCGGGGCCGCCGGTTTGGGGGCCGGGGCGGCGGGCTTGGCAGCAGGCTTGGGCTCGGGCTTCGATTCAGGCTTGGGCTCGGGCTCCGGTTCAGGCTTGGGCCCGGGCTTGGGCGCGGCGGGCGGAGCAGCGGGCGCAACGCCCTGGGCCGCGGCAATGGCCGCCAGGTCCTTGAGCACCATGTCGCGCAGGATGGCGAACTCCTGCTCCAGGATGTCCAGCATCATCTCGAAGCCGATGCCGGACTTGCGGCCCTGGTCCACGAGCTTGGCCGTGCGCTCGGCGTAGCCGCGCACCTCCTCCAGGCCCATGTAGCCCGCCGAGTTCTGGAAGGTGACCAGGCTGCGGTACAGGCCGTCCACGATCTCCCCCTGGGAGGCGTCCTTGCGCAGGGCCTCCAGGGCGAAGGTCACGTTGTCGATCTGCTGCTTGACCGTGGACTCGAACACGGCCACGTCCTCGGGGTCATAGGCCGGCAGGTCGCCGGACGGGGCCGGGGCTGGCTCCTTGGCCGGGGCCGTTTCTTCGGCCGGGGCAGGCTCCTCGGCCCCGGCAGGCTCCTCGGCCGGGGCGGCTTCCGCAGCGGCCGCGCCGCGGGCCGAGGCCTGGGGCAGCTCGCCGCCTTCCGCGGCGCGCTGGAGCAGGGAGACGAAGCCGGAGATGTCCACGGGCACCACCCGGCCGGTCTTCACGTCCACCTTGCCGATGACGGCCTCGATGGAGTCCACCACGGCCAGGAGCAGGTCGATGAGGCCCTGGCTCACGGCCATCTCGCCCTTGCGCACCTTGTTGAACAGGGTTTCGCCCTCGTGGGTCAGGGCGTTCAGTTCGCGGAAGCCGATGATTCCGCTGTTGCCTTTCAGGTTGTGGAAGTAGCGGAAGATGTCGTTGACCAGGCCGGAGTTCTCGCCGTCTGCGGCTTCCAGGTCCACCAGGGACTGGTTCAGGTTGGCCACGATCTCGCCGGCCTCCTCCAGGAAGTCGGCCAAGTGGCCTTCGCCCACCGTGGTCAGGGTGTAGGGCGTGGCGTCGAAGTCCGGATCGGCCTCCACCTGGAGCGTGGGCCTGCGGCCGTTGGCCGGGGCCTCGGGCTCGGGTTCGGGCTCCGGCGCGGGCTCGGGCGCGGGCTCGGGCGCGGCCTCGGGCTCTGCTCCGGCCTGGGCCGGGGCCGGCTCCGGCGCAACGCCGCCGGCCAGGGCCGCCTCGATGCGGGCGATGATCGGGGAGGTGTCCACCTCGCCCTCGTTGCCCTTGGTTTCCAGGCTCTCCACCATGGTGCGCAGGGCGTCCGTGGCGGCCAGGATGATGTCCATGATCTCCGCGGTCACGGCCATGCTGCCCTGGCGCAGTTCATCCAGGATGTTCTCGGCCTTGTGGGCCAGACTGTTGATCTTGTTCAGCCCGAGAAAGCCCGAGGCTCCCTTGAGCGAGTGCATGGGTCGGAAAATCTCGTTCAAGAGCCCCAGGTTGGTGGGATTTTTCTCAAGCTCCAGGAGGTTCGGCTCGATGGTCTCGAGATGCTCCTTGGCCTCGACGAAAAAATCGGCAAGAATTTCCGGATCCATGAATTCCTGGCTCATCAGCCCCCCCATGCGGGCGCGCAACCGCGCGTCTCCCGCGCGGCCCATCCCCCGGGCGCGCGGCCCGAGGCGTCACTATCCCAGCAGCATCTTCACGTTGCGAACCAGCTTCTCCGGCTGCGCAGGCTTGACCATGTACAGGTTCGCGCCGATGGTCAGGCCGATCTGAATGTCCTTGTCCTGGCCCTCCGTGGAGAGGACCACGATGGGGATGTCCCGGTAGGTCTCCTGCTCGCGCACGGTCTTGATGAAGCTCAGCCCGTCCATACGCGGCATGTTCACATCCGAGACGATGAGGTCCACCTGCTCGGCCGCGTAGAGCTTCTCCAGCCCGTCCAGTCCGTCCTCGGCCGTGGTCACCTTGAACCCTTCCTTCTTCATGATGAAGGCCACGAGGTTCCTCACAGTCTTGGAATCGTCCACAATGAGAATATGTTTAGGCATCGGGGCCTCCTTCGCGTCTCAAGACGCCTTCCACCAGGCTGTCGATGGACAGGACGCTCACCAGTTTGTCCCCGTTCTTGAGCAGTCCCATGAGAAATTCCGCGCTGTCGCCGAAGTGCGCGGCCACGCCCCAGTCCACGTCCTCGTGCCGGGCGCGGTACATGGTGGCCACGGATTGGATCATGAGCCCAACCTGGAGCCCGCGATGGCGGCAGATGACGATGAAGCGGTCCGCCCCGGTCTCGGCCTTGAGCCCCATGAGGTTGCGCAGCCGCAGGAGCGGCGTGACCTTGCCCCGCAGGTTGATGATGCCCGCGATGAAGGACGGGGCCGCGGGCAGCTTGGTGGCCGGCACGTGCTTGATCACTTCCTGGATGACCATGATGGGCAGGGCGAACTCCCGTTCGCCCAGGGCGAAGCTCACCAGCTGGACCTCGGGCATCTCGCGCACCCGGGCCTCGAAGCCCGCGTCCGTGCCCTGGTCCTCGGGGCCGCCCTGCTTGGCCGCGAACCCGGGCAGCACCGCGTCGCTGCGCGGGTCCACCCGCGGCGTGCGCGAGAGCACGCCGTCCTGGTCCAGGCCCACGTACTTGTCCAGAAAGGCCTGCTCGGCCTGGGACAGGTCCCCGCCGCGCTCCTCGCCCGGCAGCTTCACGTCCTCGATGAAATAGTTCTCAGGTGTCTTCATGCTCGTCGATCTCCCGGGCCAGTTGCATGTATTCCAAGGCGCCGCGGGTTTCCGGGTCCAGCTCGAAGATGACCCGGCCCTGGGCGCAGGCCTCGCGGAAGCGCGTGTCCAGGTTGATGACCGTGTCGAAAACCCGTTCTCCCAGCTTGTCCCGCATGAGCCGCAGGATCCTTCTGCAGGCCGAGGCCCGCTTGTCGTACATGGTGGCCAGGGCCTTGAAACGCACCGGCCGGGGCAGGACCTTGTTCAAGAGCCGGATGGTGTCGAACAGGAGCCGGATGCCGTAGAGCGCCAGGAAATCCGTCTGGATCGGGATGATCACCAGGTCCGAGGCCACCAGCGCGTTCACCAGGAGCACGCCCACGTGGGGCGGGCAGTCCACGAGCACGTAGTCGTAACGGCCGCGCACGCGGGAAAGGCCCTGGGAAAGAATCAGGCCCTTGTTCTTGCGGTCCTTGAGGTCCACCTCCAGTTCCGACAGCCGGATATGGCCGGGCACGAAGTCGAAGCTCATGCCCTCGCGGCGCTTCACGATGCGCTCCCAAACCCCGCTGTCTCCGTCTTCGGCGTGGAACAGGTCATAGGCGGTGTAGTCCAGGTTCTCGGGGTAGAAGGCCAGGTGCACCGAGGCGTTGCCGTGGGGGTCCAGGTCCATGACCAGGACCTGCCTGCCCAGGCGGGCCAGGGCCGCTCCCAGGGTCAGGGCCGTGGTGGTCTTGCCCACCCCGCCCTTCTGGTTGGCCACGGCCAGTATCCTCGCTTCCACCTGTCCTCCTCTTCCGCCTTGAGAGTTCCGGACCGCCGCCCTATTCCTCCTTTTTGTAAATGATCGCGCCGGGATAATGGATCGGCTTGAAGGCCCTGGAGATGTTGTGCAGGGACTCCGAGTGGCCGATGATGAGATAGCCTCCCGGCAGCAGGTTGTCGTAGAACGAGCCGATGACCTTCTTCTTCATGTCGTCGTCGAAATAGATGATCACGTTGCGGCAGAAGATGATCTGGGAGCGTTCCACCCGCTTGACCTGGACCATGTCGCTCAGGTTGATCTGGTGGAACAGGATGAGCTTCTTGAGTTCGGGCCGCACGCTGTAGAACATGTCCTGCTTGTCGAAATAGCGGGCCAGGATCTCCTTGGGCGTGGTGCGCAGGGTGTACTCGTTATAGACCCCGCGCCGGGCCGACTCGAGCACCCGCTCGGAGAGGTCGTTGGCCGTAATGCGCACGTCCCAGGAGGCCAGCTCGGTCTTGAGCACCTCGGCGATGATGATGGCCATGGTGTAGGGTTCTTCGCCCGTGGAGCAGCCGGCAGACCAGATGCGCAGCTTCTTCTGGCCGCTCTTGCGCAGGGACTGGAGCACATCGGGAAGGATCTGTTCCTGAAAGACCTGAAGCTGGGGCGGATTGCGGTAGAAACTCGTCTCGTTGGTGGTGATGACCTCGAAGAGCCGGTTGAGCTCCTCCTTGCGGCCCGCGTCGTACTGGAGATAGTAGTAGTATTCCGCGAAGTTCTTGAGGTTGAGGTGCTTGAGCCGGTTGGCCAAGCGGTTTTCCAGCAGGTATTTGCGGTTGTCCGCCACGTAGATGCCGCACTGCTGGTAGATGAAGTCCCGCAGCTGGGCGAACTCCGCATCGGAAACCTTGAGCTCCTTGCCCAGGGTGATGGTCTTGGAAAAAAGCGAGGACATCGGCCCCTATTCCCCCGTCTCGTGTGCTTCCTGGATCTTGGCGATGGCGGTCTCCACAGCCTCCTGCAGCTCGGGCTCGTCCTCGCTGGTGGAGATGTCCAAAAGGGCGCGGAAGGCCGAGGTGCCGCCGATGTTGCCCAAGGCCTCCACGGCCTTGATGGCCACCAGCCGGTTGGGATGCTGGAGCAGGGGCACCACGCGGGGCACGGCCTCGCGCTCCTGGTGCGCGCCCAGGGCATCCAGGGCGCGGACCTTGACCCAGTCGTCCTCGTCGTCCAGGGCCGTGAGCAGGAAGGGGATGACCTCCTTGCCGTAGCAGCGGCCCATGAGGTCGATGGCCGTGAGCCGTACGTCGCGGCTCTCGTCGCGCAGGCGGTCCTCCAGAAGCGGCAGCCAGGCGTCCGACTCCCAGCACATGCCCGCGATGGCCTCCAGGGCCACCTTGCGGATGTCCGGCACCTCGTCATGCAGGGCCTTCTTCAGGGCTTCCCAGTGCTCGGCCAGGCCCATGCGGCCGAAGGCGTACACGGCCATGAGCCGCTTCATGGGGTCCTTGCTCTCGTAGAACTCCTGGAAGCGGGCGTTGACGTGCGGGCCGCCGATGGCGATGCAGGCCTCCAGGCCCGCCTCCTTCACGTCGTCGTACTTGTGTTCCAGCAGGGCGAAAAGCCGGTCGGCGGCCTCCTCCAGGTGGAGCTTCTGGCCCAGGACGTAGGCCGCGGACTTGAGGACCTTGCCGTCCTCGTGGCGGTCCAGCACGTCCAGGAAGAAGGACTTGCTGGAGGGTCCGGCCACCTTGGCCAGGGTCTCGATGATGAGGCGCTGGAGGTCGCGGCTGTGCCGCCAGAAGGCGTCGATGAGCACCTGGGGCACGCTGGGATCGTCCACAAAGGCCAGGGCCAGCACGGCCACCCGGGTCTCGTCCGCGTCGTCGGACAGCAGGCTGGAGCGCATGGCGCTGGTCAGGCCGATCTGAGCCAGGGCGCGCACGGTCTGCTGCAGCCGCTCCTGGTCCTTGTCCGCGTCCAGGCGGCTGGCGATCTTGATCACGGCCTCGGAGGCCCGCTCGCCCCCGGCGAAGGCCAGGCCCTGGATGGCCGCGTCCTGCACCTCCGGGTCCTCGTCCTCCAGGGCCACCAGCATATAGACCTTGAGGTTCTCGCGCTCGTCCAGGGAGAGGAGCTGGAGCGACTTGCCGCCCAGGATGCGGACCACGGCCTTGACGATCTTGTTGCGCAGGGCCGTGGGCGACTCCTCCAGGCGTTTGAGGAGCATGGGCACGGCCTTGACGTTGCCCATCTCGCCCAGAGCGTCGATGATCATGGAGGTGACCAGGTCCGAGGTGTGGGACATGGCCTTGACCAGGGCGCCCACGGAGCTGGACTGCTTGATCTTGGAAAGGGCCTCAATGACCGAATACTGGACCCACTCCTCGTCCTCCATGGCCTTGTTCAGGCAGGGGGCGGCCTCGGGCCGGCCCAGGGCGCCCAGGCTCACCGCGGCCTGGTAGCGCACGTTGACCTCCGGGTCCTTGAGCAGAGCCTCGCAGAGCACGGGCACGGCCGCGGGATTGTCCGTGGAGCCCAGGATGTCGGCGGCGAAGATGCGGATGTCCGCGTCCTCGTCGCGGATGAGCGGAATGAGCGAGGCCACGTCCTGGGCCGCCAGGGCGCGCAGGATGTCCATGGCCAGGTTGCGGGCCGGGGCGTCGTCCACGCGCAAAAGCGGGATGGCGGCCTGGATCACGCTGCGGCCGCCAATGGAGCGCAGGGCTCGGTCCGCGGCCTCCTGGACGCCGAGGTTGGAGGACTGGAGCAGACCGGCCAGCAGGGGCACGGCCTCCTCGCAGCGGGCCTCGCCGGCCTCGAAGGCGGCCTCCCGCAGCACCTCGGTGTCGTCGCTCCTCAGCCGTTCGATGATGCTTCTGCACTCCTGCATCGGACGCCTCCGCCCCCGGGGCTACTTGTAGAGGTTGCCGAGGATGGCCCCGGCCATGTCGTCGATGTCCACGATCTCGTCGGCCAGCCCCGCGTCCACGATGGCCTTGGGCATGCCGTACACCACGCAGGTGGCGTCGCTCTGGGCCAGGGCGCGGCCGCCCTTCTCCTTGAGCACCTTGACCCCCTCCATGCCGTCGCTGCCCATGCCCGTGAGGATCACGCCCAGGGCGCGTCGGCCCACGGCGTTGGCCGTGGAGGCCACGAGCACGTTGGCCGAGGGCTTGTACAGCGCCTCCTTGGGGTCCGGCGTGATGACCAGCTCAATGCGGCTGACCTTCTGCTCCAGGACCAGGTGCTTGCCGCCCGGAGCCACGAAGGCCCAGCCCGGGGTGAGCTTGTCCCCGGTCTCGGCCTCCTTGACGTTGATCTTGCAGACCCCGTCCAGGCGCTTGGCGAACGGCCCGGTGAAGGCCGGAGGCATGTGCTGGGCGATGACGATGCCTGCCGGGAAATCCGCGGGCAGGGCCGAGAGGATCTTCTGCACTGCCGGCGGGCCGCCCGTGGACACGCCCACGGCCACCACGTCGCGCACCAGGGTGCCCGACGGCCGCACCACCGGGGCGGCGTGGGGG
>JAWRKD010000083.1:0-10874 GCA_040307135.1 Desulfovibrionaceae bacterium
CCGCGCCTCAAGGCCGATCCGCACCGCCTGGGCATGGCCGTGAACTGCCTCAAGTTCGTGGAGGCCGTGGAGGTGGGGCCTGCCGGAGGCCGGGCGCGCGGCAGGCGGCGCAGGCGATCCGCCCCTTTTCCACCAGGAAGACGCCCTGCTCCATCTCCGCCGCGGGCCTGCCGCACTGCGCACAGACGGCGAAGTCCGGGCCGAAGCCCTGCTCAAAGGCGGCCCTGGCCCGGAAGAACAGCGGAAAAACATCCGGCGGTTCGCTGGTTTCCTCCAGAACATGAAGACTGTCAAGCAGGAGGTCGAAGACCGCCCGGCCTCCGGCAGGCCCCACCTCCACGGCCTCCACGAACTTGAGGCAGTTCACGGCCATGCCCAGGCGGTGCGGATCGGCCTTGAGGCGCGGAAAGCCCTGGAGCAGGGTGCCTTCCTCCAGGGTGAGGTAGGCCCCGCGCTTGCTGGAGCCCACCTTGCAGAGCAGCAGGTTCAGGCTGTCCAGGCAGCCGCAGAAGCGGCGGCGGCTGCGGCAGGCCCCGAAGGCGAAGGCGGTCAGCGCGCCGCGCGCCGGGGTGATGAGGCGGACCCAGGAGTCGTTCTCCCGAAAACGCCCCACCTTGACGACCAGGGCCTTTTCGGTGAATTCCATGTACCCCCGCCCCTCGCTGCGCGGCCTACGGGAAGGTCAGGGTCTTGACGCTCCAGCCCGCGCCGTCCGTGATCACGGCCTTGCCGTTGTGGGTCACGTTCACGCCACCCACGTTGCCGAGCTTGATCCAGAGCTTCTCGGCGTACTCGAAGCGCACGGATTCGCCGCTGCGGATGAAGAACTCCTTCTTGTCCGCCCCGTCCACCGAGACCTCCATCCAGCACATCTGGCCGGGCTTGGCCACCACGGTCAGGACCTTGGCTCCGGGATGGGGCTGGGCCTGCTCCTGGGCCGCGGGCTTGGCGGCCTCTTGCGCCACGGGCCTGGGGGGCTCCTGGACAGGCACCGGGGCCGGAAGCGCGGGCGCGGGCTCGGAAGCCGGGGCCTCGGCCTGCTCCTGGACCGGGGCCGGGGCCTCGGGCGCGGCCGGCGCAACGGCAGGCGCGGCGGCCTGTTCCTGGGTCTGGGGCGCGGCCGGGCCGTGGGCCGAGAGCGCGCCGCGGCGCTGGAGATAGACCACCATGGCCGCCAGCACGGCCACCAGGATGGCGATGAGCAGCACCGTGGGCCAGATGCGGCGGCCGTTGGCGGCCGGAGCCGGCGCGCTGCCGGCCACGGCGCGGCGGGCCGTGGCGCGGGAGTACTGGCGCTCCTCCTCGTCCTCCACGTTGAATTCCTGGGCCACGGCGTCCAGCAGCTCGTCCTGGTTCAGATCCAGGAGCCGGGCGTAATTGCGAATGAAACCTTTGGCATAGACGGGGTGCGGCAGGTTGGCGCGGTCCCCCTCCTCGATGGCCACCAAGATGCGGCGGCTGATCTTAGTGGACTCCATCACCTGCTTCACGGACAGGCCCTTGCGCTCGCGCTCGCGGCGCAGCTGCTCCCCCAGTTCCTTCAATGTCATATGCGTGCACTCCCGGCGGTCGGACCGCCGTCTAGTCCCGGTACTCGATGACGGCCTTCTCCCGGAGCTTGTCCAGGTATTCCTTGAGGAAGGTCTCCATCTTGCGGGTGTAGATCATTTCGTAGAGCTGGTTCTTTTCCGCCTCGAAATCGCCGGTGGGCGCCTCGGCCACGGAATCGATGTACAGCAGCGCCTCCTGGGCCTGGATACGGAAGGGCTTGCTCACGCCGCCCACGGCCACGCCGTCCAGGGCCTTGCCCCATTCCGAGGCCAGGTCCTTGCGGGCCACCACGCCCAGGTCGCCGCCCTGGTCCGCGCCCGGCCCCTGGGAAAAGACCTCCGCGGCCTTGGCAAAGGTCATCTTGCCGGATTCGATGTCACGCTTCACCGAAGCCGCGCTCATGCCCTCGGGCAGGAGGATGATGCGCAGGTGCAGGTAGTCGCCCTGCTCGGCCTTGCCGTGCTTCTCGTCAAAGGCCTGCCGGAGTTCGTCCTCGCTGACCACGACCTTGACCAGCCCGGCCACCAGGCTGCGCTTCTTGATCTCGGTGCGCTTGTTCTCGAAGAATTTCTCCCAGGTCAGGCCCTGCACGGCCAGCTCCTTGCGGAGCTGCTCCTCGTTCAGGCCGGTGCGCTCCATGACGTCGCGGATGGCGGCGTTGACCTCGGAGTCGGAGACCTTGATGCCGTAATGCTGGGCCTCCTGCTCCAGAAGGATGTCGGTGATCATCTGATCGATGATCTGGCGGCGCAGGGCCTTGAGCTGAGCGGGGCCGTCCACGGAAACCTGGCCGCTGTCCGTGGCGTACTTGACCTGCTGCCGCACCTCGAAGTCGGTGATGATCTGGCCGTTGATCACGGCCACGATGCGGTCGGCCACGTATTCCGCCGCGCGAAGCGGGGCCGCGAAACCAAGGCAGAGAACGAGAAGCAACACAAGGCGGGCAAGACTGCGTTTGAACACGGTGACTCCTTGCTGGCGCAAAAACCCGAAAGTGCGGCTTACTGTAGTCTCTTTGCCCCCGGGATGCAACGCCGACCGGGCCGGAATCACTGGGCGGGCCGCTTCCCGGCCGGCTGCTTGGCCGGCTGCGGCGCGGTCTCCACGGGCTCCTCCAGGTCGCCCTGGTCCACTTCCTGGTCCTCTGCGGGCTCCATGATGACCCCCTCCCCCTGCTCGTGGGATTCGCCCGAAACCTCGTCCTGGCTCTCGCCCTGGTCGCCCAGCAGGTTCATCTCGCCCCGGCCCGAGTCGTCGGCCTGGGCCGCCTCGCTGTCCCTGGGCAGGAGATGGGCGCTGACCGTGATCTTGGCCTTGGCGATCTTGGCCGAAAGCCACTTCTCAAATGCCTCCTGGAGCTTGATCTCGGCCAGAGCCTGCTCGATGAGCGGGTAGGCCTGGGCCGGGGGCAGCACCGCGGCGGGCAGGCGCTCCATGAGGATCAGGCTCTGGTAGCCCGCTTCGTCATGGAGCACGCCGGTGGCCTGGCCGGGCTGGAGCTTGGCCAGCAGGTCGCGCCACTTCTCCGGCAGCTGGCTGTCGCGCACCGTGATCTCCCGGGCCGTGGCCGATCCGCTCTCGGCCAGCAGGGCGGTCATGTCGCGGCCCTGGCGGTAGCGGTCCAGGGCCTTGTCCACGGCATCCTTGTCCTGGGCCAGGAGTACGGCCAGCCGCAGCCGCGGCGGCAGAGAAAACTCCTGGATGTGCTCCTGGTAGTAGGCCTCGGCCTCGGTGTACTCGATGCGCACCTGGGGCCGCAGGACCTGCTGGAAGAAACGTTCCAGGATGAGCTGGCCCTTGAGCTGCTTGCGCCAGGTCTCCAGGTCGATGTACTCGTCCACCAGCACCTGCTCGAAGGCGCCCGGCGGATAGTCGGCGCGGATGTCCGCCTCGGCCTTCTTCAGCTCCTCCTTGGAGGGGATCAGGTCGCGGGCCTCCATCTCCTCCTGGACCAGGGCCAACATGATGAGCTGCCCCAGTATCTGGCCATACTCCTGCTTGAGGCCCGCCACGGTGGGCGCGGCCGCGGAGATCTCCAGGTGCAGCATGTCGTGCTGGAATTCGAGCTGGTTCAGATAGATTGGCCGGCCGTTGACCCGGGCCACCACCCCCTCCTCCTCGCGCGGGGCCGAGGAGCAGGCGGTGCAGACAAGCAGCGCGAGGCAAAGCAGAAGCAGTCGTTTCATGGCTCGGTTTCCGTGGCCGCCCCGGCCGTGCGGCCCAGCAGCCCGTCCAGTTCCCGGTTGAGCGCAGCCATATTCTCGGTGATGCGGCCCGTCTCGGGGAGGCGGACCTCCAGTTTGCCCGGCGGCAGGAGCCGGGCCTGGCCGGGCCGCGCGCCCACCCAGGCCACCAGGTCCTGGGGGCTCACCGCGTCGGTGTCCGGCCCGAAGGAGAGCACCGCCCGTGTGGGCGTGAGCTCGGCCCGGATCACCTGAAGCCGGGACAGGGTCCGCTTGAGGTGCAGCACGGCCAGGAAATTCTCCAGGGCCCCGGGCAGGGGGCCGAAACGGTCGCGCAGCTCGGCCTCCAGGTCCTTGAGCGCGTTCTCGGTGTTGGCCGAGGACAGCGCCTTGTAGTAGCCCAGGCGCTCCCGCGGGTCCTGCATGTAGTCGCCGGGAATGTGCGCCTCGAACACGAAGGTCAGTTCCGGGTCCGTGACCTGGCGGCGGGACTCGCCGCGCAGCCTGCGGACTTCTTCTTCCAGCATTTCCAGGAACAAGTCCAGCCCCACCCGGCCGATCTGGCCGGACTGGGACTCGCCCAGGATGTTGCCCGCCCCGCGCAGGCGCAGGTCCTCCAGGGCCACCTTGAATCCCGCCCCCAGATAATCCATGTCCAGGATGATCCGCAAGCGCCGCCGGGACTGCTCGGGCAATCCGTCCACCGAAGGCACGATGAAGTAAGCATAGGCCTGGCGCTCGCTGCGGCCCACCCGGCCGCGCAGCTGGTAGAGCTGGCCCAGGCCGAACATCTGGGCCTGATCCACGATGAGGGTGTTGGCGTTGGGGAAGTCCAGGCCCGACTCCACGATGGCCGTGCAGACCAGCACGTCCAGCTCGCCGTGCCAGAAGCCGTGCATGGCGTCTTCCAGGGCCTTTTCCGACATCTGGCCGTGGGCCATGCCCACCCGGGCCTGGGGCGCCAGGCTCTTGACGTATTCCGCCACCCGCTCCAGGCCCTGGACCCGGTTATAGACCCAGAAGACCTGGCCGCCGCGGGCCAGCTCCTGCTCCAGGACCTTGCGCAAAAAACCGTCCTCGCGCTCCACCAGGGCCGTTTCCACGGCCTTGCGCTCCGGCGGCGGGGTCTCGATGACCGAAAGCCCGCGCAAGCCCGAGAGCGAGAGCTGGAGCGTGCGCGGGATGGGCGTGGCCGTGAGCGTGAGCACGTCGATGTTCTTGCGGAAATGCTTGAGCTTTTCCTTGTGCTTGACCCCGAAGCGCTGTTCCTCGTCCAGGATGAGCAGGCCCAGGCGCGGGAAGGCCACGTCCTGGGAGAGCAGGCGGTGGGTGCCGATGAGGATGTCCACCTCGCCGCGGGCGGTGGCGGCCACCACGGCCTTCTGCCGCTCCTTGGGCACGAAGCGGCTGAGCATGGCCACCCGCACCGGGAAGCTCTCCATGCGCTTGAGGAAGGTCTGATAGTGCTGCTCGGCCAGCACCGTGGTGGGACAGAGCAGGGCCACCTGCCGGCCCTCCAGCACGGCCCGGAAGGCCGCGCGCAGGGCCACCTCGGTCTTGCCGAAGCCCACGTCGCCGCAGACCAGGCGGTCCATGGGCTCGGGCCGCTCCATGTCCGCGAACACGTCGGTCACGGCCTTGGCCTGGTCCGGGGTTTCCTCGAAGCCGAAGGTGGTCTCGAACTCCCAGTAGAGTTCCGCGGGCGGGCCGTAGCGGAAGCCCTTGGCCACGCGGCGGAAGGCGTACATCTCCACCAGCTCGGCCGCGATCTGCTCCACGGCCTTGCGGGCGCGCTCCGTGGTGCTGCGCCAGCGCGCCCCGCCCAGCTTGTCCAGGGCCGGGACCACGCCCTCGGGTCCCTTGTAGCGCTGCACCAGGTTGAGCCGGTCCACGGGCAGATAGAGCCGGTCGTCCTTGTCGAAGAACAGGAGCAGGTAGTCGTTGTTGGCCGCCTCGCCCACCGAAAGCCGGTGCAGCCCGCCGAAGCGCGCCAGGCCGTAGTCGCGGTGCACGAGCAGGTCGCCCTCCAGCAGGTCCTCGTAGCGCTCCAGGCCCTGGAAGGGCTTGTCCCGGGACACGCGCCGGGTCTCGGCCGCGGGCTCGGGCTGGAGCAGGTCCTCGGCCAGGACCAGGAGCCCGCTCCAGGACAGGTCGAAGCCTTTCTTGAGCGGCGAGACCAGGGCGAACAGGCCGCGGGCGTCCGGGGAGTATTCCGTGGAAAGGGCCAGATCCTCCTGGGCCGCCAGGGTCAGGAACTTGCGGCGGGAGCGGTCGGAGCGGAAGGAGAGCACGGTCTGGCGGCGGGAGCGGGACCAGTCCTTGAGGGCCGTGGTGAGCGCGGTCCAGGGGCGGCGCTGGTCCTCGGGCTTCCAGAAGAGGTCGGCAAAGGCCGAGAGGCCCTTTTCCTGGAGTTCCGCGCCCTCGCGGTCGCGGCCCAGGGTCAGGTCCTCGAACACAAGCTGGCGCTTGTCCAGGAAAGCCTGGCGCGCGCTCTCCTCGGGCCGCAGCAGGAACTGCACGGGCCAGCGCCGGCCCGTGGACTCCTGCTCCCGGCGCAAGAACTCGCGCCAGGCGAAGACGTGCTCCTCCAGCCGGGCGCGCAGGTCCGTGGCCGAGGCCAGGATCCAGACCGCGTCCGCGGGCAGGTGCGCCTCCAGGCCCACGGAGTTCTGCCAGAACAGGCCGGGCCAGACCTGGCCGTCGGCCCGCTCCGCGGCCTCCAGCAGGGCCTGCTCCTCGGCCGGCCCCATCTCGCCGGTGGTCTTGAGCTTGCGCCACCAGGCCCTGGCGGCTGCGCCGTGCTCGCCGCTGTAGAGCCCCGGGGCCACGGGCAGGAGCACGGCCTCCTGGAGGTCCGCCCGTGAGCGCTGGCTGGCCGGATCGAAAAGCCGCACCCCTTCCAGGGTGTCGCCGAAGAACTCCAGGCGCAGGGGCAGGCTGTAGCCCGGGGCGAAGATGTCCAGGATGTCGCCGCGCATGGCCATCTCGCCCGGGGCCGAGACCAGGGGCCGGGCGGCGTAGCCCCAGAGCGCGGCCTGCTCGCGGATGAGTTCGGGCGAGAGTTCCTCGCCCCGGGCCAGCGTCAGGGTGTTGGCCCGCAGCAGCTCGGGCTGGGGCCAGCGGGGCAGGAGGTTGTCAGCGGAAAGAAGCACGGCCCGGGGCCTGGGGCCGTAGGCCAGGGCGAAGAGCGCGGCCCAGCGCTCGGCCCATTCCTGGGGCTCGGGCCGTTTGGGCAGGTAGGGGGGCAGCTCGGTCCACGGGCGCTCCCAGGGCGGGGCGCCCTCCTCCGGCTCCTGGCCGGGACGGCGGCCGCAATCGAGGAAAAGATGCAGGAGCGCGGCCAGTTCGCGGTGCTCGCGCGCACCCGCCGAAACCAGGACCACGCTCGTGCCCTGGTTCAGGAGGGTCTGGGCCAGCAGGGCCTGGGAGCCCGGGCCGCTCTTGAACACGCGCAGGCTGTTCCTGCGCCCCTGGAGAAATTCGAGGAGTTCCTTGGGCTGGTCCAATGGTCCTTCCAAAAAAGCAGGCCGCCTCCCGCGTCGCGGGCAAGGCGGCCTGCCGTGGTGACGGGGGTCCGGCTAGACCTGGCTCAGGGCTTCCTTCTCCTCGCCGGAGAGCAGCCGGTTCAGGTCGAGCAGGATGAGCAGGCGGTCCTGCAGCTTGCCCACGCCGCTGATGTACTCGGACTCCAGGCCCGAGACAACAGGCGGCGGCGGCTCCACGGTGTTGGCGGGAATGCGCAGCACCTCGGACACCGAGTCCACCACGAAGCCCACGATCATCTGGTTGATCTCGATGACGATGATGCGGGTGTGCTTGTCGTGGTCGCGTGTCTCCAGGCCGAAACGCTTGCGCAGGTCCACGATGGGGATGACCTTGCCGCGCAGGTTGATGACACCCTCGACGAATTCCGGGGCACGGGGGACCTTGGTGATCTCCATGGTGCGGATGATCTCCTGCACCTTGAGGATGTCCACCCCGAACTCCTCTTCGCCGATGCTGAAGGTGACAAGCTGGATGAGTTCGTCATCCTGCTTTTTCACGGTTTCGCTCATGGCATTCCCCTTTTGGCTGGCGGCAGGCGCATCCCGATGCCCATGGCCTGCCATCTCTGTCTTTAGGAACTATTGCAACGCTGATTTCATTTGTCAATGAGATTTCCCGGGGATCGGCGCGCCCCGGGCCGCGGCGGCGGCGCCCAGGAAAACTCTCATTGACGCGCGGAGCGCCAGAAGGTAAGCGGGGGGAAACCCTCCGGAGGAAACGCCCTACATGGCTCAATACTTCCCGTTCTCAGACCAGGCCAGCCTGGAGGACCAAATCCGGAATCTGGCCGACGACGAACTCCTGGACTTCTGGGAAGAGACCCAATACCTGTCCAAGTTCATGGACAAGGAGCAGGAGCAGGAAGAGGTCGGGTACAACCCCGAATACGAACGCCTCATCCTGCACGAGCTCCAGGTCCGCACCTGCCGCCGCGGCCGCGACTAGGTCCCGGCGCGACGCCGAAAAAAGGACGCCCCTGAGGGGCGTCCTTTTTTTCCAGAACCCTAGCCCCGGACCGGGGCCCGGCCCACGCTGAAGTAGGCGAAGCCCATGCGTCCCATCTCAGCGGGATTGTAGAGATTTCTGCCGTCGAACACGAGGGGGGCCGAGAGCAGGGACTTCATGCGCGCAAAATCCGGGTTGCGGAACTGGTTCCACTCCGTGACCACGGCCAGGGCGTCGGCCCCTTCCAGAGCCTCGTACTGGCGGTCCACGATGGTCAGGCCCGGGGTGCCGCCCAGCTCCTGGCGGCCGCGCTCCGCAGCCACCGGGTCGAAGGCCCGCACCTGCATGCCCTGGGCCGTGACGCGGGCGATGATCTCCCGGGCCGGAGCCTCTCGGATGTCGTCGGTGTTGGGCTTGAAGGCCAGCCCCCAGAGGGCCAGGGTCTTGCCGGAAAGCCCGCCCTGGGGGGCGAAATAGTCCTCCAGCTTCCGGGCCAGGAGCACCTTCTGGTCCTGGTTCACGGCGTCCACCGCGTTCAGGACCCGGGGCTCGTAGCCCGCCCGGCGGGCCGTGTCCATAAGGGCCTTGACGTCCTTGGGGAAGCAGGACCCGCCGTAGCCCACGCCGGGATAGATGAAGCTGTAGCCGATGCGCGAGTCCGAGCCGATGCCCAGCCGCACCTCGCCCACGTCCGCGCCCACCCGTTCGCAGATGGCGGCCATCTCGTTGATGAAGGAGATCTTGGAGGCCAGCATGCAGTTGGCCGCGTACTTGGTCATCTCGGCGCTGCGCAGGCCCATGTGGATGAGCTTCTCGCGGCTGCGGGCGAACGGCGAGTAAAGGGCCTTGAGCAGTTCGGCGCTGGCCTCGTTGTCCGTGCCCACGATGACCCGGTCGGGCTTCATGAAGTCGCTGACCGCGTCGCCCTCCTTGAGGAACTCGGGGTTGGAGACCACGTCGAAGGCGATGTCCGCGCCCCTCGCCTCGAGCTCGGCGGCGATGATGGCGCGCACGCGGTCGGCCGTGCCCACGGGCACGGTGGACTTGTCCACCACCACCTTGGGCCCCTGCATGGTGCGCCCGATGTCCCGGGCCACGGCCTCCACGAAGGACAGGTCGCAGGAGCCGTCCGGCAGCGAGGGGGTGCCCACGGTGATGAACACGGGCAGGGCCTTGGCCAGGCCCTCGGCGATGTCCGTGGTGAAGGTGAGGCGTCCCTGGGCCGTGTTGCGCCGCACCAGGTCCTCCAAGCCGGGCTCGTAGATGTGCACCCGGCCGGCGCGCAGGCCCGCCACCACTTCGGGGTTCACATCCACGCAGACCACGTCGTTGCCCATCTCGGCGAAGCAGGCGGCGGAAACCAGACCCACGTACCCGGTGCCCACGATGCAGACATTCATGCGCGCTCGATCTCCTGTTCTGTTGGTCCCATTGAGCCGCATCAGCGATAGCCGCTCGCCCCGTCCGGTGTCAACAAAACCCCTCGCCCCGCCGCCTTCTTGCATTCAGGACCGTTCCCCCGTAGGTATCGACATATCGACACCCTGGAGGATTCCATGCCCGTTCTCTGCGTCAACGTGGATCACGTGGCCACCCTGCGCCAGGCCCGCCAGGGCCGCGAACCCGAACCGGCCACGGCCGCGGCCCTGGCCGAGCTGGGCGGCGCGGCCGGGATCATCGTGCACCTGCGCGAGGACCGCCGCCACATCCAGGACCGCGACGTGGAGGTCCTGCGCCGCACCGTGAACACCAAGCTCCACCTGGAAATGGCCGCCACCAAGGAGATGCAGGGCATCGCCCTGGCCGTGCGCCCCGAGACCGTGTGCCTGGTGCCGGAAAAACGCCAGGAGCTCACCACCGAGGGCGGGCTCAACTGCCTGGGCCGGGAGAAGGAGCTGCGCGACTACCTGGCCCCCCTGGCCGAGGCGGGCATCGAGGCCAGCCTGTTCGTGGACGCGGACCCCCGCCAGATCGAGGCCGCGGCCAAGACCGGGGCGCGTTATGTGGAGATCCACACCGGCCACTACGCCGACGCCAAGGACCGCGCGGCCGAGGAGGCCGAGCTGGCCCGCATCCTGGAGGGCATCCGCCTGGCCCAGCATGCCGGGCTGGAGGTGAACCTGGGCCACGGGCTCAACTACGTGAACGTCCTGCCATTCGCCCGGGTGCCCGGCATCCGGGAATACTCCATCGGCCACAGCATCATGGCCCGGGCCATCTTCACGGGCCTTGAGCGCGCGGTGCGCGACATGGCCGAGATCGTCCGCGGGTTCGCGGACTAGGCGGGCGCCGTGATCCGGGGCATCGGCCTGGACCTGGCGGAGCTTTCCCGCATCCGCGCGGCCTTGGACCGCTTCGGCCCGCGCTTTCTCGCCCGCATCCTGACCCCGGCCGAGCGCGCCGCCCTGCCCCAAGGCGATCCCGCGCCCCACGTGGCGGGCCTGTTCGCGGCCAAGGAGGCCGCGGTCAAGGCCCTGGGCACGGGTTTTTCCGGGGGCATCGGCTTCCAGAGCGTGGAGATCCTGCACCTGCCCTCGGGCCAGCCCGAGCTGCGCCTGCGGGACAAAGCCCTGGAACAGGCCCGCAGCCTGGGCGCATCCACGGCCCACGTCTCCCTGACCCACGG
This sequence comes from Desulfovibrionaceae bacterium, assembly GCA_040307135.1. Lineage (GTDB taxonomy): Bacteria > Desulfobacterota > Desulfovibrionia > Desulfovibrionales > Desulfovibrionaceae > Aminidesulfovibrio. Next base: position 10,852 of record JAWRKD010000083.1, read on the forward strand.
CCGGGACACGGCCGCGGCCGTGG